>NZ_JAECVV010000002.1:0-355027 GCF_016055145.1 Thermoactinomyces sp. CICC 23799
CTCCCAGGGGTCATCCCCAAGTACCATCGGCGCTGGAGGGCTTAACTTCCGTGTTCGGGATGGGAACGGGTGGATCCCCTCCGCTATGGTCACCAGACATTTATTATAATAGCATGCCCTTATCCTTTTGGCAAGTCTTTTTTTAAAAAAATAAAATAGAATTCCTTAAAGAAGTCTCTTAAGGAATTCCGGGTTCAGATTACTTCAAAAAGAAAGCAACGACCAAAGCAACAATAATAAACAAGGCTCCCAACACCACGGTTAACCGGTGCAACAGCGCATCCAAACCGCGTGCTTTTGCTTTTCCCATCAGGTGTTCAGCTCCACCTGCAATCGCACCGGACAATCCTGCACTCTTTCCAGGTTGCAGCAGGATAACGACAATCAATCCGATGCAGATGATTGCAAGGACCCATTTTGAAACAAGCGCCACGTTCACAACCTCCTTGCCGTCTCTCTAGATGACTTTACCACATTCGAAGCGGCATTTCAATAATCCGGCGCCAGCGGACAAGAAGCCGTCGGTCATTCCAACAAAAAAGGCACCGGAAACATTCCCGGTGCCTTTTATGGGATGTCATGTCATTCTTTTTCGATGGAGCGCAGGTTGTAAAAAGCGGAACGCTTCGGGTATTGAGCGATATGACCCAATTGATCTTCAATGCGGATCAATTGATTGTATTTGGCCACACGGTCCGTGCGGGAAGGTGCCCCGGTTTTGATTTGGCCGGCACCGGTTGCAACGGCGATGTCTGCAATGGTGGTGTCTTCGGTCTCCCCGGAGCGGTGGGAGATCACTGCGGTATATCCGGCGCGTTTTGCCATTTCAATCGCATCAAAGGTTTCGGTGAGTGTGCCGATTTGGTTGACTTTGATCAAAATGGAGTTGCCGACGCCTTTTTCGATTCCATCTTTGAGGCGGGTGGTATTGGTGACAAACAGGTCGTCCCCGACGAGTTGCACTTTGTCACCCAGACGCTCGGTCATTTTTTTCCATCCATCCCAGTCGTCTTCTGCCAAACCGTCTTCAATGGAGATGATCGGGTATTTTGAAATCAATTCTTCATAGAAATCGATCATTTCCTCGGAAGTGCGGCTGATGTTTTCCCCGGCAAAGTGATACTTGCCGTCACGGTAGATTTCGCTGGAAGCCACATCGAGCGCCAGCATGATTTCTTCTCCCGGTTTGTATCCGGCACGTTCAATGGCTGTGACGATCGTGGACAGTGCTTCTTCGTTGGAGCTCAAGTTCGGGGCGAATCCACCTTCGTCACCCACACCGGTTGCATAACCTTTTTCTTTCAACACTTTTTTCAGGTTATGGAAGATTTCGGCGCCGATCCGGACTGCTTCATGCATGCTTTCCGCACCGACCGGCATAATCATGAATTCTTGAATATCCACATTGTTATCGGCATGAGCGCCGCCGTTTAAAATGTTCATCATCGGAACCGGCAGCACTTTGGCGTTAAATCCGCCCAAGTAAGTATATAACGGAACTCCCAGAGCTTCTGCGGCAGCGCGCGCAACCGCCATGGATACTCCCAAAATGGCATTGGCCCCCAGGTTTCCTTTGTTTTCGGTGCCATCCAATTCAATCAGGGCACGGTCAATGGCCACTTGATCCAGTGCATCCATTCCCGTGAGTTGGGGGGCAATCACGTCATTTACGTTTTGAACGGCTTTGAGCACCCCTTTGCCCAAGAAACGCTCTTCATCCCCGTCGCGCAACTCCACGGCTTCATAAGCACCGGTCGATGCACCGGACGGTACAATGGCACGTCCCGTTGCACCGGATTCCAATACGACTTCCACTTCCACTGTCGGATTTCCGCGGGAGTCCAAAACCTCGCGGCCATAAACTTCAATGATGGTTGTCATTTGCTTGATCCCTCACTTTTATTTGGATTTGATCATCGATCTTCCTGTCATTTCTTCAGGTTGTTCAATGTTTAACAGATGGAGCAGGGTCGGAGATACATCCGCCAAGATCCCTTTTTCCCGCAGAGCCAGTCCTTTTTTCGTCACGATAAAAGGAACCGGGAAGGTGGTATGGGCCGTGTGCGGACTTCCGTCTTCATTCACCACCATGTCTGCGTTTCCGTGATCGGCGATGATCACAGCCACTCCGCCTTTTTCGATTGTCAGGTCGACCACTTTCCCCAAGCATTCGTCAACGGCTTCCACCGCCCGGATCGTCGGTTCCAGTTTTCCGGAGTGGCCCACCATGTCCGGGTTGGCGAAGTTCAAGATAATCACATCATGTTTTTCCGCCTCGATTTCCTTACAAAGCGCATCGGCCACTTCATAGGCACTCATTTCGGGCTTCAAGTCGTAAGTCGCCACTTTCGGCGAATTGATCAAAATCCGTTCTTCGCCCGGAAACTTCTCTTCCCGTCCACCGCTGAAGAAAAAAGTGACATGCGGGTATTTTTCGGTTTCTGCAATCCGCAATTGTTTCAGCTGATGCCGGCTGACCACTTCCCCGAGCGTTTGGACGAGATCAGTCGGTTTAAAAGCCACTTCCCCGTTCACCGCATCGCTGTAATGCGTCAGGCAGACATAAGCCAGGTCCTGCGGATGCCCCGGACCGCGGTCAAACCCGTCAAAGTCCGGATCAGTAAAAGCGAGGGAAAGTTGAATCGCCCGGTCCGGACGGAAATTGTAAAAAATCACTGCATCATGATCGCGGATTCGGCTGACCGGCTCTCCGTTTTCATCCACGATGACCGTCGGGACAACAAATTCGTCATAGACGGACTCTTGGTAGGAGGCTTGTACTGCTTCCACCGGATCGCCGGACCGGGGTCCGTCACCATAAACCATGGCACGATAGGATTTTTCCACCCGGTCCCACCGTTTGTCACGGTCCATCGCATAATAACGTCCTTGAACCGTGGCAATCTTGCCGACACCGGCTTCATCCATTTTTTCCTGCAACTGCCGGATGTATCGGACGGCACTGTCCGGTGCCACGTCGCGCCCGTCCAAAAACGCATGCACATAAACTTCATCCACTTTTTCTTTGGCAGCCAGGTCCAGAAGCGCGAACAAATGATTGATGTGGCTGTGCACCCCGCCATCAGAAAGCAATCCGAGCAAATGGAGGCGGCTTTGGTTCTTTTTCACGTGTTTAATGGCTTGAAGGAACGCCTCGTTTTCAAAGAAGCTGCCGTCTTCAATCGCTAAGGTCACCCGGGTCAGATCCTGATACACAATCCGTCCGGCACCAATATTCAAATGCCCCACTTCGGAGTTTCCCATTTGTCCGTCAGGCAGACCGACGGCTTCCCCGCTGGCCTCGAGCGTTGCATGCGGATATTCGTTCCAATAGCGGTCAAAGTTCGGTTTGTTGGCTTGCTTGACGGCATTTCCTTCCCGTTCTTCACGGAGGGCAAAACCATCCAAAATACACAACAACACTGGTTTCGGTCGGTTCATTGTTTCTCACCTTCACTTGCCTGACTTACCAACGATGCAAACGAATCCGGCTTCAAGCTGGCTCCGCCCACCAACGCTCCGTCAATGTTTTTCTGCTTCATGAAGGAAGCCACGTTTTCCGGTTTCACACTGCCGCCGTATTGGATCCGCACCGCTTCGGCCACGGATGAATCATACAGGTCGGAAATGGTGCTCCGGATGAAAGAGCATACTTCCTCCGCATCTTCAGCCGTGGAAGCTTTTCCGGTGCCGATGGCCCAAACCGGCTCATAAGCAATGATCGTTTTCTTCATTTCATCGGCAGAAAGCCCTTCAACTGCGGCTTTCACTTGTGCGGCAACGACTTCCATGGTTTTGCCGCTTTCTCTTTCTTCCAACACTTCCCCGACGCATACGATCGGGATCAAGCCGTGGGCGTGGGCCGCTTTGGTTTTTTTGTTCACGTCTTCATCCGTTTCATTGTAATAGGCGCGTCGCTCCGAGTGGCCCAAAATCACGTATTGCACGCCTGTGGCTTTTAACATCGGCAAACTCACTTCACCGGTATATGCGCCTTGTTCTTCATAATGGGCGTTTTGCGCACCAATTCCAATCCCGCTGTTTTTGGTCTCTTCCACCAATGCAGGCAACGCCAGGAATGGTGCACACAAAACTGTTTCCACATCTTGAGGGAGCTCAGTCTCTTTCAGCTCTTTGACAAAACGCAATGCTTCGTCAATGGTTTTGTGCATTTTCCAGTTTCCTGCAATCACTGGCTTCCGCATCGAAGCAACCTCCTGTTATTGATCTTGTAGCACCGCCACTCCCGGTAATTCTTTTCCTTCCAAAAACTCCAGGGATGCGCCTCCGCCGGTGGAAATGTGATCGACCCGATCAGCCAAACCGGACTTTTTGATGGCTGCTGCCGAATCCCCGCCACCGATAATGGTCATGGCTTCGCTTTCTGCTACGGCTTCGGCCACGGCATTGGTTCCTTTGGCAAATTGATCAAATTCAAAAACGCCCATGGGGCCATTCCAGATCACCAGCTTGGACTCTTTCACAATCGACTTGTACCGTTCTCTCGTTTTGGGGCCGATATCGACCGCTTCCATGTCTTCGGGAATCTGATCAATATCCACTGTTTTCACCGTGGAAGGATTGGGGCCGAATTCATCGACAACCACCACATCCACCGGCAGTTCAAAGCGGACTCCTTTTTCTTCGGCTTTTTGCATGAATGATTTGGCCAATTCCACTTTATCCGGATCGAACAACGATTTTCCGATTTCATATCCTTTGGCATGAACAAATGTATAAGCCAATCCTCCGCCGATGATCAAATGGTCCACTTTATCCAGCAAATTTTCAATGACGCCGATTTTGTCTTTCACTTTGGCTCCCCCGATAATCGCCGTAAATGGACGTTTCGGATGGTTGAGCGCACCGCTTAACGTTTCAATTTCCTTTTGCAACAAAAGCCCGGCAACGGCCGGCAAATATTCAGCCACCCCGGCTGTGGACGCATGCGCTCGATGAGCGGCGCCGAAGGCATCATTGACGTACAAATCGGCCAGACGGGAGAAAGCTTTGGAAAGTTCCGGGTCATTTTTTTCTTCACCGGGATGGAAACGGACGTTTTCCAAAAGCAACACTTCTCCGTTCTTTAACGCCGATACTTTTTCTTCCACTTCCGGACCTGCCACTTCATCGACTTTGATCACCGGTTGCTTTAAGTATTCCGAAAGCCTTTCAGCCACCGGATTCAGACGCAACTCCTCCACCACTTTTCCTTTCGGCCGTCCCAGATGGCTGGCAAGCACGACTTTGGCACCTTGTTCCACCAAATGGCGGATGGTGGGAAGAGCCGCACGAATCCGGGTGTCATCGGTAATTTTTCCGTTTTGCAACGGAACGTTGAAATCCACGCGGCAAAACACGCGGATTCCGCGTACATCCACATCTTTGACTGATTTCTTGTTCAAGGGGACTCCCTCCTTAATGCATGAGAAAGAGGAGAAAGGTTCTCCTCTTTTCAGGTTCAATTCCGAAATCAGTATAGCATATTTTCAATTAGTATAACTTATTGATCTTTCAACTTTACAGACCTTTGCTGGCAATGTAGCTGGCAAGGTCCACAACGCGGTTGGAGTAACCCCATTCGTTGTCGTACCAGGAAACAACTTTCACCATGTTTCCTTCCAATACCATCGTGGACAGTGCATCAATGGTGGAAGAATGAGGATCACCGTTGTAGTCGACAGACACCAGCGGCTCTTCGGAATAGTTGAGGATGCCTTTCAATTCTCCTTCTGCCGCTTTGCGCAATGCTTCATTCACTTGTTCAACGGTGACTTCCTGATCCAGTTCGGCAACCAGGTCCACAACGGATACGTTTTTGGTCGGAACCCGCATGGCAAAACCATTCAATTTCCCTTTCAATTCAGGCAGCACCAAAGAAACGGCTTTGGCAGCCCCCGTAGTGGTAGGAATGATCGATTGACCCGCTGCACGTGCACGACGCAAGTCTTTGTGAGGCAGGTCCAAAATTTGTTGGTCGTTGGTGTAAGCATGGACAGTGGTCATCAAACCGCGGCGGATGCCGAAGTTCTCATGCAATACTTTGGCAAAAGGCGCAAGACAGTTGGTGGTGCAGGATGCATTGGAAATCACGTGATGGGAAGCGGCGTCGTATTTATCATGGTTAACCCCCATCACAATCGTGATGTCTTCCCCTTTGGCCGGAGCGGAAATGATCACTTTTTTGGCCCCGCCGATCAGGTGTTTGGCAGCGTCGTCCCGGTTGGTGAAACGTCCGGTGGATTCAACAACGATGTCCACACCATAGTCTGCCCATTTGATTTGGGCCGGATCGCGTTCAGCCAACACTTTGATTTCCCGTCCGTTGACGCTGAAGCCGTTTTCGGTGGCTGCCACTTCGCCGTCGAATTTTCCATGGACCGAATCATATTTCAAAAGATGAGCCAGGGTTTTGGAGTCTGTCAAATCATTGACAGCCACCACTTCCAATTCCGGATGATTCATCATGGCCCGGAAAACGTTGCGTCCGATACGGCCAAATCCGTTAATTCCCACTTTGATCATGGTAAAATTCCTCCTTGTTATCTATGCAAAGTATCACTGAGGACGGAACCGTCCAAGCGGTTTCATTCCAGCGACAAAATCGCTTTGGCGGCTCCCTCGTCAGTAATCAAAATATCTCTGGAAACCTTGGTGCTGATGGCCCGGATGGCTTCCGCCTTACTCGAGCCGCCTGCCACCGCAATGATATTTTTGGCATTGGCCAAATCATCCAACTTCAACCCCAAGGATTGCACACGGTAAACAATCTCCCCGTTGCGGTTGAAGTAATATCCGAAAGACTCCCCTACCGCCTGTTCACGTTGCAACTTGTCCAGGATGGCTTGGCTTGATTTTCTCCGTACTGCCATGGTCATAGCATTGCCAATCCCGTGAATGACAATGTGTGCTCTTTTGAGAGACTCCAGCACTTCCTGAATATGCGGTTCGCGAAGCAACGTTTGGTAAGCCTCATCGCTGACTTGATCCGGAACATGCATCATGCGGTAATGGCCTTTGGTTTTTTTGGCCATGAGCGAAGCAATGTAGTTTGCTTCCAATTCCACCGCTTCCCCGACCCCGCCCCGGGCCGGAACAAACATGGTGGATTTGAAAGCGGAAGACGGTATCATCATCTCCGCGACGGCCAACATGGTGCTCCCTCCGGAGACGGCAATCACCTGATCCGGTTCTGCAATTTTCCGGAGGAATCGCGCACAAGCCCTTCCCATTTCTTTTTTCACCCAATCCGACCGATCCGAGTCGCCGGGAACAATGATGACTTTTTTCAAGTTGAGGCAGGACTCCAAATCGCGCTCCAATTGATTGAGTCCAAACAGCTCTTTCATCATCGGTTCCATCTCGGACAACAAATCGGCTCCGCTTTCGGTCAGCCTCATGCCGCTGGAATCAACGGCTACCAAGTCCTGTGTCCTTAAAAAATCGACTTCGGCCCGAAGCACGCGTTCGGTGAAATCCAACACACCGGAAAGGCTCCGCCGTCCCACGGGTTGCATCAACTGAATATGCCGCAGTATTTCATACCGCTTATGCATAACCCTCAGCAAGTCAGGCAATAATTGTTTCTGCAAATTAAGTAGATTTTTCATCAAACCCCCACCATCGGGACGAAATATGTCCCGTGTAGAAAAAATCGTCCCAACCACTCCAAAAAAAATCCCCGTTACTGGGATCAGTTTTATTTTATCCTAAAAACACAGCCTTTGACAAGTTTCCTCCTGCCTGATTTTATTGAACATTTACAGAAAACGCTTTCGTTTTGCAGATGATGCGATTCCCATTTCATCCCGGTATTTGGCCACGGTGCGCCGGGAAATCGAAACCCCCTGTTCCTTCAACAGATCCGCGATCTTCTGATCGGATAACGGCTTTGATTTATCCTCGTTTTCAATCATTTGCCGGATTTTTTTCTGCACCGTACTTTGCGCCATGTCCACCCCGGTGTCGGTCTGTAAACCGGAAGGGAAGAAAAAACGGAACGGAAACAAACCGTTTGGCGTCTGCATGTATTTATGCTGGGTCGCCCGGCTGACCGTCGATTCATGGAGATCCACTTCTTCGGCAATTTGCTTTAATGTAAGCGGCTTCAAATGATCAACCCCGTGCTCGAAAAAGTCACGCTGCCTCTTCACAATGGCCTGTGCGACACGGTAGATGGTATCTCTGCGCTGCTCAATCCCCTTCATCAGCCACAAAGCGGACTGCACCCAGTTTTTCAGATACCGGCTGACCTCTTCGCCCAACTCATCTTTTTGCCGCAACAATTGCTGATAATACCGGTTCACGGTCAGATTCGGCATATCCCTTTCATTCAGGAGGATCACGTATTCATCATCCATTTTCTCGACATACACATCCGGTGATACATAACGGGGAGGGGATGAATGAAATTGAAGACCGGGTCTGGGATTGCATGATTTAATCTCTTCCACCGCCCGATGCACTTCACTCAGATCCACTTGCAAAGCATCGGCAATCTTGCGCCATTTTGCATCCGCCACATTCTGCAAATGCTCCCGGGCAATGCGGATGGCCGTTTCATTGATGCGCTCCCTCCGGCGCAACTGCAACTCCACACACTCTCCCAGCGAGCGGGCACCCACACCGGCCGGCTCCATCGATTGAATCACCTTCAAACACTTCGCAAACATCCCGTCATCGATATGCAAGCGCTTACATGCTTCGCCGGAATCCAAATCCAAATATCCCTTTTCATCCAGATTGTGTATCAGATACAGACAAACCTTCCGTTCTTTTAAAGTCAGGGAATAATCACAAAGTTGCGCTTCCAATTCATCGGCCAGCGTTTGATATCCCGTGACAAAAGACTCAAACGACGGTTCATCCGATTCTTTCCGGTAACCGGTCCTGCTTTGCCGGGGCAAGTCACGCATATACTCCATCCACCGGTCCAAATCCGGCTCTTTTTTCTCTGCTTCGGAAACATTCAAAACCGGGTTTTCCATCATTTGGTCTTCTATATATTTGCGCAAATCGGTTGCGGAGAATTGCAAAATTTGAATCGCTTGGCGCAGTTCCGGCGTCATCACCATCTTCATCCGCTGTTCCTGAATCAAGCCAAAACCCACTTGCAGAGCCATTCTCTCATCCACCTCCGCCTTCATCATACATGCAGCTCAATAATTTCTTCAATAAACAATTTCATTTATATTTTATCATAATATACCATTCATCATTTTACGCTTTTTTTACCACTCTCTTCCTCGAAAAAAAGGGCAGAAAAACACAAAAAAGGTGCTTTTGTAAAAAGCACCTTTTCTTCTGATGGTGCGCCTACCAGGATTCGAACCTGGGCACCTGGTTCCGGAGACCAGTGCTCTATCCCCTGAGCTATAGGCGCTCGTTTTTCGAGTTGACGAAAGAAATTATATCACGAAAAAAATAATCATGCAAGATGTTTTTGGGAAAATCATTTCCAATTTCCGCAGGATGCTCTACACTAAACCCAGAATACATTTCAAAAAAGAAAAGGGGAGCGGAAACATGAACCCATTTCCAACATGGCCGGATTTCAAAGACAAGGAGCTGGCATTTTTTCCGATTGGATCCACCGAGCAGCACGGATGCCATTTGCCCACCAATACCGACAGCCTCATTGCGACCGCCATCGCCCAAAGGCTGGCAATGAAACACCAAGCATTTGTCGTTCCCACCCTGCCTTACTCTTGCTCCTTTGAGCATGCGGGCTTTCCCGGCAGCATTTCCCTCCGCATCAGGACGCTGTTCTCCATTGTCCAAGATGTGCTTTCTTCTTTGGAACAATCCGGGGTCAAGCGATGCGTCATCATCAACGGGCACGGAGGAAACAAACTGCTCGCCAACATCGCCCAGGAACTCAATCAAAGCAAAACCAGACTTTTGATTGCCCCGAGCCGGAAACACTGGGAACAAGCCTACCAAAAAGCGGGATTGTCATCCACCCCCTCGCAGGACATGCATGCCGGAGAAGGGGAAACTTCCATCTTGCTCCATTTGTTGCAGGAACAAGCGGTGCAATTGGAAAAAGCGGAAGATGTGGAAGTTTCCGACCGCCCCTTGCTGGAAGTTTTGGGAATGCAGGCTTATACCAAAACGGGAACCATCGGTTATCCCACCCGGGCTTCCAAAGAAAAAGGGGAAAGGTTGTTCAATGAACTGATCCGGCAGATTGACCAAACCGTGATGGAATTTCTGCAAATATGAACCCGGCAAAAAAACTTTTTGAAAAAATATTTTTTCTCTGCAACACTTTCTCTTTTCCTTACGTCTGTTAAGTAAATGGTCCTCCTAACCAGACTATTTGTTCCCAAAGCTTTTTCGTCACGTTAGAAAAGGCCTTCTCTGTTTCTAAATTCTGTTTATGGACGAAGTCCCAGCTTCGTCCTCCCCCTTCTTTTTCTTATGGGATTCCCCTTATGACATAAATCCCTTGTATTTCAGGGCCCTTGGCGGCCCTGTTTTTTTATCCGTCAAAATTGATTTGACCTTTTTTGACCTTTTGGGTATCATAAAAGTAAAGCAACATCTATGTGGACATGAACCTTACCAAATGAAAACCATCCTTGATCCTTGAAAGGGGGGAAGGGTGCCGGGCGATCCGTGCACCCCTGATAGATGAATTTAATCCCAATGGTTGTGGAACAAACCAATCGCGGTGAACGTTCCTATGATATTTATTCCCGCCTTTTGAAAGACCGGATTATTTTGCTTGGAAGCCCGGTGACCGACGAAGTCGCCAACTTAATCGTGGCTCAACTTCTCTTTCTGGAAGCCGAAGACCCGGAGAAAGACATCCATCTGTACATCAACTCGCCGGGCGGCTCCATCACCGCGGGAATGGCCATTTATGACGCCATGCAATACGTCAAACCGGATGTCTCCACCATCTGCGTGGGATTGGCCGCATCCATGGGCGCATTCCTGCTGGCCGCCGGGAAAAAAGGAAAACGGTTTGCCCTTCCCAACAGCGAAGTCATGATCCATCAGCCGCTGGGCGGGGCGCAAGGCCAGGCTTCCGACATTGAAATCCGGGCAAAACGAATTTTGCGGACCAGAGACCGCTTGAACAAGCTGCTCTCCGAATTCACCGGGCAACCGTTGGAAAAAATTGAACGGGATACCGACCGCGATTACTTTATGAGTGCGGAAGAAGCACTGAAATACGGTTTGATCGACCAAGTCATGAAACACAAATAAGCTTTAAGCTTGGATACCAAAAGGCCTTGGGACAACCCAAGGCTTTTTTATGCTTTCCGTTCGGTTTAATAGGGCGTCTCCATCCACTTTTCCGGAGGGACAATTTCCACATGAAAGGGATTTAACGGCGTGGACTCGTTCACTTTTTTATAAACCCGGTTGGCCAAATCCCGGTACTTCGAAGATGGAATGCGTTTTTCCGGCAAAATGTACATGATGATTTTTTGCTCTTTATACTCCACGCGGACATCTTCCACGCCTTCCACATCTCTGGCCACCTGTTTCATCTTGCTTTCCGGAAAGCTCACATTGGAGAAAGAGTGGCTGTCCTTGTCCAGCCCCTCCCGTTCCGAGGGCTTCTCAAAGCGTTGGCAGGCAAACAACATGACGGATAAAAGACAGAGAAAAAGACAAAAAAACCGCTTCACAAAGAACACCTCCCTTCCTAGTTTGATGAAGGAAAGCGTTCTTTATGCGCAAAAAAGCCGAAGCAACGGCTTCGACCTGTTATTCATAATCCTCTGCTTTCAACCTTTGTTCCGTCAATACCAGGCTACCCATCAGGATAAAATGGAACACCGCGGCCATGCCCGGAAATTTCAGGGCATATGCCAAACCGCCTCCGATCACGGTCAATACGATCCCTGAAATCAAAACGGGCCAGCGCAACTTTTTCCACACCAAATAACCGGAAATAATGAGCGGTATCATCACAAGCATCAACACAACCGGAAATTGGATCTGTTGCGGCACATATTGCACCACTCCGCTCACTTTTTTCGGGACAATTTCCACCCACAAAAAATTGGTGAAGATTCCGAGCACCGTCAAGAAAAAAGTATACAGGTGATACACAACATGGGTCACAAAGTATTCCGACCATTCAATACGGATACGCCGCATAATATCAAGGGATACATACACCAGCGTCGGGATCAGCAAAACATGAAGCAAATAACGGACAATGCTCAGCATCTCAAATAATTCGGATTGTCCCATCCAGATCCCAAGCGACAAAACAAAATTGTCATAAACGAATGCCAAAATGATGAATAAAACCCATGAAGTTCCCCAAAAAAAAGATTCCCGAAAGGAACGGAAACTCCAGATAAACAATGCCAGATATCCAATTGTCAAAACCGGATAAAGGAAAGCATCCATAATTTCCTCCAATCATATGTATCCTTCCAAGGGTTTCTCAGTCGGTTATCCAAACGTCCTCCCCTGATTTAATTCCATCATAGTCAAAATTTAACAATTCATACCCGGAAAATGTGACATGCTTTCAACGATTCCGTGTCATTTTTGACATTCTTTCCCATTTCATGAAAGCGGGCTTGTTTTCTTCCGAAAACGCCCGCTTCCTCTTTTTACTCCGGTCTGCTGACCAATTCCACCAGTTTTTCCACCGCTTCTTCCTCATCGGATCCTTCCGCGGTGATGGTGATTTCCGTACCGCGGGAGACCGCCAGGCTCATGATCCCCATGATGCTTTTGGCATTCACTTTTTTATTCCCTTTGACCACAAAAATCTCGGAAGCAAACTTGTTCGCTTCTTGCACAAACAAAGCCGCCGGTCGGGCATGAAGTCCGGTTTCCAACTGAACGGTTACTTTTTTTTCTACCATCAGAATCCTCCTTACTTCACAATTTCTTCGCAATTTCCTCCAATTTGCGGAGACGGTGGTTAATGGCCGACTTGCTGATCTTTCCATCCGGCAACAACTGGCCCAATTCCGCCAGGTTGGCTTCCGGATATTTCAAACGGGCTTCAGCGACTTCCCGCAATTTCTTCGGCAATTGTTCCAAACCGATTTCCCGGTCAATCCGTTTGATGTTTTCGATTTGGCGCATGGCAGCCTGGATCGTTTTGTTTAAATTCGCCGTTTCACAATTGACCAGCCGATTCACCGAATTTCTCATATCTTTCATGATGCGTGCGTTCTCAAATTCGAGCAAAGAAGGATGCGCGCCGATGATATTTAAAAACTCCCCGATTTTGTCCCCTTCTTTAATATAAACCACAAAGCCTTTTTTGCGCTCAATCACTTTGGCATGCAAATGAAACTGATTCATCAGTTCGCAAAGCGATTGACTATGGTCTTGGTAAGTCGATACAATTTCCAAATGATAAGAAGCACTGTCCGGGTTGTTCACCGAACCGGCGGCCAAAAACGCCCCCCTTAAATAAGCTCTTTTGCAGCAAGGCCGGCCAATGAGGGTTTGGGAAATTCCTTCGACCCTTTCCCATGAATTTTTCTTCATGATATGCAGTTCTTCCAAAATCCGGCTCGTGTCCGAAGTCAGGCGTATTAAATAAACATTGTTTTTCTTCAAGCGGACTTTTTTGCGCACCAACACCTCGGGATGAATCTGATACAAACTTTTGACCAAAGAAAAAATGTATCGCGCCGTCGACGGGTTTTCAGTCACAATATCGATCATGGGTTTTTTGTGCATAATGTGAACCGTGCCGTTCATCCGGACCAATGCCGACAGCTCAGCCGTCTTGCAACAAATCTCCGACTGAAGCTGTGTCAATTCTTTTTTGATCATCGCAGTAAATGACATAGAACATCCCTTCTTTTAACCACTTTGCCGCTTTTTCATGCGCTCATGTATCAAGCGGAAAATGTGTCCGCTGATCCGTTCGGCGTCATGGCGCAATACAGACTGATACAACAGCAAGTTATCGGCAACGACATGGCAGCCGAGACGGTGAATCTCTTTCATGTCCGGCAAAACCATCTTTTGGCCCCGTTCGGCATATTGCTGTTGGATGGCAAGCGGTGGGACCTCATTATTGATGATGACCACATCAAACAAGCGTTCACCAACGTGATCATAAATGGCTTGGATGTGATCACTGGCAGAAAACCCGTCAGTCTCCCCGGGTTGCGTCATGACATTGCAAACATAAATCTTGCAGGCATCGGACTTGCAGATCATCCGGCTCATGTCTTTGACCAGCAAGTTGGGAAGAATGCTGGTGTACAAACTCCCAGGCCCGACCACGATGCCATCCGCCGCCTCGATGGCTTCCAACGCCTCGGGAAGGGGATGCGGATCAGGCGGGTTTAAAAAAACACGGCGAATCGGCTTTCCGGTTTGCGGAATTTGCGACTCTCCCTCGACAATGCTTCCGTCCTTCATTTCCGCCATCAACACAACATCCTGCTCACTGGCAGGGAGAACCCGCCCGCGCACCGCCAGAACGCGGCTCATTTCTTTGACCGCTTGCGTGAAATCCCCCGTGATTTCTTTCATCGCGGCGATCATTAAATTCCCCAATGTGTGCCCTGCCAAACCATCCCCGTTTTTGAACCGGTATTGCAAAACACTTTCCAACAGAGGTTCCGTATCTGCAAGCGCAATCAAAACATTACGGATATCGCCGGGGGGAGGCATCCGTAAATCATTGCGCAGCCGCCCCGAACTACCTCCGTCGTCTGCCACGGTCACAATGGCCGTGATCTCAATGGGCAGCTTTTTCAAACCACGCAAAATAACGGACAATCCTGTACCGCCACCAATGCAAACCACACGCGGACGCCTAAATACATTCGAATTCAGGTTCTTCTTTGCCGACAATGCTATCCGCCTTTCTTCATGTCTCGATGTGCGATTCGACAATGCTCCTGTTTGTTGAAAGTCTGATACAAATGCTCTGCAATGGCCACAGAACGATGTTTTCCTCCCGTGCATCCGATTCCGATCACCAGTTGCGACTTTCCTTCCCGCGCATACCGGGGGATCAAAAACTCCAACAAAGTCGTCAACTTCTCCAGAAACTGTTTGGTTTCCGCCCACTTCATGACGTATTCGGCCACTTCGGGGTCCCGTCCGGTTTGCGGACGAAGGGAGTCAACATAATGGGGATTTGGCAAAAAGCGCACATCGAAAATAAGATCGGCATCGATGGGGATGCCATGTTTAAATCCAAAGGATACAAAGGTCACCATCATCTTGGCCGAATCTTTTTCCGAAATCATGACGGCGATTTTTTCCTTCAGCTCGGAAGGCTTCAAATCACTCGTATCGATGAGATAGTGTGCACGGCCCTTGATTTCTTCCAACAACTTGCGCTCTTTCAAAATGGCATCTAACGGCGTGCTGCCGGGATAAAGCGGATGGCGACGCCTCGTCTCCTTAAACCTTCGGACCAGTGTGTTGTCATCAGCGTCTAAAAAGATAATCCGGGGATGAATCCCGTGATTTTTCACCAACAGATCCAGTGAATCAAGCAAAGAAGAAAAAAACTCACGGCCTCTTAAGTCAATCACCACGGCCACTTTATGGTATTTGCTCTTCGATTCTTTCAGAAGCTCTGCAAATTTGGGCAGCAAGATCGGCGGCAAATTGTCTATGCAAAAGTAGCCTTGATCTTCCAAGCTTTGCATCGCTACGGACTTTCCAGCTCCGGACATACCGGTGATGACAACCATATTCACTTCTTGTTTTTTTTCCACGGCCATCACCTCTGAGGCAACCATTTCCTCTTATTATACATTATTTTCCCGTCCTTGCTAAAAGACCCGCAGCCCCGATGAATCCGGCTTGGTTGCCCAACCGCGCCAACTCAATCCGCACGCCTTGGCCGGCATTTTGTTGCACCTGCTTCCGGTAGTGGTTTTCCAAAGGCTTCAGCAAAGCATCCCCCGCCTTGGAAACACCGCCTCCGATGATAAACAGCGAAGGATTTACCACGACCGAAAGAATGGCCATCGCCCGGGCAAGCGCATCAACGGCCCTTTCCACTGTTGTCTTGGCCAGGGAATCTCCTTTTTCCGCTTCGGCGAAAATTTCTTTGGTTGACAATGTTCCGTTTTGAAGCGGAAGAACAAGCGAAGAGGTTTCCCCCGCCTCCACCGCTTCACGAACCAGCCGGACCATTCCGGTCGCCGATGCGATCGTCTCCAAACATCCGGCTCGTCCGCAGTTACACAACACCCCGTCCGGATCAATCGGAATATGCCCGATCTCCCCGGCAATGCCCCGGGCTCCGTGCAAAAGCTTGCCGCCGGCAATAATGCCTCCGCCCACACCGGTTCCGAGTGTGATCAACACCACATTTTGTTCGCCGGCACCGGCACCGGCCCATACTTCCCCAAGCGCGGCAACATTGGCATCATTATCAATCTTCACAGGAACTCCAAACGCCGACTCCAGCTGGTCACGAATCGGGACATCCCGCCAACCCAGGTTGGTCAAATACTTGACAACACCGCCGGGTATATCGAGAAAGCCAGGCAAACCCACACCCACTCCCCCGATTTCCTCCCACGGCACCCGGGTCTCTTGGGCCAAGTCCTGTGTATAGCGTACCATCCGGCGAATAACGCCGTCCGGGCCTTCTTCTTTTAGTGTAGGTTTTTCTATATCTTTGATCACATTTCCGTTCTGATGAACCAATCCGATTTTCATATTGGTTCCACCCAGATCGATTCCGACGAAATACTGCTTCACGTCCACACCCCTCATCGTTCCGGCTGGATTGATTCTTTTTTTTCAAAATGTTTCAATAGCTATATTTTTATTCATTTTATAATATCATGATTAATTTATGTCATCAATGTAGAACTAAACCGCCGGCAAACACCGGCGGTTTCGGATTCCAAATTCGAAGCTTTTCCTTTTTACACCTGGCTCAAAAAGCTTTCGATTTGTTCTTTTGTCTTGGCATGGCGACTCGGCAACCGGTCGACTTCTTTTCCGTCACGATAAACGATAAAGGTCGGGATTCCTTTTACATTGTATTCATCGGCAATTTCCCTGGATTCATCCACATCCAGCTCTGCAAATTCAAACCGCCCGGAAAAGCGTTCGGTGATCTCAGGCAAATCGGGCGCGATCCGTTTGCAATCAATACACCACTTTGCACTGAATTCCACCACTTTGTCCCCTTCTGCAATAAAGTCGTGAAAGCTTCCTTTGTCCACTTTTTTCACAACGATCCCTCCCTTTTCCTCAGGAAAAACATTCTTTGGCGATGGTTTCCAACTGTTTGGCAAGCCGGGATACCGTTGACATGGATACTTCATATTTTTTGGCCAGTTCACGCTGCGTCACGGCCACCCCGTGATATTTTGCCGTCAAATATTCCAGAGCCGCCGCCCATCCTTCCACTTTCCGGACTACCGAAAAGTCACGGTTTCTTGCAGCCCATTCGAACCACAACCGCTCGATCTCCTTACAGAGATGGGCGGTGGATGTTTCCTGAACATGCTCCAGACAGCATTCCAACACTTTTTTCCACTTATGATTCACTTCAATAACCGAAGGAAGGGTTTCTTCCGTTTCTCCGCTTTCCGTGCGGCTCAATTCGCGAAGCACCATTTGCGCCAACTCTTTCAATTCTTCGTCTTCTTCCGGCTGTGACACAAACTGCTTCAACAACTGTTTCACTTCATCATCCGAAAACCAGGTCAAAAACTTGATGACCTGCCTTTTCGTTTGATGATCGCCCCGGCTCAAAGCCCAGAAAAAAGCAGAGCGCAAAAGCAGATTGCTCTGTAATTGCTTGACAATCTCCTCATTGGGTCCGAACAGTTCCATCCGGTTTAATTGTTCTTCAAAAGGAAGCTGGTAATGATAAGGGAGCTTTGGCGGTTGATCCAGCTTTACCCATTGGTCCATATGTTTGTAATAGAAAGCCGCAATCGCTTCCCTGCCTTCGAGATTCATTGCCTTTTTCCAATATTGCCGGGCTTTTTCAAAGAGACCGCAGTTCCAAGCCGCAACCGCCGTGTAATGGTAAAGTCCGGGTTCCTGAATCCCGTCAACTTTCAAAAGGCGGGAAAACAATGCGTACGCCACTTCATGTTCTCCCAAAATTCCCAGCGTGGTTGCCAATTTATAAGTATTTTCCTGATGAAACGGAACCAGTTTTTTCAACATATCAATAATGGCCCGTTCCTTTTTTTCGTCACCGAGATTCCGGGACAAAACCGCCAGATTGCACAATGCATGCAGATTATTGGGATCGATCTTCAGCACATGTTCAATCAATCCCGTCGCCTTTTCCAAGTCCCCCGTGTAATAATAAGCCAACGCCAGATTGTTTTTCGCCGCCAAAAACTCCGGATGCGCCTCGGAAATTTCTTCGAGCAGCTGTATGGCCTGCAGAAATTTCCCTTCTTCCAAATAACCGCGTGCTTTTTCATGATCCTCAACATAACCGGGCTGGTTCACCGGCTTCCATTCTTTTGGGGGACGTCCGAGCTCCTGGGCAATCATGTAAAGCATTTCTTCTGCTTCTTCTGCAAAGTCTCCGTAAGGGTCCAGGCTCAAATATTGCAACAAGTATTCTTCGGCCAGTTCCAAATCGCCCATGTTGGCCGCGTTATTCGCCATATAAAACCAGCATTCATATAAATCAGGATCCACTTCTTCCAAAACGGACATCAGCACTTGATTGGACTCTTCAAAGCGCCCCAGTTCCGAAAGAATGCCGGCCAGGTTGCAGTGATTCACCGGATTTCCCGGTTCCTTTTCCGTCGCCAAACGAAAATATTTGACCGCTTTGTCGTAACGGTGGCGGTCAAGGTAATATAAAGCCCGTTCAAAGAAAAAACCGGCATCCATCCGCAAACGGATGACCTTTTTATTTTTTTGGCGGTCTGCTCCGGCCTGTGATTTTCTCATGAATTTCCCCTCCACCCAGCACAATGTTTTCGCCAGGCTGGTGTGTGGTTTTTTGGTAGTATACCAAATTCGTATCATTCTCAGGGTGCTTGTCAACGATTTGACATAAAATGATGCAAATACAGAAATAAATTTCAAAACCCGAACAAGAAAGCCATGAAAGAAGTTGTTTCATTATTTTATTCAATTATAGCGCAAACACAAGGGGATCACCAAGAATCCTAGCAAAAAAATGGATAATATTTCTAAACGGATCCGACAAATTTTAACAGCCATCTTTTTAACATGGATCCATTTAAATATTACAACAAAACATCGATATATGGAGGGTCACAAACAAAATAAAAACAAGGGAACGCACGCTCCCTTGTCTGAATGCTTAAATATTTGCTATTGATTCCGGTCTTTTAATACACGAAGCACCTCATCCAGAGGCAATTTTTGTTCCCGCAACAAAACAAACAAGTGATAAAGGAGATCAGCCGTTTCATTGCTCAACTCTTCGGCGCTGCGGTTTTTGGCGGCAATGATCACCTCGGAAGCTTCCTCACCGACTTTTTTCAAGATCTTGTCCAATCCTTTGTCAAACAAATAAGCCGTATAAGAGCCTTCGGGCCGTTCCGCTTCTTTTTTGGCAATCACCGATTCCAACCGATTGATAATCTGAAAACGGCCGGACAAGTCCGGATCTTCCGGTTGTTCCTCAAAACAAGAGTAGGTTCCTTGATGGCAAGACGGCCCCGCCGGAAGCACCTTCACCAAAATCGCATCCCTGTCGCAGTCCGCCTGGACAGACACCACTTCCTGCACATTTCCGGAAGTTTCCCCTTTATGCCAAAGTTGATTGCGGGAACGGCTGTAAAACCAGGCTTCCTTTGTCTTCAGCGTCAATTCCAATGCTTCGCGGTTCATATAAGCCAGGGTCAACACTTCTTTGCTGGCCGCATCCTGCAGAATCGCCGGCACCAGCCCTTTTTCATCAAATTGAATATCATCCGGATGGATCAACGCACATTCACCCCGTTTTCTTTTAAAGCCTTTTTCACTTGATCGATTCCGACTTCTTGAAAATGAAAAATAGAAGCCGCCAACGCCGCATCCGCTTCGGTTTCCAGAAACACTTCCACAAAATGCTCCACTTTGCCGGCCCCGCCTGACGCAATCACCGGGACGCCCGCTTTTTCGGCAATCAGCCGGGTCAGCGGCAGATCATAGCCGTTCTTGTGCCCGTCCCGGTCCATACTGGTCAGCAAAATCTCCCCGGCCCCTCTTGCGACGGCTTCCACGGCCCAGTCCACCGCCCGCTTATCTGTCCGCTTCCGGCCGCCGTGTGTATAAACAAACCAGTCTTTCTCCTCCGGGTCATACTTGGCATCAATGGCAATCACGACGCATTGGCGGCCAAACCGTTCGGCGCCTGATTCGATCAATTCGGGATTCAACACGGCAGACGTATTGACCGACACTTTGTCCGCTCCCGACCGCAAAATGTCATACATGTCTTCCTCCGTACGGATTCCCCCGCCCACGGTGAAAGGGATTCTCAGCTGTTCCGCTGCCCTTTTCACCACATCCAGCATGGTTTTGCGCCCCTCGTGGGAAGCGGAGATATCCAAAAAAACGAGTTCATCCGCCTGGTTCCGGTCATAATAAGCCGCCAGTTCCACCGGATCGCCCGCATCCTTTAAATCAACAAAAGAAACCCCTTTGACCACACGGCCGTCTTTGACATCCAAACAAGGAATGATGCGCTTGGTAATCATGAATTCGCCTCCTTTGTCACACGGATGGCTGACGGAAAGTGGATCGCACCGGTGTACAACGCTCTTCCGACAATGGCCCCCTTCACGCCTTCGTGTTGGTAAGAAGCCAATTGTTTCAGGTCCGCCACCCGGTGAACCCCCCCGGACGCGATCACCGTTTTCCCGCAGGCGGCCGCCAGATCCCGCACGGCCCCGATATTCGGCCCGGTCAGCATTCCGTCTCTAGAGATGTCTGTAAAGATAAACGTTTCCGCACCCCATTCACTAATTTGTTGTGCCAATTCCCCCGCTTTCACCCGGGATGTCTTCAGCCAGCCGTGGGTGGCGACAAATCCGTCCCTGGCATCCAAACCGATGGCAATATGTCCGGGATAAAGCTTCAATGCCTCTTTCACAAACGCCTGGTCATCAATGGCTGCGGAACCGATGACCACCCGGCGGACGCCCCAATTTAAAAGCCGCTCCAACCGCTCCATATTCCGGACGCCCCCGCCGATTTGAACCGGAACCGGAGAGGATTCCACAATCTTTTGAATGATGGAGGCATTTTCCATCCCTCCCGAACGCGCCGCATCCAAATCCACGATATGGAGCCATTTCGCTCCCTGATTGATGAACGTTTGTGCCACTTTCAGCGGATCTTCGCTGTACACCGTTTCCTGACGGTAATCTCCTTGTTTGAGCCGGACGCACTTGCCGCCCCTTAAATCGATGGCCGGATAGATGACAAAACTCATGATTTCCCCACCTTTTCACTGAGCTTGGCAAACCGTTCCAACAATTTGAGTCCCAGCTCACCGCTTTTTTCCGGATGAAATTGCATGCCGTAAATGTTTCCGCGAGTCACCACCGCCGCCACTGTCTGGTGGTAATCGGTGGTGGCAATCACATCTTCGGGATTGTCCGCTTGGACATGATAGGAATGGGCAAAGTAAACATGTCCTTCTTCCAACCCCTGAAATAAAGGATGCGGATGCTTGAAGCACAGCCAATTCCACCCCATATGCGGAATCCGGTAATCCCCTTCAAACCGGACCACGTGACCGGGCAGCAGATTTAATCCCTGATGATAGCCATGTTCATCACTGCTGGTGAACAACAATTGCATTCCCAGACAAATCCCCAAAACCGGTTTGTTCCGGCGGGCAGCTTCCTTGATCACCGCGGCCAGATCCCTTTGGGTCAGTTCATACATCGCCTTGCCGAACGCGCCTACTCCCGGCAGGATAATGGCATCCGCCTGAAGAATCGTTTCCCGGTCCGACGTAATGGCACTCTCATAGCCCATCCGTTCCAATGCTTTGGACACACTGTGCAAATTTCCCATTCCGTAATCGACAATGACAATCATCACAAGACTCCTTTCGATGAAGGAATTCCCTGTACGCGGGGATCGATCTGCACCGCATCATCCAATGCTCTCCCCAATGCTTTGAAACAAGCTTCGATCATATGGTGGGTGTTTTTGCCATAGTGAAGGATCACATGCAAAGTGATACGCGCTTCAAGCGCCAATTTCCAAAAGAATTCATGGACAAGCTCCGTGTCAAACCGCCCCACTTTCTCACTCGGAAATTCAGCACGAAATTTCAGATGGGGACGGTTGGACAAATCGACCACCACCTGGCCCAACGCCTCATCCATCGGAACAAAAGCATTCCCGTAGCGGCGGATTCCCCTTTTGTCCCCGAGCGCTTCCCGCAACGCCTGCCCCAGACAGATGGCGATGTCTTCCACGGTATGGTGATCATCAATATGGGTATCTCCTTTGGCTTCGACAAACAAATCAAATTTCCCGTGTTTTGCAAACAGATCCAGCATGTGTTCCAAAAACGGGACGCCTGTCTTCAAATTGGTTTGCCCCATCCCGTCCAATTGCAGGGCCAAAGAAATCTCGGTTTCCCTGGTTTGACGGGAGATGTTACTCATCCGTTTCCCTGTTTTCACCAATTCCCTCACCTTCCCTTTTCTTTGTCAGTCTCACCCGGACCGATTCGGCATGCGCCGTCAGGCCCTCTGCTTCCGCGAGGTACATCACTTTGTCCCCGTCACGGTAAAGCGCCTCCGGACTGTAGGAAATGACACTGGTCTTTTTCACAAATTGATCCACGCTCAGCGGAGAAAAAAAGCGGGCCGTTCCGCTGGTCGGCAAAACATGATTGGGCCCTGCCCAATAATCCCCCACCGGTTCCGGACTGTGTTCGCCCAAGAAGACGGCACCTGCGTGTTTAATCTTGGCCAGCCAATGCCATGGATCGCGAACCATCAGTTCCAGATGCTCGGGCGCCAGCTGATTTGCGGTTGACACCGCTTCTTCCATATCTTTCACCAGACAAACGGCGCCAAAACTTTTGATCGATGCTTCCGCAATTTCGCGGCGCGGCAACCGGCGGCATTGCCTTTCCACTTCTTCCGCGACGCGTTCAGCCAAATCGCGGGAAGGAGTGATACACACAGCAGAAGCCATCCGGTCATGTTCCGCCTGGGAAAGCAGATCAGCTGCCACATAAACCGGATCCGCCGATTCATCCGCAAGAACCACAATCTCGCTCGGGCCGGCGATGCTGTCAATATCCACTTGGCCGAACACTGCCCGTTTCGCCAACGCCACATAAACATTGCCGGGCCCCACAATTTTGTCCACACGGGGAATGCTTTCCGTTCCATAAGCCAAAGCGGCAACCGCCTGAGCCCCTCCGACCCGGAAGATCCGGTCCGCTCCGGCAATTTTTGCCGCCACCAGCGTCGTTTCATACACCTTCCCGTTTTCCAGCGGGGGCGTCACCATGATCACCTCGTCGACACCGGCGGTTTTGGCCGGAATCACATTCATTAACACGGATGAGGGATAAGCGGCTTTCCCTCCCGGCACATAAACTCCGACCTTTTCCAAAGGGACGACTTTTTGTCCCAGAACGGTTCCGTCTTCCTCCGTAAAAAACCACGACTGTTGCCGCTGGTGTTCATGAAACTTCCGAATGCGACGGGCCGCTTCGGTCAATCCCCGGACCAACGCCGGATCCGCCTGCTCCATGGCTTCTTCCATTTCTTCCGGCCCCACTTCCCATTTTTGAACGTCGGCACCGTCGAACTGAAGCGTGAAGGTACGCAGGGCTTCATCGCCTTTTTTCCGGACCAGGTCAATGATCTCTTGCACCGCTGACAATGGTTCTTCCGTTTCGGCTCCGGCCCGTTTAAGACGTTTTAAATCCTCCCGCGAGACAATTTTGATCACAGGTTCCCCTCCTTTTCAATCACGCGTTCCAAATCCCCCAGGATCTTTTGGATCCGTTTATTTTTTAAACGGTAACTTCCTTTATTGGCAATCAACCGCGAAGTAATGTCGGCAATACAACACCACTCCACCAACCCGTTTTCCTTCAGTGTCCGGCCTGTGGAGACAATATCGACAATCCGTTCCGCCAATCCGATGATCGGAGCCAGTTCGACCGATCCGTGCAGGCTGATAATTTCCACCTGCTGTCCCTGTTCTTTGAAATATTGTTCTGCAATCCGCGGATATTTGGTTGCCACCTTCGGATGAGGGGAAAGAGTGGAATCCGGCTTCCCGGCCACGGACATCCGGCAGGGGCTGATTTTCAAATCCAGTAATTCATAAACATCGCGGGACTGCTCCATCAGTACATCTTTCCCGACCACACCGAGGTCCGCCACTCCATATTCCACATAGGTCGGGACATCCATCGGCTTGGCCAAAAAAAAGGTCAACTCGTTTTCCGGCACCGACACCACCAGTTTTCGCGAATCCAGATCATCCGCTTTCGGAACCGGCAAGCCGGCTTGTTGAAACAGGTCAAAAGCTTCTTCCATCACCCGCCCTTTGGCCATGGCGATCGTTAACACGTGGACCACTCTCCTTCACCGGCGATCGTCAACACTTCATCCACATCCGGTGTCCGGTCTGCCCGGCTTTCCACCGGCTGCATGATCACCGCACAACCTTCCTCCCGCAAGGAACGTACTTTCCGGTAAGCCTCCTGCTGCAAATGAGGTTCATAAAAGACCGCGATCCGTTTCGGCGATACCGGTTTTAACGGACTGGCCTCCAGCAGGCGGTCGGTATTTAAAGCAAAACCGGTTGCCGGAAGATCGGTGTGGAACGATTGATACAACTGGTCATACCGTCCTCCGCTGACGAGGGGAAATCCCATCCCTTCCGCATAGCCTTCAAAATAAACGCCGGTATAATAACCGAGACTTCCCACCAAGCTCAAATCCACTTTCACTTGCGACATGCAGCCAAAGATCTGCAACTGGTCCCAAACCCGTTTCAGATAACAAAATTTATCCCGCACTTCTTCCGTTTTGGCCGACGCGGACAGTTTTTGCCAATCTTTCCCTTCCAGGCCGGGTTTGGTCAGCTCCATGATTTCTTTCCGTTCTTCAAGGGAAAGATCCAACTCCTCCAGAATGCGGCGAAATGCAACCAAATCCCTGACTTCCAATGTTTCTTTCAACTTTTCAATCGCTTCATCCCGATGAATCCGTTCCCTTAAAAATCCTTCCAAAAGTCCGACATGGCTGAGTACGATGGTCGGAGCGCCGATGCCGCAAGCTTGGAGCGATTCCACGGCCAACGCGATCACTTCCCCGTCGGCTTCCGGCCCGGCCTGTCCGACCAGTTCCACCCCCGACTGAAATTTTTCGCTGTTTCGACCTGCTTCCTTTTCTTGGGCGCGGAAAACCGTCCCGTGATAAAACAGGCGCAACGGCAAAGGCTCCCTTTTTAAAACTGAAGTCACCAGCCGCGCGATCGGAGCGGTCTGGTCGGGACGCAAAACCAACAAATTCCCGTCCCGGTCCATGCATTTAAACATCCGCGAAACGGGAATCTGGCTGGATTGTCCCACTGTATCAAAAAATTCCAAGGCCGGTGTGCAGACTTCCTGATAGCCCCATTTGACAAATTGCTCCCGGACCCGGTCTTCCAACAAACGTTTCTTTTCCGCAATAAGCGGCGGAAAATCCCGAAAACCCATTGGTTTTTCAAATGTCTGCGGTTTGGTCATCGTACTCCCCTTCGCTTTACTTTATCTTATTAAATCGATAATGAATTAAAGGATCGTTTCAAGTAGTATAACATGAAGCACTTCTTATTGACTAGTGTTTTGTTTTTTCTCTTTCAACCATTCGGCCAAACCAACCAATGCTTTGCGGCGGTAAGAATAAGTCTGCCATTCTTCTTCGGACAGCTCACTCAGCACCCGCGACTCCCCTTCCGGAATAAAAATCGGGTCATAGGGAAAGTCGGTGACGGGACTTTCCGGTTGGTCGATTTGCTCAATGATGTGCCCTCTGGTTTCTCCGCTGAAGATCTTCATTTCCCCGTTGAAGCAGATGCCGACCGCTCCCCGGAACCAGGCTTCCCTCCTTTCCCCGTGCAACAGTTTGCGGATTCCTTTGTAGCCAATCCGCTCATAAATCCGTTTGGACAAAATCCCGGGGAAATCTTTGTAAGCAGCAAAATAGATCCCGGCATCATCCACCATGAATTGGTCCAGCCCTTGTTTGCGGACTTGTTTCAATTTGGCCCGGGCCGTTTCTTCCACCGTTCCCTTATCCGGTTCCACAAAGGAAACCGTCTTCTGCTCCACGTCAATTCCGTAAGGCGCCA
This sequence comes from Thermoactinomyces sp. CICC 23799, assembly GCF_016055145.1. Classification (NCBI taxonomy): domain Bacteria; kingdom Bacillati; phylum Bacillota; class Bacilli; order Caryophanales; family Thermoactinomycetaceae; genus Thermoactinomyces; species Thermoactinomyces sp. CICC 23799. The sequence continues at coordinate 26,260 of NZ_JAECVV010000002.1, forward strand.
GGATTCCTTTCGCTTCTGCCACTTTTGCTTTGTTTTGAGTCACGAAAAAAAGTTTCATGTTTTCCCCTCCGATGGTTCGATCTGACTTTGATTTTTTCTCATTTTAACGCGAATTCTCTTGCACCAGTAATATAAATAATACACTGCCATCCACATTATTTTTTTCAAAAAAGACATAAACGATCGGTTCAATGCGAATAAATACAATAGAGACTTGAACAAGGAAGAGGCGAAAGCGAATGGGCTACTTGGGACTCTCTTTCCTGGCAACCGGAATCGTTCTGGAACTGATCGGAATCTTTCTGGTCTATCGGGGAAAAAACCGATCATTGGAACCCATTATGATGGGCCTCGTTTTCCTGTTGGTTGGAATGATTTCCATATAAAACCGCTATTTAAAAAACAAAGCTTTTTTGCGATTTTTTGAAAGCGCTTACAAATAACGTCGGATTTTAACGATCTCTTCTTTTTGCTGTAACAAATTTGTGATAAAAACCATGAAATCATCTTGAAAAGATTCGATTAATTCTACACAATGATTAATAAAGGTATTAAAATTGAATTATTGGGTTTAAGTAATGAACTTATCTGTTAATTATCATTTACTTATTTCCGATCAAATATATTTCCAGAAAGATATAAGGAAAGAGGGGTTTTTATTTATGTATAAGATCATTGGTTACTACAAAAGAAAAGATGGAATTGAAGAGTTTGCAGAGGGATTAAAAAATACATTGATCCCGAGAATCTTAAAAATCCACGGTGTAATTAAAGTGGAAGTGACAGACTTGATGGTTTCCAACAGCAGCCCGACCGATGTGACACCGGATAACGATTTTGCTTTAATGTGCGAAATTTACTTCGCAAGCCCCGATGCCCTGCAAAAAATCCTGGCCAGCGAAGAAGGACAAGCTGTTGCCCAAAGCTGGATCAACGATGCAGCCGATTATCTGGTAGCCTATGTAGGGAAAGAAGAAGTTTACAGAGCGAACCTTTTCACCAATTTAAATTATTGATTACATATGACGGACGATCCCCTCTGTTTTGAAAACTCTTGATACACATTCTGCTGACTGGCCGGTATAAGCCAGTCAGCTTTTTTTTGTCCACCCCTTGTGGTATGCTACCTTCAGATATTTGCGGTAAAGGAGAAGTCACACCCATGAACTACCAGTTATTTCGCAAAGTATTGTTTCGGATGGATCCGGAAACCGCCCACAACTGGACCGTCCGGGGATTGAAATGGATGCAGTCTGCTTCCCTGGTTCAAAAGACCGTCTCCAAACCATTTTCCGTCCAAGATCCGCGCCTTGCCTCCGAATTATGGGGAATTTCTTTTCCAAACCCGGTGGGGATGGCGGCCGGATTTGATAAAAATGCCCATGTTTATCCGGCCCTTGCCGCCTTGGGATTCGGGTTCGTGGAAGTGGGCACCCTGACTCCCCGTCCGCAAAGCGGGAATCCCCGACCCCGGCTGTTTCGCCTTCCGGAAGATGAAGCCGTGATCAACCGGATGGGGTTTAACAACCACGGGGTTGCCGCGGCGAAGGAATCCTTTGAGCGGTTGGGGCATCCCGCCATTCCGGTCGGCATCAATTTGGGCAAAAACAAAGACACCCCCAATGAAAAAGCAGTGGAGGATTACACCCTGGGGCTCAAAGAACTGTATCCGTACGGGGACTATTTTGTGATCAATGTCAGCTCCCCCAACACCAAAGGGCTTCGCGACCTCCAGCACATCGAGGCATTGCAGTCGTTATTGACGGCAATGATGAACCAACGAACGGAATCGGAAGAAATCCATCAAAAAAGAAAGCCCGTGCTGTTGAAGATCGCTCCGGACCTTGAAATCGAAGCATTAAAAGAAATTGTCTCCACGGCGGTTTCCTTGCGGATTGACGGCATCATCGCTACCAACACCACATTGTCCCGCCAAGGATTGACCGCCCCGGCCCAAAATGAAAACGGGGGTTTGAGCGGAAAGCCTCTGCGGGAAAAATCCAACGAAATGATCCGCCACATTTATTCCGTGACACAAGGCAGCATTCCCATCATCGGTTCGGGAGGCATTTTTACGGGACAACATGTGATCGAAAAACTGAAAGCGGGGGCCAATCTGGTTCAAATCTATACCGGCATGATTTATGAGGGACCCGGGATCGTCAAGAAAATCAACCAGGAACTGCTTGCTCAGATGGAAAAAGAACAAATCAGCCATTTTACCGAATGGATCGGCCAAGACTTGCACGAAACAAAAAGACGGGTTCCCTTGTAAAAGCCCGTCTTTTTCCTGTCAAACCATTTCAGGTGGCTTTGGCATTTCAATGGTGCTGACCATCTTCTTGGAGATGACAAACATTTCGCCTTCCACCTCGATGGAAATGGTGTATTTGTCAAAATCGTTAACCTTCCCTTGATATTGGTATCCGTTGACCAAATATATTTTGACGGTATCCCCCTTTTCCTTTAATTGGCTCAATATTTGGTCTTGTTCTCGGTTCATCCCCTGTCACTCCCCTTTCTCTCTTTCCTTGTTTCTTTTTCTTACATTTAAATCCTTCCTCCGGCCGCTGCTTTTTTATATAGAATATTATTCATTTTTAAAATGAAAAGATTGTTATGAAAAATAAAATAGCTATATAATTAAAGATAGAGAATCACTCCAGACATAAAAAGGGGGAATCCGGTGTGAGGAGAATTTTGGGGATCTCGCTTCTTCTTTTCAGCATGGTCTTTTTCAGTTTCAGTCCGCCGGTCAGCTTTGCAGCCGACGACCACTTTCAGCCGGGAACTTTATATGAAACGTTCCGGCAGGCGGCCAAGGAATTTCAAGTTCCCGATGAAATTTTGCTGGCTGTCAGTTATGCCGAAACCCGCTGGCAAGACCATCACGGACAACCCAGCCAGCTCAACGGCTACGGGTTGATGCACCTGGCCGACAACCCGTCCAACCAATCATTGAAAGAAGCCAGCCGCTTATTGAATCTCCCCGAATCCACACTGAAAACGGATATCAAACAAAACATCCGGGGTGGCGCGGCCGTTTTGGCCGAACTGGCCAAGGAAAACAATCAGGGACAAATCCCGCAAAATTTGGCTGACTGGTATACCACCGTGGCCGATTACAGCGGGTCGTCCTCCGAAGTGGCTGCCAAATGGTATGCCGATGAAGTTTTCAAAATCATCAATGAAGGCGCACAACGGGTGATTGACGGGGAAGATGTTTTCATTCTGCCGACCCCGGTGACACCTCATACAGGAAAGTATGAACAAGTGGAAAAGCAATTGGAAAAACAGGCAACGCCCGATTACCCCGGTGCCAAATGGGTGGCTGCATCCAGTTCCAACTATACGGCGGCCAATCGCGAAAGCGACGGCAATTCCATCGACTATGTCATCATTCATACGACTCAGGGTTCTTACAGCGGCACGATCAGCTGGTTCCAAAATCCGGCAGCCAGCGTCAGCGCCCACTATGTGATCCGCTCCAGTGACGGAGAGATTACCCAAATGGTCCAAAACAAGGACATTGCATGGCATGCGGGAAACTGGAACTACAACGTTCACAGCATCGGGATCGAACATGAAGGATATGTCAGCGATCCGGCTTGGTACACAGATGCCATGTACCGCGCTTCAGCCAACCTGACCCGCTGGTTATGTGACCGGTACGGCATTCCCAAAGACCGCAGCCATATCATCGGACACAGTGAAGTACCGGGCGCAACCCATACCGATCCGGGTTCCAACTGGGATTGGAATTACTATATGTCTTTGATCAACCAGTCTCAGGAACTCGTTTATGACAACACCGGCGCAAAAATGGCCAGCGACGCATGGGGGACCAGCACTTGGAATTCCCAAAAATACGGAAGCAACTATCATTTTGCCGAACCGGTGCTTGCCAGCGACCCTTTCTGGTACCAAATCAATATCCCTTCCTCCGGAAACTATGATATTTACGGCTGGTGGCCGGCCAACAGCGGCTATAACTCCAACACGCCTGTGATCATCAAAACATCTTCCGGCAACCAGACGGTTTATGTCAACCAGCAGCAAAACGGAGGCAAATGGAACTATCTGGGCCGTTTTCACATGTCACAAGGCACCGATTATAAAATTGCCGTATCCAGATGGTCATCCGGTTCCGGTTATGTGGTGGCCGATGCCTTCAAGTTGATTAAACAATAAATTTTTCTCTGTTCCTCCTTGAATACGAACTTGTGTTCGTGTATGATCATAAACAAGGAGGCGGAGAAAGATGCTGGCAGCTTCTTTTCACAAATGGTATGAAACCCAGCGGCATAACATGGTCACCCACAGGCCGGCCGCAACCTACCATCCCCCCGCAATGGACGAAGACGAGCGTCAATACATGACCTTTTTGCTGGAAGAAGCTTATGAATTGCAAAAACCCGTCATCGTGATCTATGCGGGGAAATATTCACCCCTTCAGTTTTACGGACGCATTGAAAAAATCCATCCGTATGAAGAATGGTTCATCATGGCCAATGGCGAATGGAAGAAAAAAATCACCTTTGATCAATTGATCGAGGTGGACCCGTTATAAAAAATCCCCCGGGACATCATGCCCGGGGGATTTGGTTATGCTTCCGCCTGCTGACTTCTTTTGGACTGCCTTCTTTCTTGCAATTGGGAGAGGAAAAGATAAACGATCGGAACAATAAACAACGTCAAAAACGTGGACGAGGCAAGCCCTCCGATCACCACAATCGCCAACCCTTGCGACATGGCGGCACCTTCTCCATACCCGAGAGCCAGCGGCAACAAGGCGAAAATCGTGGCAAAAGCCGTCATCAAAATCGGACGCAGACGGGTTTCCCCCGCTTCCAACAACGCATCCACGGTATTGTGCCCGCGTTTTTTCATCTGTTGCACACGATCCACAAAGACGATCGCATTGGTGACCACGATCCCGATCAACATCAATGCCCCGATCAAAGCCGGCGCACTGATCGGCTGACCGGCAATCCACAGACCGAGCAAACCGCCGATGACGGCATACGGAAGAGAGAACAAAATGGTAAAGGGTGCCGTGGCTTCCCCAAATGCAATCAACATGACCACATAAACGGAAAAGACCGCGACAATCATGGCTTTCCCCAGATCGGCAAAGCTTTCATTCATTTGTTCGATATCCCCGCCCAGTTTGACCGAAACGCCTTTCGGGATCGGGGTGCCGTCAATTTGCGCTTGAATGTCTTTGGAAACGGCTCCGGTGTCCTTCACAGTGACATCCCCGGAAATGGTGGCAGCCAACTGCCCGTTCTCTCTTTTGACGGTCACCGGTCCTTCTTCCACTTTGACGGTGGCAATGTCTTTGAGCGGAACCAGTTCACCGGCGGAAGATAAAATCCGGATTTCTTTCACCTTATCCACCGAGTTGACTTCATCTTGTTCCAATCCCAATTTCACTTCTTGCGATTCGTTTCCTTTCTCTATTTCAAAGATTGTATCCGCCTGCAACAAGCCGCGGACACTGGCGGCGACTTGTTGGGCCACCAAGCCTTTTTTGGCGGCTTTGGCATCATCCACTTCAATGGTGACGATTTTCTTCTGTTCACTCAAATTGTTTTCCACATTGGCAAGGCCGTTCACTTTTTGAATTTTTGCCGTCAATTGGTTGGTCAATGTCCGGATCTTGTCCATCGAATCCCCGGTAATCACCACTTCAATGGAGTTGGTAGCGGGATTGATGCTGTTGACTTCACTGACATTCACGACAGCATTCTGATCCACCGCATTCAATTCCTTGCGGACGTTTTCCAAAAAGGTGTCCAGCTCGGTGTCATCCGCCAAGGTGACGAACATGGAAGCGCGGTTGCTGCTGCCCGCCGATCCGTCATTGGCCATCATCTGGCCGCTCATGTTCCCGACCGAACTGCTGATCGTTTTCACTTCCGGGTGCTGTTTCAACTTTTGCTCCATTTGTTCGGCGACTTGATTCGTTTTTTCCAAATTCGTGCCGGAAGGCATCTTCAATTCGATGCTCATCGCTTTTTCTTTATCGGAAGGAAGGAAAATGGTTCCGATCAAAGGAACGAGCGCAAAACTTCCCAGCAACAATAAAGTCGACCCGACCAAAACGATTTTTTTATGATTCAAGGACCAGCGCAACGCTTTTTTGTATTGTTCCGCCAATCGGCTTCTTGTCCGGTCTCTCTTCAACGGCTTTCCGTTTAAGGCCAGCAATTTCGCCAAGACCGGAACAATGGTGACAGCCACCACCAGCGAGCACAAAAGCGATATGGTCACCGTCAGCGCAAAGGGATAAAAGACTTCCCCGATAATCCCTTCAATCATCCCGAGCGGAACAAACACCGCAACCGTCGTCAACGTGGAGGAAGTAATGGCTGAAGCAACCTCTTTGGTCGCCAACCGGATCAATTCAGATGTGCGCTCCACTCCCTTCATCAGGTGGCGGTAAATGTTTTCGATCACGACAATGCTGTCATCGACCACGCGTCCGATGGCCACTGTCATTCCGCCAAGGGTCATGATATTGAGGCTCACATCCGCTTGTTTCAACAAGATCAAGGTTGCAAAAACAGACACCGGAATCGAAACAATCGAAATCAATGTCATGCGCACATTCCGTAAGAACAGAAGAATCACAACCGAAGCAAACAGAGCCCCGAGCAATCCTTCCCGCATCATGGAATGGATGGACATTTTGACACTGTCCGACTGGTCGAACAACTCCATGAATTGAACGTCTTTATTGGTTTTTGCCAGCTGATCCAGTTGCGCATTCACTGCATCCGCCGTTTCCACCACGTTATCATCCGGATTTTTGATGACCTCCACATTGATGGAGGGTTTCCCATTGGTCCGGGTGATCATGGATTGACCTTCTGCTGATTCCGTAATGGTGGCGATGTCCTGAAGTTTGACGGTTTTGATTTCCGGTTCTTTCATTTCCGGTTTTCCGGTACCGGCAGAAGTTTTTCCTTGTGCAGCCGGCATTTTAACCGATTGGCCGTTTCCTTTCGGCACGGCTCCGGAGGATTTGGGCATCTTCGCCAGCATTGCTTGCAATTGTTTGCTCAGCGCCACCAGTTCGGCTTGTTTGGCCTTCAACTGTCCCTGCAACATGGCGATTTGTTGTTGCAGCTCCGGATTTTCAGGATCTTTTTGCAGTTGCTCCATCGCTTTATTTAACTCAATCTGAATCCCGATCATTTCGGCTTGGACTTTTTGGGTATGGGCCTGTACTTTCGCCAACTGCTGGGTTCCTTGGCTGACTTGGCCCAATCCTTGGCTCACCTGTCCCAATCCCTTGCTCATTTGTCCGAGCCCTTCGCTCAATCCTCCGACAGCTTGTCCCAAGCCGCCTACGGCTTGACCCAAGCTCTCCATGGATTGACCGATTTGGTTGAAGGCATCCTGCATGCCTTCCGTCGGATTGGTCGGAACGGTCAACTCAAAATTTTTCAAGTCTTCCACCGAAGTGATCTCTTGGTGAATGCGTACAGGCATATCCACATTACCGGTGTTTAAATCCCCCAGCGGCAAAGACATTTGGGCACTGGCCAAAGCTTGTTGCACTTGTTGCAAAGTGAGGTTATGTTTCTTTAATGCTTCCGGATTCAAACGGATGTATACCGCTTTGGGTCCTTCTCCTTTTACCTGTAATTCACCGACCCCTTCGATCGACTCCAGCTTGGGTTTCACCACATCTTTGACCCATTGCTCCAGTTCAGTGGCATTTTTCTTGTCACTGGTTACCGTGAAGTTAATCATGGGGAAGGTGTTGAATCCAAACCGGTTAAAGGTTGTATCCATCACATCGTCCGGCAAATCCAAACGATCCAGGGCGTCTCTCATTTGTTGCTGCGCCTTGTCCAGATCCGCGTCAAAATCAAATTGGGCAACCACCACGGAAGTGCTGTCTGCCGAGATGGATGTAACCTTGTCCACCCCTTTGACTCCCATGATTTCTCTTTCTATCGGCTTGGTCACCTCTTCGGCGATATCCTCAGGCGATGCCCCCGGATACGGGGTGACTGCGACAATCACCGGAAAGTTGATATCCGGCATGGCTTCCATCTTTAATTGGGTTGCTGTATAAACACCGCCACCGGTTACCAAAATGATCAATATCAACACTGCGGCAACGTTTCGCAGTGAAAAACGGGTCAACCAATTCACCTTGACTCCCCTTTCATATCACCCATGAATAATTAATCTGATTAAATAATAACTTCCCAGCGAATTTAAATATAGTGTATCTCACCGTTGTTCATATAAATTCCAATCTTTCATCCCATGAATGCCAAAAACCGGAATCGGATTCCGGTTTTTGGATCAATGCCTTATTAGTTTGTACTTTTAATCACTCTGGCCGGATTTCCTGCCACAAAAGTGCCGGGGGGCACATCTTTGGTGACCACGGAACCGGCTCCGACCACCGCACGGTCTCCAATCGTCACTCCCGGAAGGATGGTGGAATTGGCGCCAATCATCACATGATCGCCGATATACACATCCCCCAGCCGGTACTCATCAATCAAATACTCATGCGTCAAAATGGTGGTGTTATATCCGATAATCGTATTTTTCCCGATATGGATTTTATCCGGATACAAAATATCCATCATCACCATGAAAGCAACCGCCGTGCATTCCCCGATTTCGATGCCGGTCAGCTTGCGGTAAACCCGCCTTTTCAGCCCCATCCACGGCAAATATCGGGCCATCACGATCACGAGGGTGTTTTTAAACACTTTCCAAAAGGGAACCGTCCGGTATACCTGCCATAATGAATTGGGCCCGCTCACTTTGAATCGTTCCGTCTTGCGCATTTTGTCCGCTTACCCCTTCTCTGTATCCAAAATGCGAAGCAAATCACGCATATCGTGCAAGAAATACGCCGGTTCATACTTCTTCAGCTCTTCCGCATGAAGGCTCCAACCCACCGCTGCCGCATCGACCCCGGCTCGCCGGGCAGCCATCAAATCATAGCGGCTGTCTCCGACCATCAAGGCTTCTTCCGGAACCGCCTTCAACTGTTCCAAAGCCAGAAAAATCATATCCGGAGCCGGTTTTGCCTCGGGAGTGTCCCCGATGCACACGATCGTTTTCATAAACGGGGTCAGCTGAAACAGATCCAATCCTCTTTCCACCACGACCCGGCGTTTATTGGAAACCACCCCCATCACCACACCGGCTTGATCCAACGCTTGCAAAACCTCCCGGACATGGGGAAACGCTTCGGCATATTCATCATGATGCTTGATATTGTAAGCATGGTAGGTTTTCACCATTGCTTCGGCCTGGCCGGGATCAAAACGGCGCATCTGGTCGAGCAAAGGCTCCCCCATGATCTTCAGCACATCGTCCCGGGTGTACTTTCCGGGGCAATGCTGATTGAGCGTATGCATAAAAGAAGCAAGAATCAACGAATTGGTATTGATCAGCGTTCCATCCAGATCAAAAAGGACGACGGAATATTTCACGCTTGTTCCACTCCTTCGGGGATTTAAGCTTTTTTACTTTCATCGGCCTGCTTGGGGACGGCTTTGCTCATGCGCCGCCAAATGATGAGCCCCAGCCCCGACAAGACGCCGATCAGGCTCACCAACTGCGCGATGCGGATGTTCCCCCCGGTTAACATTCCCGGTTCGAACAACAGATGCATCGGGGACCAAAGCACGGCCAGCAGTTGTTCCAAAAAAGCGGGGCCGGAAAACGCAAGGCTGTCCGTCCGGAGGCCTTCAATGAAAAAGCGGCCCAGTGAATACCAGATCAAGTAGGAAAAGAAAATCTCGCCTTGCCGGATGCGAATCTTCCGTAAACCGATCAGTAAAAGGAATCCGGCCAAATTCCAGACCGATTCATACAGAAACGTCGGATGATAATACACACCGTAAATATTCATCTGCTCAATCAACCATCGGGGCAAATGCAAGCTTTCCAAAAAAGCCCGTGACACTTCCCCGCCATGGGCTTCCTGATTGATGAAATTTCCCCAACGCCCGATCGCCTGGCCCAATATGATACTCGGAGCCACAATATCCGCCATTTGCAAAAATGACAATCCATGCTTGCGCACAAATATGTATCCCGCTGTAAAAGCGCCGATCAATCCGCCGTGAATCGCCAGTCCGCCTTTCCAAACGGCAATGATGTCTCCCGGATGCATGGCATAATACTCCCACTCAAAAAGCACATAATAAAGCCGGGCGCCCACGATCGCTGAAGGCAGCACCCAGATCATCATGTCCAACAAAATATCCGGATCCAGCCCTTGGCGCTTTGCTTCCATTGTCGCCAACCACAAACCCAACATGGCTGCCGTCGCCATGATGATCCCGTACCAATGCACTTGGACCGGGCCGATGGAAAAGGCCACGGGATCAATCACCATAAACGTCATTCCCTTCATCCCCCTTCTTTCCCAAGCAGGAATCTCAACGGATCCATCCTTCCATTTTGGACAAATTTGGTCTTCATTGTAACCTAAAAATTTTTGCAAGGGAAATCCCGGCCGGATCAAGCGGTTTCCATCCGAAGCAGGATGGCCTGTCCAAAGCAACGTCATGAAAATTCCGGCGGACTTTCCATGCAGTATTTTTCAATTTTTTATCGAATTATTTATTATGGACATAAAAAGTCTGATTCATTAAAATAGTATACACAAATCATTGGAGGGATTTATTTTGTTGGCGTTCGATTTACACCGAGAAGAAGCAGAACGTTATGATTGTATGGAATGCGGAAACAGCCAAAGTGTGTATATCATGGGAGATCGCGGATTTTGCTCCACTCCCGGATGTTTGTCCAATGATCCCATCCAGTTTGTGTACCTTCCTCATTGGCGCAAGCCGAAAACTTGTCATGCCGATCGCGAAATCACGCTTGAGTAATAGATCACCACCGGCTGCTCCTGACCGAAGAAGCAGCCTTTATGCGTGGTTTGACACCTTTTTGAATGATTCCTCCCCACGCGGCCTCCAACATTGTTCCAGCACCAGACAGATCAGCATCCCCACCAGCAATCCGTTGCTCATCAGGGACTGAATCACCGGGGGAAAGTTTTGGAACACTTCGGAAGGAAGAAACATCATTCCCACCCCGGCCGACATGGTGATGCCCAAAATCTGAAATCTCCGCGAATCAAGCGCTTCTTTCAACACGCCTTTCAAACCGATGCCGAACATTTGCCCGAACGAAGCCAACAAGACCGCATAAGCCACTGGACCCGGCAATTGTGCAAAAAACGAGATAACGGGCGGAATGCAGGAAATGGCGATAACCCCGAGACAGGCTGCCAGGTAAGGACGTCTTCTCTTCTCGCCGGTCATGCTGACAAATCCGGCGGAAACCGTCAAAGGAACCATCCCGACCGTCGAAAAAAGGGAAGAAGCAAGCGTCGCCACCCCATTGACCGTTCCGGAACGGGACAACAACCCGGATTCCAAACGGTTCTTCCCGGACAACACTTGTTCCATGGCGGACACACTTGCAATCAAATTGGACAAAAGCAACAACACAATCACCAATACGGTTAAAATCATGTTCGGATCAAAAACCGGTGTTCCCCAGGCAAAGACGGACGGAAGGGTGACAAAAGAAGAAAAAGAAACCGGCGCCGCCGCATCATAACCCAGTCCTGCGAAACCGGCCCAACCTGCCGCAATGCCGATTAAGACCGCGTAATTTTTCATCCAGCCTTTTCCCCAAACGGAAAGAACCCACACCAAGACAAAAACCGTCACCGACACGAGCAACAATTTGCCCTCCAACGCGTCACGGCCTTGCCCGATCCCGAACATTCCCTGAAAGAACACACCGCTTAATTGGAGCGACAGCAGCATTAAAAAGGAACCGGTCACCAACGGGGTGAATAAAAACAGGATTTTCGGAAGCAAGCGGAAGGCGGAAATCACGATGATGATGACCCCGGCCATGATCATCGCCCCTTCCAACACGCGTAAGGTCTCCGAAAGACCGGCTTCACCGGCCCCGGCCATGGTTCCCATCACCGTGAACATGCCGAGCCAGATTCCCGCCGGGCCGTCTGCCAAAGGATAACGGTGTCCCAACCATCCCTGCAAAAAAGAAGTCAATCCGATCACAAAAAAAGTCCGCTGCATCAATCCGGCAACTTCTGCAGCAGAGAGATGGTAAAGCTGACCGATGACAACGGGAAGCGAAAGCGCATTGGCCAACAAGAAGACCACCCATTGTAAAAAGGAAAAACCCTCTTTCATCCATGCATTTATATTTTTCATCAAATTTTTCTTCTCCTCCTCCCGGATTCAACCCGATCAATCAAATTCCTCACTGTCATCAATCGCCGAACCCAATTGCTGGACAAATTGTTGCGCGGCATGATAACCCATTTGCTTCAACCGGTAGTTCATGGCCGCCACTTCAATGATCACCGCCAGGTTTCTCCCCGGGCGCACCGGAATGGTCAACTTGGGAATTTCTGTGTCGATAATGCGGATTTTCTCTTCATCCAAGCCCAATCGGTCATATTGGCGTTCTTCTTTCCATGCTTCCAAGTGAATGGCCAGCGAAATTTTCTTTTTATCGCGCACGGCTCCGGCTCCAAACAGGGTCATGACATTAATGATCCCGAGTCCCCGGATCTCCAGGAGGTAACGGATCAATTCCGGGGCATGTCCGACCAGTGTCCCCTCTTCGGACTGGGTGATTTCCACCGCATCATCGGCAACCAACCGATGGCCGCGCTTCACCAGTTCCAATGCCGTTTCACTTTTGCCGATTCCGCTTGAACCCGTAATCAACACACCGATTCCATACACATCCACCAACACCCCGTGCATCGTGGTGGCCGGGGCCAAGTATTTTTCCAGGTAATTCGTCAATTTGCTGGCAAATTTGGTGGTGGCCAGTGAAGTGCGCAAAATCGGCACCTTTTTCTTCTTGGAAGCCTGGATCAATTCGACCGGCACTTCCAACTGCCGCGTCACGATAAAACAAGGGATTTCCGAATGGCACAACCGCTCCAAACGTTCCTCTCTTTTTTGCCTGGTCAATCCCTCGATAAAGGACAATTCTGTTTTGCCAAGCAACTGCAAACGTTCGACCGGATGATAAGTGAAAAAACCTGCCAACTCCAATCCCGGCCGGTACAAATCCGCGACGGTCACGGCACGGTCCAATTGATCCCAACCATAAATCACTTCCAGGCGAAACTCTTGAATCAGCTTTTCCAATGTAACCTTTTTACTCATCGTCCGTATCTCCTAACATCCAACCGGTCTTTGATTGCCGCTTTGACGGCGGACAGTTTTTATGCTCACGCATGCCATTCCTCTTGCGGCTTGACTTGTTTCATATCCTAAAATACCTTTTTTTCTGTTTCTTTGTCAAAACACAAGGAGAGATTTTCTCTCCCCGGCGTGATACAGGGAATATTTGTCTTCTTGTCGAATAAAAACCATAAACACGGAAATGGAAGCCGGCGAGGAGGAAACGCGTGATGCGCACAGTGGCCTGGCTCCTGATTCTGGCAGGCGGTATTTTCTTTTGTTACAATATGTATCATTGGCAGAAAGAAACATCGGTCGTGGAACAAAATGAACAACTGGCGGCATCCGTTGCCCCCGATTGGCATGTCCAAACCACGATGCCCTCTTTGAAACAGGGAATCCCCGTCCCGCCCCCTCCCGTCCGCCAAGGTGAAAAACTGGGCGAACTGGTGATTCCGAAACTGGGACGGATTCTCCCGATCGTCAAAGGAACAGACCCGGATTCCTTAAAAAAAGGGGTCGGATTGTATCAGGGACATGGCACGGTTTATCCCGGGGACACCGGGCACGTCGTCCTGTCCGGCCACCGGGACACCGTTTTTCGGGATTTGGGCAAACTGAAAATAGGAGACCGGTTATACATAAAATATGGGAACCATCTTTTCACTTATCAAATCCGCAAATCCTGGATCACCCACGCCGATGACCGGACCGTGATCGTTCCCATTTCCCATCCGGTTCTGACCCTGTCAACTTGTTATCCGTTTGATTTCGTGGGAGATGCCCCGGATCGGTACATCATCCGGGCGGAATTGATTCAAATTCAAGAAGGTGAAAACGAAGATGATCATCGCAGTCGGATCGACCAATCCCGCTAAAGTCGGGGCCGTTGAAGAAGCGTGGCAGGAATTTAACCGGACCGGAACGGTTTTATCCGCATCCGTTCCTTCCGGGGTTTCAGACCAGCCTTTTTCCGATGAGGAAACCATCGAAGGGGCCATACACCGTGCCCGCCGCGCCAAAAAAGCCTTGGACGCAGCCATTGGAATCGGCTTGGAAGGCGGAGTAACCGAAACGCCCAATGGTTTGTTTTTATGCAACTGGGGAGCCCTTGTGGATGAAAACAACCGCTTGCGGCTGGCCGGAGGAGCCCGCATTCCGCTTCCGGATTCATTCAGGGCTCCGCTGAATGAGGGAAAGGAATTGGGATGGATCATGGAAGAATATTCCAAACAAAAAGGGGTTCGCCGTGATCAAGGAGCCGTCGGCATTTTCACCAACAACCAGGTAAAACGAAAAGAAATGTTTATCCATGTTTGCAAACTGCTTTTCGGACAATACCAATTTTACAAACATCATTCATAAAAAGGCTTGTGCAAAACACAAGCCTTTTTATGTTGCCGGTTAATCCGTAAACCAACCCAAAATCCAGTTGGCCACGGTCATGATCAACGCCCCCAAAAATGCGGCGACAAATCCTTCCACTTCAAACCCGTCCACAAAGAAGCTGGCCATCCAAAACATGAACGTATTAATCACAAATGAAAACAAGCCCAATGTCAAAATAGTGATGGGCAAAGTCAACACCTTGATGACCGGCCGGACAATCAGATTGATGATACTCAGTGCAATCGACGCGAAAAGCGCGGCTTTCCAGCTTTCCACTTCAATTCCCGTGACCAATTGGGAAGCAAGAAAGACAGCAATGGCGCCCACGATGATTTTTAACAGGATTCTCATAAACATTCCCCTCCTTATTCCATTCATACCCGATTGTACAAAGATATAAAATGCTTTGTGAACAATCAACCCTTTTCTTGAATCTCCCTCTGTCCCGGATGAAGGAGCAGAACTTTACGGAATCCCCTCCACCGCCATGGCTGTCTTTTTTAAAATCGGACCAGGGCTGTCCGGAAAAGCCGGCGTCCCGCTTCCCGCATCACACAAGCCTCAAGATGCCATTTCTTCTCCCGTGCATTGGTTCACCATTTCGACCAGTCTTTTCTCCAGTTGCCCGGCAATCCTTTTCACCCGTTCACTTTCCACTTCTTTGGCCAATTCGCTCGGGCGGAGAACACCGACTCGTACGGTATTTTTTTCTTGATCCCAGTAAACCATGCATTTGGCCGGAAGCAAAAATCCACAGTCGGGATGTTCGGTTAACAGCTGTTTGGTCAAATCGGCGTGGGACAATTCAAGAATGTAATAAAGCTGATTGAACCGGATTCCTTGTTCAAACAATTTGGTGGAAATATCATACTTCCACAATAATCGGAATTTATGCTCGGCGATTTTTTCCTCCAAACGTTTTAGCACCTGCTCCGTCGTAGCCCCTTTCACATCCACGACATATGAATACATCTCTCTCCTCCTCTTTTCAAACCGATCTTCTCTTTTATTGTATCATGATTTCTTTCCCATCTTTAATACACTGTATTCACGATGAATAAAATCATGAAACCAAACGCATTTTTGATCCCCGTATTTGACTAATAATTAATCTCATTTTATAATTATTATAAATTGATATTGACTTTAATATATGGCCGTGCTATTGTAAGAATACAATGAATCAGCCCTTTCCTGCATTCAGGGGTCATGCCACGGGTATACTTATCTTTGGGTTTTTCAGCAAGGAGGGGATGGACGAAATGGATCGCCATCAAAAAATCACATCCGAGGTTGTTGGAAAAATTAAAAATGGCAAAGTGGTCTTATATCATCATGGAAAAACCATCGGCCATATTCCGTTGGACGAAAAGCTTCCTCATTTGGAAGAGGGCTATCAGTTCAAAAACGGAGACATCCATTCTTCACTCATCCCACCATCCCAACCTTCGCCTGACTCGTATGTGAGCGATTGCGATTTGGGATGGTGTTGACATAAAAAAGCAGGGGAAATCATTCCCCTGCTTTTCCTTTTCGCTGTTGCTCCATGACTTGGGAGCCCAGCGCCACAAGACGTTTTGTCATCTCTCCACCTACTGCCCCATTGGCACGGGCTGTGGTGTCAGCCCCCAACTCGACTCCGAATTCTTGAGCGATTTCGTTCTTCATCTGCTCCAATGATTCTCTGGCACCCGGAACGACAAGCCTGTTTCTTCTTGCCATTCGAATCACTCCTTTGTCGTAAGGTGGTGGATGAACGTCTTGCATTATTCAGTTTGTCCGCAATTCCTTGCAATTATTGATTCCTTACTTCGGGGTTGCGGTTTCTTCCCGTTTTGCCAGCAGATTTTCCATGCGTTTTTTGTCTCTTTCCAAAACCGGCGCCAAGAATTGTCCGGTATAAGATCCTTTGCTCTTGGCGACTTCTTCCGGTGTTCCTTTGGCGACGACCGTTCCCCCGCCGCTTCCGCCTTCCGGCCCCAGGTCAATCAGATAGTCGGCCGTTTTAATCACATCCAGATTATGCTCAATGACGACCACCGTATCCCCGTTTTCCACCAGCCGCTCCAACACTTTGAGCAACCGGGCGATATCATCGATGTGAAGACCGGTGGTGGGTTCATCCAGCACATATAACGTCCGCCCTTGACTCCGTTTATACAACTCCGAAGCCAGTTTCACCCGTTGGGCTTCCCCGCCGGACAATTGCGTGGCCGGCTGTCCCAGTTTGATATATCCCAGCCCCACATCATAAAGGGTTTGCAATTTCCGTTGAATCCGGGGAATGTTTTTAAAGAAGTCCAAGGATTCCTCCACCGTCATTTCCAAGACGTCTGAAATGCTTTTTCCTTTATATTTCACTTCCAAGGTTTCCCGGTTATACCGTTTCCCTTTGCATTGCTCACACGGTACGTAGACATCCGGCAGGAAGTGCATTTCAATCTTAATGATTCCGTCCCCGCGGCAGGCTTCGCACCGTCCGCCTTTGACGTTGAAACTGAAACGCCCTTTCTTGTACCCTCTCACCTTGGCTTCCGGCGTGGATGCAAACACTTCGCGGATATCATCAAACACCCCGGTGTACGTTGCGGGATTGGAACGCGGCGTTCTCCCGATCGGAGATTGATCGATGTTAATGATTTTATTCAAATGTTCGGCGCCTTCAATTTTTTTGTGCTTGCCGGGCACCGTTTTGGCTTTGCCCAGACGGCGCGCCAACCCTTTCAACAAAATTTCATTGACCAGTGTACTTTTTCCCGAACCGGAAACACCCGTCACACAGGTGAAAACGCCGAGAGGAAAGGCAACATCGATGTTTTTCAGGTTATTTTCCCGCGCTCCCGACACTTTGATCCATTTGCCGTTCGGCTCTCTCCGCTTCTGCGGCACGGGAATGAAACGGCGGCCGCTCAAGTATTCCCCTGTCAACGATTTCTCATTTTTCATCAATTCCTGCGGCGTGCCGGCAGCAACCACTTTCCCCCCGTGGGCCCCGGCACCGGGACCAATGTCGATGATATAATCGCACGCCAACATCGTATCTTCGTCATGTTCCACCACAATCAAGGTATTCCCCAAATCCCTCATCTCTTTGAGGGTGGCAATCAAACGATTGTTGTCTCTCTGATGGAGCCCGATGCTCGGCTCATCCAGAATATACAAAACCCCCATCAATTTGGACCCGATCTGGGTCGCCAGGCGAATCCGTTGCGCTTCTCCCCCCGACAATGTCCCGGCCGCACGGGACAAACTCAGATAACCGAGTCCCACATTGACCAAAAAACCGAGCCGGCTTTTAATTTCTTTTAACACTTGATAAGCGATTTGGTTTTCCTTGTCCGACAAAGACAGGTTTTGGAAAAATTCCAGCGCCTCTTTGATCGAGAGACGGGTGACCTCATCGATGTTTTTTCCGCCGACGTAGATATGAAGAATCTCCTTTCTCAGGCGGGCCCCCTTGCAAGAAGGGCAAGACTTGGTTGTCATATAGGTTTCCAAATACTCACGCACCATGTCGGAACCGGTTTCTTTGTAACGGCGGTTCAAATGTCCCACCACCCCGTCAAACCGGGCCATGGCTTCCCGTTCAAAACCGCTGTTTCTCACATATCTGAAAGGAAACCGTTCGTCGGAACCGTAAAGGAGAATTTCCTTTTCCTTTTGGCTCAAATCCTGAAACGGCTTATCCATGTCGATTTGGAAATGGTCGCAAGCGGCTTTCAACAGTTGTTCGTAATAATGATTGCCGTTGGAAGAAGACCAAGGCTCGATTGCTCCTTCGTTCAGGGAAAGGGACGGATCGGGAATCACCAGCTGCGGATCGATCACCAACCGGTTTCCCAGTCCGTCACAAGCCGGACACGCGCCGTACGGGCTGTTAAAAGAGAACATGCGCGGAGACAATTCCTCGATGCTGAACCCGCATTCCGGACAAGCCAGCTTGGAGCTGAATAACAGTTCTTCTCCGCCGATCACATCCACCAGCACCTCACCATCACTGATCGCCAGAGCGGTCTCGACAGAATCCGTTAGCCGGGTGTTCACGCCCTGTTTGACAATGATCCGGTCCACCACCACTTCGATGGTATGCTTTTTGTTTTTCTCCAGTTTGATCTCTTCAGACAAATCCCGGAGTTCCCCGTCAATTCGGACACGCACATACCCTTGGCGGCTGATGTCTTTTAAAAGCTTGATATGCTCCCCTTTTCGCCCTTTGACGACCGGTGCCAAAATCTGTATCCGGGAACGCTCCGGCAATTCCATGATCCGATCCACCATTTGCTGAACGGTTTGCGATTGAATCTCGATTCCATGCACCGGACAATACGCATGTCCCACCCGCGCATAAAGCAAGCGCAGGTAATCATAAATTTCGGTCACGGTCCCGACCGTGGAACGGGGATTGCGGCTCGTCGTTTTCTGGTCGATGGAGATCGCCGGGGACAACCCGTCAATTCCATCGACATCCGGCTTGTCCATTTGCCCCAAAAACTGGCGGGCATAAGCCGAAAGCGATTCGACATAACGACGTTGCCCTTCGGCATAAATGGTGTCAAACGCAAGTGAGGACTTTCCGGAACCGCTCAACCCCGTGATGACGACAAACTGATCACGCGGAATCGTCACATCAATGTTTTTCAGATTATGCACCCGTGCACCGCGAACGACAATCTTTTCTTGCGACATGTCTTAAACCTCCGCTTTCAATTCGATAATCAAATCTCGCAATTCGGCAGCACGTTCAAAATTCAACTCTTTGGCGGCTTGTTTCATTTCTTTTTCCAAGTCGCGGATCAACTTGTTCCGTTCAGACTTGCTCATTTTCTTCGTTTGTTTCCCTGTCACATATTCAGCGGTTTGTTCCGCCACTTTGGTCGCTTCAATCACTTCACGCACATCTTTTTTAATCGTTTGGGGGACAATTCCGTGTTTTTTATTGTAGGCCGCTTGAATTTGCCGACGACGCTCCGTTTCATCAATCGCTTTTTTCATGGAGTCGGTGATCTTATCCGCATACATCACCACTTCGCCGCGGGCATTTCGCGCAGCCCGGCCGATGGTTTGGATCAAAGAACGCTCCGAACGCAAAAAGCCTTCCTTGTCGGCATCCAAAATCGCCACCAAGGAAACTTCCGGTAAATCCAATCCTTCCCTTAACAGGTTAATCCCAATCAACACATCAAATTCACCCAAGCGCAGATCACGTAAGATTTTCATCCGTTCAATGGTTTTGATATCCGAATGCAAATAGCGGACTTTGATCCCCATTTCTTTCAGGTAATCCGTCAAATCCTCCGCCATTTTTTTCGTCAGGGTCGTCACCAGCACACGCTCATCCCGTTCGATGCGGTCATGAATCATCCCGATCAGATGGTCAATTTGCCCCTTGATCGGATGGATGTGGATTTTCGGATCCAACAACCCGGTCGGGCGGATGATCTGTTCCACCACTTCCGGCGATTTTTCCAATTCATACGGCCCCGGTGTCGCGGAAACAAACAAGATTTGATTGATTTTCTCTTCAAACTCACTGAACTTCAGCGGCCGGTTGTCTTTGGCCGACGGGAGCCGGAAACCGTGTTCCACCAACATCTCTTTTCGCGCCTGATCCCCGTTGTACATCCCGTGAATTTGCGGAATGGTGACATGGGATTCATCCACAATGATCAAAAAGTCTTTCGGGAAAAAGTCCAACAACGTGTAAGGCGGTTCCCCCGGCTTTTTGCCGACCAAGTGGCGGGAATAGTTCTCGATCCCGGAACAAAATCCGACTTCCCTCATCATTTCCAAGTCATATCGTGTCCTCTGCTCCAAACGTTGCGCTTCCAGCAGTTTTCCTTGCCCCCTCAGTTCCTTGAGGCGTTCTTCCAGCTCCTGTTCAATCCCTTTCAAAGCCCTTTCCATCACATCGGAACGGGTGACATAGTGAGAAGCCGGAAAAATGGCAACATGTTCCCTTTCCCCGATAATTTCTCCCGTCACGACATCAATTTCGCGAATCCGGTCAATCTCATCCCCGAAAAATTCCACCCGGACCGCTTGTTCACTCCGGGAAGCAGGGAAAATCTCCACCACATCGCCCCGCACCCGGAATGTTCCGCGCACAAAATTGATATCGTTTCGTTCATATTGAATATCGACCAACTTTCGCAACACTTCGTTCCGGTCCCTTTCCATTCCCACTCGCAAGGAAAGGACCAGATCCCGGTATTCTGTCGGTGAACCCAAGCCGTAAATACAAGAAACACTTGAGACGATAATCACATCTTCCCGCTCAAACAGAGCGCTGGTTGCCGAGTGGCGTAATTTGTCAATTTCATCGTTGATGGATGCATCTTTTTCTATATAAGTATCCGTTGCCGGAATATAAGCTTCAGGTTGATAATAATCATAATAACTGACAAAATATTCGACGGCATTATGGGGGAAAAATTCCTTCAACTCCCCGCACAACTGCGCCGCCAATGTCTTGTTGTGCGCAATTACCAGCGTGGGTTTGTTGACGCGGGCGATCGTTTGAGCCATGGTAAAAGTTTTCCCTGTCCCCGTGGCTCCCAAAAGGGTTTGGTACTTGTTTCCCGCCTGAATTTGGCGGACCAGTTTCTCAATCGCCTGCGGTTGATCCCCACGCGGTTCAAAATTTGACACCAGTTGGAATTGTTTTGCCATCCGACTCACCTCATTTCCACATGAAAGTATTATAACATACGGACATGCCTGATAAGAACATTCGTTCCGAATCCAAAAAAAGCCTTTCCGGTCTGGAAAGGCTTTTGATATGTTCCCGGTTTGTGCCTGAATCCCGGAGGTACCGGGAAAGTCAGGACGTGGACCGGATGCGGGTTTTTTCGTCCGCCGGAAGGGCCGGAATCACTCCCAGATCAGCCGGGTCATCCTCAAACAATGTTTTCTGGGTGATGTGCAGGTTTTGGTGTTCATCCAACACCGCCAGCTTGCAATGGGTCGCCGTTTCCGCCACCCGGGTCAGCTCTTCCATGCTCCGGACGGGCCGGCCGTTACAGCGCTGGATCACATCGCCGGTTCTTAGTCCCATCGCTTCTGCCGGAGAATCCGGAATCACCGCCAGAACCTTCACCCCTTGATGGTTGGAAACAAAATACGGCGTCGAACGTTTTTCCATCCACTTGGTTCCGAGATAAATCCCTTCATGCCCGAGTACCGCCAAGACCGCCATGATCCACTCCCCTGACTCCCGTCCTTCTGAAAAGGCCAGCCCCAAACTTAAAATCACGGCATACAACAAAATAAAGGTGGAGGTCTGCCTTTTTTGTTTTTTTAACATTCCCGACAGATTCATCCGCGCAAAACTAAAAAAAACCGGAAGCGGAATCCAACCATTTGGACCGCTCAACAGCAAAGGAACCGGCCAGCCTTTTTTCAGCATGAATCCACTCACCTGATTGACTTGAACCGGATAAGCTCCGTTCTCCCCATCCAAGCGTATCAAAACCCATTCCAACCAGTGACTGGAGGCAATCAGCCATAACCAGTCCCGGGCAGGAAAAGCATACACCATTTCGGGAACCGGGAAAGAGCCCAGCCACGTGGTCTCCGTCACCCCATAGTGAACCAGGCACAACATGCCGGCAGAATAAGCAAGACAAGCAAAGCGCAGGCCAAAGGCGGAAAAAAGGAGCGTCAGGCTCCAAACCATGAGCCAGTCCCCGGGTTGAATCTCCCACCGGATCCCGGACAAACACAGGGAACCGGCCAAACCGGCCACCGACGACCAAAAAATTGTCCGAAGCAACAAAGCCAACTTGGGTTCCAACACACTGTGAAACTTTTTGATTTCATACCGCCTGCGTACCCAAACATATACCATGATCATCCCTGTTCCCAGCCAAAAGGCCGGATGAATGAAAATTGAAAACCACTTGGTCAAAAAAGAAAGCGGATCTTCCCAAACGGACCACAATTTGCCTTCCTCCATATCATAAAAAAATACCCCAATGGAAATTATTGGGGTATTTTCTATATTTCCCGGACAAATCCTTTATTTTTTCTTCAAGAGCTCCACTGCGACCTGCAATGTCACATCATTTTTCGGGTCGCGCAAAAAGTTGATAAATGCTTGGCGCAATTTCTCGGAGGAGACCTCATCAAGTTGCCCCGTCTCCGGAATTCCTTCTTTCTTTTGGAAGGACTTGACAGCCTGTTCGGTCGAACCGTCAAAGTATCCGTCTGTGCGACCCGGATGGTAACCCAGCGCATCCAAAATCAACTGCATATTTTTGACTTCGGTTGAATTATCATCTTTTTTCAGCGGCGCATCCGGCTGGGGAGGAAGCACATTGGCATACGCGGGTTTCTTCACGGGAACATCCGGTTTGATGCCTTTGGTTCCGCCATGCTGATCAATCCAGTTGCCTTCCGGCGTCAACCATTTGGCAATGGTCAGTTTCAAGTTGCTGCCGTCATCAAAGGACTTGGTGGTCTGAACCGTTCCTTTGCCGAAAGTGGTTTCCCCGACCAACGGATATCCACCGGATTCTTTTAAAGCGGCCGCGAGGATTTCAGACGCACTCGCACTCCCTTTGTCAATCAAAACCGTGATGGGATAAGGTTTTTTGGTTTCCAGTTTGGAATGGTATTCCGTGCGGTTTCCCGACTTATCCTCCGTCATCAAGACACGTTTTTTACCGGGCACCAATTGGTCACAAATTTCCAATACAGACTGCAAAAGGCCGCCCGGGTTCCCGCGCACGTCAATGATCAGCCCGTTGATCCCCTGCTCCTCCAGTTTTTTCAGCTCTTTGGCAAAATCTTCAGCTGTATTTTCCGAAAACTGCGTCAAAGTGATCCGTCCGATTTTGTCAGGCAACATCGTTGCTTCTACGGTTTGAAGCGAAATTTCATCACGCACCACCGTAATGTTCAGCGGTTCACTGACGCCAGGACGGGAAATGAGCAATTGGGCTTTGGTCCCCTTCGGACCGCGGATTTTGCTGACTGCCTCCTGAAGGTCCATTCCTTCCAGGCTTTGCCCGTTGACTTTTAACACCTGGTCGCCGGCACGCAATCCGGCTTTTTCCGCAGGCGAATCCTTGATTGGCGCAATAATGGTCACTTGGCCGTTGGTCAATGTCACTTCGGCGCCGATTCCCGTAAAGGAAGACTGCAAATCTTCCTCAAATTGCGCGGCTTCTTTCGGACTCATATAGGCGGAATAAGGATCCCCCAGGGATTCGATCATTCCTTTGATGGCGCCGTCAATCAATTGTTCTTCATTTACTTTATGTAAATAAGAAGAAGTAATCGTTTGATATGCTTGCTTTAATTTCTCCTCGTGTGTTTCAAATGATTGAGACCGGTCAAAAGAAAACAGGGTTCCGGATTCCAGTTGATCAATCAACCCCCCGTCACCCACAACCAGCACAGTCAGCAAACTGCTGAAAATCATGGTCACAACCGTAATGATCGCGACGGTCCTGCCTTTAAAATTCATTATCAGTAAACACCCACCTTTGGATCCCCTTGCAGGCGATCCGGATCAGCCCTTTATACTCTTTAATGTATGACAACCCCGGACAAAATAGTCGTCCGGGATATTATTTTAACTATATCACATTTTTACCTCATATACCGTTCCGGGTCATAAGATGGCGGTTGGGCCCCTTCTCCGATCCGTACTTCAAAGTGCAAGTGCGGTCCTGTGGAGTTTCCGTTATTTCCAATCGCTGAAATGACCTGCCCGGCTTTGACTTCTTCCCCGGGTTGCACTTTGACCTGGCTGGGGTAACTGTGAGCATACCGGGTAAAGAAAGGCATGCCTTTATAATGTCCGTGATAAATGGTGATCAACCAACCATATCCGGAAGACGCACGGCTGGATACCACGACACCGTCAGCAGCAGCCTTGATCGGAGTTCCGATCGGCCCGCCATAATCCACTCCTGCGTGCAGTTTTTTCGTTCCAAAGATGGGATGCACACGGTATCCGTAATTAGAAGTCTTGGTGACAGTGGTCGGTTTGATAAGCGGACCGGTGTATGCAAAACGAAGCTTACCTGAACGCCATTCCGCCAGGTTGATTTGAATCAATTCTTCTTTATGTTCCTCCAGAATGCTCTCCAGCTTCTCCAAGCTGGCATCGGACGCTTCAAGTTCTTTCATCAACTTTTGATATTCTTTGTTAATTTGATCAATCAGCTTTTGTTGTTCCTCGATTTTCACCTGTTTTTCGTCAATGGCTTTCTGGCGTTCATCGACCGCTTTTTGGTATTCAGCCACGATTTTATAATCTCCTTTGACGAGAAGGCGGATAACTTCAAAGCGGTTCAAAAACTCATTGAAATCCTCCGCAGACAGCAATTGGACCAAATAGTTATTTTCTCCGTGCAAATACATCCGGCTGATGCGCCCGTCGAAGTCTTTCCGGATCTCTTGCAAATCTTTTTCCGCTTCCTGCCGCTTTTGCTCAATGGGCTCGATTTCCTTC
This sequence comes from Thermoactinomyces sp. CICC 23799, assembly GCF_016055145.1. Lineage (NCBI taxonomy): Bacteria > Bacillati > Bacillota > Bacilli > Caryophanales > Thermoactinomycetaceae > Thermoactinomyces > Thermoactinomyces sp. CICC 23799. The sequence continues at coordinate 51,358 of NZ_JAECVV010000002.1, forward strand.
TGGATGGACTCAATCTTTTGATCCGCTTCGTCCATCTTGCTTTTAAACTCTTCCATCTTTTGTTTCAAACTTTGCTGTTGCTCCAGGATCCCTTGTTTGTCCTCACGGACGCTGTCGATTTTTTCCCGGAGCGACTCGGCTGACACCGTTTGTGGAGGAGTCATCATTGCCGTCAGTGAAGCAATCAAAGCCATGGTTAACCATTTCTTACTCATTGATATAAGCGCCTCCCAGTCTTTCTCCTAGTTCCCCATCGCCTTCCTGTTCTCTGTTCTTTTTTATATCACTCAAAACATATCAATATGGTTTAATTCTATTTTATATGGAAACATACTTAGAAATTTTGACGATTTTGTCCTTTTTATCCAATTTATCGGATGGGGCCAATGAAAATGGGAAGTCGATCTAATCAACAGGATTAGATCGACTTTGTCCATGATTTTTCCTAGTAATATTGCAAGGGATCCACCGGCTTCCCGTTTTCATGTATTTCAAAATGCAGGTAGGGCACCAACTGGGGATAATTCCCGACCGATGCGATTTGTTGCCCTTTTTCCACGCGATCCCCGACCTCGACTTGCACTGTGCTTGGATACATATGGGCATAAAGGGTCTTCAATCCGTTCCCATGATCAATCACAACATAGTAGCCGTATCCGTCCGGGTCCGATTTTGTCAATACAACGATGCCTGAAGCTGCCGCCACAATCGGTGAGCCCATCGAATTTTTGATGTCGATTCCTTCGTGATTTCCGTTTCGTTCCCCGAATTCAGAAGAGACTTTTCCGCCCGGTTGCGGCCAGGCCAGAGCATCATTCTCCTGCCGGTCCGGTGAAGAATTCGCCGGCGGACGGGAATTGCGAACCTGCCTGTTTTTATCCTCCTGACGAACGGGTTGCATTGTTTCGGGCTCCGGCTCCCGTACCGGATCGAGTGTCCGGCTTTGTTGCTGATACAACGCTGTATAACGTGTCAAATGTTGCCGGGCTTCTTTCAGCAAAGCCTCTTTTTCTTTTTTGCTTTTCTCGATCATGGCCACTTCATTTTCCAAGGATTTTTTCTCTTTCAAATACTGCTTGATCACGGCACTTTCGTTTTCCACGAACATGGAGAGAATATCCAGGCGCATCAAAAACTCCGAAACGGAATCAGCGCTCAACAAATAATAGAGATATTGATTTTTGTGACTTCTTTTATATATATGTACCAGCACCGCCTCAAACCGCGCTTCCAGCATGCTCAACTTTTTTTGTTTCTCCACCAGGTTCATTTTCTTTTGCGCGATTTCTTCGTTTAATGCCGCAACTTGCCGCTCCCTGGCCATGACCTGTTTTCTGGCTTCTTCCAGTCCGGTCCATGCCGGGTTCTTCTGGTGTTCACTGTTTGCTTTGACCGAAAGCGGGCTTGCGAGGCTGAATAAGATCGCCTGAACAAGCATCATTGTAGTGACAAACCATTTTCGAACCACTTTGGTCGTACTCCTCCCGTTTCAATTCAACTTACTTGCCCTGTTCCGGAGGCAAATAAGAGGCGGGATCGACAGGTGTACTTCCTTTATGTACTTCAAAATGCAAGTGAGGTCCGGTTGAAAATCCATTGCTTCCCACAGCTGCGATGACATCTCCCGCCGATACCTTTTGGCCGACTTCCACTTTTACCGTTTGGGCATACATGTGGGCATAAAGCGTGGAAAGTCCGTTCCCATGGTAAATGACAATGACATAACCGTATCCTTTTGAAGGACGGGCTTCAATCACTTCACCGGACGACGCGGCGCGGATCGGAGTCCCCATTTTCGCCGCGATATCCATCCCTTCATGCATCCGGTATTCCCGGTGAACCGGGTGATATCGCATGCCGAACGGGGAAGTCACCGTCCCGTTTACCGGCCACAGAAAGCCGTCGCTTGACGGGACATTGCCATCCGGATGGTTTTGTTGCTCTTTTTTGCGGGCTTCTTCTTCCAGTTTGGCCACCCGGTTGCGCAATTCTTTCCGGGCCTGAATGTTTTGGTCCTCCAATTCCGCCAGGTTCGTCTCCAGCGCCGCCAACTTTCCTTCATGTTGCCGGTATTTTTTTTGGAGTTGAGCAAAGACGCCCTGGGCTTCTTTTTGCGCTGTTTGTAAGTTAGCCAAATCCTCCCGTAATTCCTGCTCAACTCCGGCCAATTCTTTTTGTTTGCCGGTATATTTTTGGATCACGCGCTGATCGGCCCGGGCCAAAATGCTGATATAATCGTACCGTTTCAGGAAATCCCCGATGGAGTTGGATTGCAACAAAAGCTCAAAGTAAAAATTGTTCCCTTTTAAATAAATATCCTGCATGCGATGCTTGTAAGTTTGACGCAAAAGATCCAATTCCCTCTCAACGTTTTTGCGCTCTTCCTGTTTTTCCTTTATCTGGTTTTCCAGTGCATAAACACGCATGTCCAACCGGTTGAGTTCCTTCTTTTTCGCTTCAATCTGACCCAAAAGCTGTTTCATGTCCTCTTGTGCTAGTTCTTTCTTTTTTTCCAGTTGCATGATTTCTTGATCCCGTTGTCGGATTTCCTCTTTTTTCTCATCAATGGAAGAGGAATCTGTGATCGCAAAGCTGTCTTTGACGGGGATCAAAGAAAAAACCAGCAAAAAAGAAAATATCCCTGCAAATTCTTTCCTAATCACTTTGCTCCTCCTCGAACTAGATTCCTCCTCATTACACTTTCAAGAAACGGCGCACGGAAATAATGCTTCCCAGTGTCCCGATCGCAGTTCCCAGAGCGAAAATGCACAGGGTCACATACGTACCCAGTGAGAGGATCGGCATCATTTTCAGAATGGACTGGGCTTCACCGGCCCCCAAAATGGTGTAAGCCACCTGATAGAGAACCAGAACCAGGATGGTCGGAACGAGGGCACCAACCCATCCGATAAACGCCCCTTCAATAAAGAACGGCCACCGGATGAACCAGTTGCTGGCTCCCACCAGCCGTTGGATTTCAATCTCTTTCCGACGGGCAATAATGGTCAGCTTAATGGTGTTGGAAATCAAGAAAGCAGCAAGGGTCGCCAGCCCCAATCCGAAAATCAAAATGATGTTGCGAATCCAGCTGGACAATGTCAGCAATTGCTCGGTCACATACTCACCGTCATCCGCTTCGTCAATCCCGGTCACCGATTTCACCTTGTCGGTCAGGCTTTTGATTTGATGCGGATCTTTGGGTACAACCGTAATGACGTCGGGCAAGGGGTTTTTCCCTTCCCCTTCATAGCTGCGGAAGATTTCCGTTCCTTCCTCTCCCCATTGGGCCTTCAGCTGACGCAACCCTTCTTCCTTCGGCACCAGCTCCGCGCTTTTCACTTCGGGCATCGATTCGATTTGTTTCAATACCTGGAGCTGCTGGTCATCCGTCAACTGCTCGGCAAGTGCTGCACGAATCGCCACCTGTTTATCCAGCTCCACCGCCATGTAGCGGACGTTGAATGCAAAAATGAGGAAAATACCGAAGATAAACAGCGTAACGGCTACAGCACTGATCGCGGCAAAACTCATCCAGGCATTGCGACGCACGCCACGATAAGCTTCCCGAAAATGTCGCGATAATGTCTCAATCCTCATAGCCGTATTCTCCTCCCATTTCGTCCCGGACAATCACACCTTGTTCAATGGCAATAACGCGTTGTCTGAGTGTGTTTACAATTTCTTTGTTGTGTGTCGCCATTACGATGGTGGTTCCGCGCCGGTTAATCTCTTCCAACAGATACATGATGTCCCAAGAGTTTTCCGGATCGAGGTTTCCGGTGGGCTCGTCCGCTATCACAAAAGTTGGATTATTGACAATTGCGCGAGCGATTGCCACACGTTGTTGCTCCCCTCCGGAAAGTTGCGACGGCAAGGCATGCATCCGGTCCGCCAAACCAACCAGCTCCAAGACTTCGGTGACTCTCGGTTTGATTTTGCGTTTGGGAGCCTCGATTGCTTCCATCGCAAAAGCAACATTTTCAAAAGCCGTCATATGCGGCAGCAATTTGAAATCCTGGAACACGACACCGATTTTGCGGCGAACATGCGGGATTTTCCAATCGCGTACCCGTTTGACGTTGACTCCGTTAATCAGAACAACGCCGTGCGTGGGTTTTTCTTCTCTGTACATCAGCTTGATAAATGAACTTTTCCCCGCTCCACTCGGTCCGACCACGTACACGAATTCTCCCTGGTCGATCCGTACGTCCACACCGCGGAGAGCTTCAACCCCATTTGGATAAACCTTCCACACATCATGCATTTCAATCACAGAAACTCACCCCAGGAAACATGATTTTCAATATAGTTTATCTCTCACCATTTTTTCTCCTGCTTACTGATGGTAACAAAAATAGTCCGCCACTTCATCCCATTATCATCCTAAATTTGAAGAAAAATATCAAATAAAGAAATGGCTTACTTTCCTTCAAAAACTACTTCAATATTATAACACCATTCACCAATTTCCCGGGTTAATATTTTGCAAAATCATTTTTTATTCAAAAATACAAAAAACCCCAAATGATGGTGATTTGGGGTATTATCTTACCACAGAATTCCTTCCTAGTAAATATTGGATATGGTTTCCCGGTGTTTTTCAAGTGTGGCCATTTTGTTTGAAAGTGTCTTCAATACTTGTTCTTTTGCGGTTCCTCCCTCGCTTTTGCGTGCATCCACCACATTTTCCAGTTCCAAACAGGAATAAACATCTTCCCCGATTTCCGGGGAGAAACGGTGAAACTCTTCCAACGTGCAGTCGTTCAAGGTTTTTTCTTTGTGAATGGCATACAACACCAGCTTCCCGACAATTTCATGCGCTTTGCGGAAAGGAATGCCTTTGCCCACCAAATAATCAGCCAAATCTGTTGCATTGGCAAACCCTTGCCCGGCATGCCGTTTCATTTTCAAGTGGTTGACTTCCATTGTTTCAATGAGGGCCGCCATCAAACGAAGGGAACCTTTTAATGTGCGGACCGTGTCAAAAACCCCTTCTTTGTCTTCCTGCAAGTCTTTGTTGTAAGTGAGGGGTAAAGCTTTCAGCGTGGTCAACAAAGCCATCAGGTGACCGAACACCCGGCCGGTTTTCCCGCGGATCAACTCGGGGATATCCGGATTTTTTTTCTGCGGCATCATGCTGCTTCCGGTGCAAAACGCATCATCCAGGATGACATATTGAAACTCTTCACTCGACCACAGAATCAGTTCTTCCGACAGCCGGGACAAATGAACCATCACCAGGGAACAGACAGAAAGAAACTCCACCAAATAATCGCGGTCGCTCACCGCATCCATGCTGTTATCGTAAAGCGAAGAAAATCCCAACGCTTCCGCAACCATTTGCCGGTCGACGGGAAATGTCGTCCCCGCAATGGCGCCGGCCCCCAGTGGACAGCAGTTGACGCGTTTGAAGCTGTCGATGAACCGTTCCACATCCCGTTCAAACATCGAGACATAAGCCAGTAAATGATGGGCAAACCGGACGGGTTGCGCGCGCTGCAAGTGCGTGTATCCCGGCAATATGGTGTCCACGTGTTTTTCGGCCTGTTTGAGCAAAGCTTCCTGCAATTCCAGGATCTTGACGGCCAGTTCGACCGTCTCCTTGCGCACGTAAAGGTGCATATCCAGGGCCACCTGGTCATTCCGGCTCCGCCCGGTGTGCAATTTCCCGCCGACTTCCCCGATTTCGTCGATCAGCATCTTCTCGATGTTCATGTGGATGTCTTCATGTTCGATGGTGAATTCGGCTTTCCCTTCCCGGACTTTTTGCCGGATGTTTGCCAAACCTTCCAGGATCCGGTTTGTTTCTTCCTCTGTGATAATCCCGCATGCCCCCAGCATTTTCACATGGGCCATGCTCCCTTCGATGTCTTCTTCTGCCAATTCTTTGTCAAATCCGATGGATGCATTAAAGGCTTCCACCCACTGGTGTGTGGTCTTGGTGAAACGCCCGCCCCACAGTTTCATGGTCTTCCTCCTTTTTATGCACGCTTGCATAAATATTCGTCGGCAATCCCCACAATTTAATAAACCCGACGGCCGCCTGATGATCAAAACTGTCTTCATTGGAGTAGGTGGCCAATTTTTCGTTGTATAACGAATACGGGGAGATTCTTCCTGTGACCGTCGCATGGCCTTTGAACAAGTTTACACGGACTTTTCCGGTCACCACTTGTTGCGTTTCTTCAATGAACGCATCCAGCGCTTTTTTCAGCGGCGAATACCAAAGCCCGTCATAAACCATTTCCGACCATTTTTTTTCAATGGTGGCCTTGAATTGCAAAACATCTTTCGGCTGCGTCAGAAATTCCAGTTCCCGGTGTGCGGTGATCAATGTGACGGCTCCCGGACATTCATATACTTCACGCGATTTAATTCCCACCAGCCGGTCCTCCACATGATCGATCCGTCCGACGCCGTGTTTTCCGGCCAACTTGTTCAATTGTTCCAAAATCTGCGGGAAAGAAAGCCGGGTTCCATTCAGGAACACAGGCACGCCTTTTTCAAAACCGATCTCGATTTCATCCGGCTGATCCGGGGTGCCGGCCAAAGGACACGTCCATTCATAAGCGGCTTCCGGAGGAGCTTGCCACGGATTCTCCAATTCACCGCATTCACAACTTCTTCCCCACATGTTTTGGTCAATGCTGAACGGATTGTCCAAATCTACCGGAATCGGGATTCCATGCTTTTTTGCATAAGCAATTTCCTCATCCCGGGTCATCCCCCATTCCCGTACCGGGGCCACCACTTTCAACTCCGGATTCAAGGCCGCAACCGAAACATCAAACCGTACTTGGTCATTTCCTTTTCCCGTGCAACCGTGGGCAACGGCAACGGCCCCTTCTTCTTTTGCGATTTCGACCAGCACTTTGGAAATCAACGGACGGGACAAAGCCGAATGCATCGGATACTTTCCTTCATACAAAGCATTGGCTTTCAAAGCCGGGAGCAGGTATTCTTCTGCAAACCATTCCTTGGCATCGACCACAATGGATTTGATGGCTCCCACTTTTAACGCCTTGTTTTTGACAAAATCCATGTCTTTGCCTTCACCGACGTCCAATCCGACCGCAATCACGTCATAGCCGTATTTTTCTTTCAACCACGGAATCGCAACCGATGTATCTAAACCACCTGAATAAGCCAAGACCACTTTCTCCTTACTCATGGGTATCCCTCGCTTTTAATAAAAATTCATTTATATGTATGATTATACATTTTGTGAATAAAAAATCCACCCCCAATTTTTTGCATCGGCCAAAAAAAGCAGAAACCAGAAAAAGGTTTCTGCTCTGAAACAATGATCCGACTTGGAGGGAACGGCTCACTCTTTCCATCCCACCGGAACAAAAAAGGAGAGGTTTCCGGTGATTTTTTGATCCACCCGTGCCATCACGGCCGAAGGTTTTCCGCCAATCAAAAAAGAGCCCCACAACAAATCCCCCTGATAAGCTCCCTTGAGGGTTTCCACTTCCACTTTTTGCAAGGACACCAATTGTTGATAGATCATGGGTTGATCCCAATAGAGGTCCTGATCGTCCCGGGCAATCAAATTTCCTTTTGAATCATACAAAGAAACGGCGCCGCCCTCCCGCCCGAAGAATGGCTTTTTCACATAAGCCGTATGGCCTTTGAAATTGTTTTCCAAGTAAGTGGGCAACATGTACGTTTTGATCACATCACGTTCTTCTTCATTGAAAAAAGTATTTGTTTCATATAAATTCCAAATCAGTGCCTGTAAAGCTTTGGTTTGCGATAATAAAGCAGACGGGGGATTAATGCAAACCAGCTTTTGGCCGGCCATGAGGGAAAGAAGATGCGCCCCGGTCGGATAACCATCCTCATCTTTGTCTTCGGCCAGGATTTCAATGGCATGCAAACGATATAAAACATCCACCGGCTCATAGCCGTCATGATCCTGTCTGGCATACAACCGGTCCCCCCTGACGGCCAAGGACGACAACGGAACAAAACGGGCGCAAAGGCCTGATTTCTTCATTAAATACCGGGTCGTCCCGGCATCTTCTTCATGCCAGCCCAACGCGCTGAAGCAGATGTGATCGGTTCGAAAGCCCCGTTTCCGGTATGCTTCCACCACATTTTGAAAGGCATCGGTCAAATGTTGCTCCATGCCTTCATTGGGATCTTGACAGCCCATCGCTTCCGTGACCCGTCCGTTGACATGAAAAGCCTCCACTATGCCTGTGGGGGTGTCACTGTTAAATTCCAGCATTTTCAATCCTTGCGGGGTACAGGCAAAGTCAAAACGCCCGATCACCGTCGGCCAGTCAAACACAAAAGGTTGCCGGACAGCTCTTCGGGCCGCTCCGGGAATTCCCAACTCCTCCAACAACCGGTCATCGGCCTGTTGCAAAACCTTGACCGTGCGCTCAAAAATGCTCCCCAAACACGCAGTCGCTTGTTGAATTTCATGATGAAGTTCCGGATCCAAAGGATAAACCGAAGCGAGGGCATATTCCTGACCGTACATGACATCCCAGGTAAACACCTTTTCTTCTCTCAGCGGGCGGTAAATCTGTTCCCTGCGCTTGGCATAATTTAAATCTTTCAAAATTTATCCTCCTGAGCCACGGATTTTGCCAATTCCTGATTTGTAACTGCTGCCCGATTTTTTGTAACCGGATGAAACCAACGATTCTTCTTTGATATAATACATTTTTTTCCCGTTGACCACCACGTAACTGTTCGGATCCACCCGGCTTTGGTCATCATCGCATAACAAATCTTGATTCTGGTCCCGGCAAAATTCCCAGTCACTCTTGTCATTGCAACCTGACAGCGGGAAGGACAGCATGGCCAGCGTGAACAACCCCACCAGATGGCGGCTCTTTTTCATCCCTTTCCTCCTCCTTCCTTTAAAACGGGGACCGCATAGATCACATAAACATACCGGTTTTCATCCACTTCCGTTGACGTCGTTTTCCACCATTGCCCGTCGATGAAGTGCAGGCTGCTGAGCAAACGGAGCAAAGCATCTTGTGCATGGTGAAATTGGTAACGATAAACCACGGGATAACGGGACCACCGTTCATCAAAATGGCGCACTTCCACGCGGATTCCCTGCCAGGACGGGCTGAAACGGAGGCGGTCGTCAAGCACCTTTTCTTCTTCACTGCGTTTTACATAAATCTTGTGCATGGGCGGGTCCGCTTGGACATGGACACATTCAAACACGTCTTTTCCCCTGACAAAATAGTCACATGCAAAACGCATCAACACTTCTTCCTTGGAAACAGACGGATAAGCATACAAGACGGAAATCCGGTCTCCGTCTTCCATCAAATGATATTCCAGCTTCTCCATATTTACCCTCAATTCCAAATAATAATCAACATAACAAAAATATTGTTCTACAATATGAAATCATTTCCCTTTCTTTGCCATAAAAAAAGAAGCAGATGGATCACATCTGCTTCTTTTCCCGGTTATCAGGAGGCGTTGGGAACCTCTTTTTTCGCTTTTTTCAATTTCAACCAGCGGCCGCATAACAGAATGGACGCGATCATGACGAGATAGAAAACATATTGCAACCATTCCGCTCCTTGGAAAAAGGGACGGATGAACTTGTCATCTGCAATCATTTTGGCTGATGTAAACGCCAAAACTCCCGATCCGATGTAAATAATCGACGGATACTTTTCCAACAGCTTGAGGAACAAGGTGCTGCCCCAAACGATGATGGGAACACTGATCAAAAGGCCGATAATCACCAGCAAGAAGCTTGTGTGCGCGGCGCCGGCCACGGCGAGAACGTTATCCAGGCCCATCAGGGTGTCGGCGATCACAATCGTGCGGATCGCGGACATCACGCTGCTGGCCGCTTCGACATCTTCATCGCCTTTCTCTTCAATCAGCAATTTCAAGGCAATCCAGATCAAAAGCAACCCGCCGATCAACAAAAGCCCCGGAACCTTTAGCAGCCAGACCACCGCCAGCGTGCAAAGGATCCGCATCACGACGGCCCCGGCAGTCCCCCAAAAAATCACAAGTTTTTGCTTGTTTTTCGGCAAATTGCGGGCGGAAAGACCGATGACAATGGCATTATCTCCTGCCAAAACCAAATCGATGATCACAATGGAAAACAAAGCGGTGAAAAACTCAACTGACAAAAAATCCAAAATCTTTCCCTCCATTTTGTTATTGAATTCAGGGGATTACAAAAAATGGCAAGACCCTTGCACGACAAATCACGCAAAGGTCTTGCCAACAACATTAAAAATGTTGCAACAAAGCCGGGGATCAACCCGTAATGACGACTTTGTTGTATACAGCTACTCCCCTTCATCAAAGAACAAAAAATAATTCAATTTTCAGTTCATACAAACATTATATGAAAAATCATTCCTTCGTCAAGAATTTTTCTGCCAGTTCATAAATATTTTACTGCGGCTCCTTATTCACCTCTTGATCATGATAAGAATAAACCGCCAGATAAATCACACCCGTATCCGCCGTTTGCTCGTCCGTCCATTGGTAATCCCAGCCTATCACGCTGACCAAGCGATCACTCTTTTGCAACTGGTCCAACAATGAAGCAAACTCCTTTTGATTGGCCTTGACTTCCAGCTGAACCCAGGAAGGAACCAATTCCGGGCGCACCACCATCCCCAATTGTTGCATGAGCTCTTCTTCACTGACCGGTTGGGCCTCACTTTGCTCCGCAGTGTCCTGACGGGCAATTTGACGGAGATCTTCCAGGCTTTCGAGCTTCAAAAAATCGGCACCGGATGATTTGACGGCCCGCTCAATATCGACAACATAGCCCGGATCCCGCCGGTTCAGCGGAATTCTCTCCTCCAGCCGGTTCAACTCCATATGGGTTAACGCAGACGGGGGTTGGTAATCGGGCGCCAGGTATTTTTGATGCCTCTTAATGTTTTGGGTCAGCGATTCCCTCTCCCTTTCCAGCCATTTTTGTTTTAAAACCAGGGGATGCACAAGGTAAAAATAGAGGGTCAGGATGAGCAGGAATCCAGCCGCCAGGGTCGTGATTAAGAACTTTCCGGACTTCCACCGACGGATCTTGACTGGTTTTCGGATGGTTCTTCCGCTCCTTTCTCTCTTTTTAAATCCAGCCGGAAATGCACCAATACCTGATTGGCGTTTTTTTTATGAACTTCATTCATGCAACGGTCGCCGACACACTCAATCCATGCTTCCTGATACAAATCCGGCTTTTTTTCGACCAGTTCCTGAAGAAATTTCGTCGCCTCCGAAATCGAAGAAAAATAGGCCCAACCATCCAATTGATTTCCTATCCCTTGCAGGCGAAACAGATCCGTGCCGCGGGGAACCATTTGGTGCACTTGATCGGCCGCTTCTTTCCAACGCCGTTGATTTGCCTCCACTTCCTGGATCGTCTTTTCATAATCCATGGCCGGTTGCTGACTCTCATAAATTTTCTCTTCGTTCTTTTTAAGCCGGATGGCCTGATTCAACTGTTTCCGCTTTTGGGCCACTTCCGCTTCCAAATCGGTCACGCGTTCACCGGCAACCTTTTTGGCATATAAAATGCCTACCCCCAAGCCTGAAAGCAAAAGCAAAATACCGGACAAAAAACTGTAAAAAAACCGCTTGTATATCGGCTGTGGCGGTAAAAAGTTCATGGTCCCATTCCTTCCTTCTCATCCACCGTCAGACCGATCGGAATCGACAAAGCATTTCCAAGCCATTTCGATGCGCGGTCACGCAACGGTTCAGGCATGATGATCTCTGCCGGAGGGGCAAGTTTGACAGACGCCTCCAAATGTTGCTGAAGCCAGTTTTCCAACAAATAAAAATCCAATCCTTCCCCGGACAAAAACCATTCCGCTCTGGAGCTTTTCAACCATTTTCTTTCCTTTCCTGACACTTTTTCCAAGATTTGTTCCATCAAACGTTTCCCATATCTCTCCACTTCTTGTTTCTCTTTCAACAAAGGATGGAGCGGATCGGGATGCGGACGGTCCTCATGATCCGCAAACGAAGTCATCGGCAGATGCAGATGATAAACCCGTTCCAGTTTTCGATCGATGAAATGGCTGACTTCCACATCCTGTTTGGAGATTTGAATCATCAGGGTATGGGGCGTCTGAAAGCTCCTGTGATAATGGATCCACCGGTACAAACCGAAAGGAGCCAGGTCAATATGAACCGGATCCAATCCGCAATATTGAAAACACCGGACAAATGAGTCAATGTATGACTGAGAGATCAGCGCCAGAAAAACCTCTTGCTGGTCCCCGTCTTCCCAGACATGATCCAGCAAACGGAAATCAAACACCGGATCGGAAAAAGGAAGATCCAACACAGGAATCAAATATTTTTCAATCCATCTCCGGTATTTTCTTTTGCGCATTTCCGGCAACATCACCCGTTTAAACAAAACATGGCGACAATGGATGCTGACATGCACCCGTCTCGTATTGAGTCTTCTCCCCAACAAGGCCTCCTGGATGGTTTGGATCAATTCCTCCCGATCCAAAAACGTGCCCGATTCCGCCCACACACTGGGCAGCGGATGGACCACGTATTGGAGAAGCTCCATGTTCTTCCTCTTTTTCTTCACCTCGACTAACTTGAAAAAAGAAGAAGATAATTCAACACCAACATGTATAGCCATAACCGGTTCTCCTTTGCAAGATCATCCTGACGACACCATACGGATCAACGGCTGGTACTCACTTTTTACCAACATCATAACATTTATTATTTTAATTTTTAATTCGCATAATCCTTTTACTTTGACGTAAAATCAAATCCCTGTCAAAATTCGCTCCACACAAAAAACCCCGGTTTCTGATCGAAAGAAACCGGGGTTTTCCTCCGGGTCAACCATCAGCCAGGATGGCAACCAAAAGTGCTTTTTGTGCATGAAGACGATTTTCCGCTTGGTCAAAAACCACAGATTGCGGCCCCTCCAAAACTTCTGCGGTCACTTCCAGCCCTCGGTAAGCAGGCAGGCAATGCATAAAGATGGCATCGGGTTTCGCTTTTTCCATCAGCGAAGCATTCACTTGATAAGAAGCAAACGTTTGGTTTCGCTCTTCTTTTTCTTCTTCCTGTCCCATGCTTGCCCAGACATCCGTGTATACCACATCGGCCTCTTGCACGGAAACGGCCGGATCATAATGGAATGAGAGAGAGGATCCCGTTTTTTCGGCAATTTGCTCCGAGTACTTCCAGACGGCGGGATCCGGTTCATAACCTGGCGGCGTTGCCACATGCAAATCAATGCCGGTGAGCGCCGATGCCTGAATCAGAGAGTGAAGGACATTGTTTCCGTCCCCGACATAAGTCAATTTCACTCCTTTTAACGATCCCTTTTTTTCCAATATGGTCAACAAATCGGCCAGCGCCTGGCAGGGATGGGCCTGATCGGAAAGCCCGTTAATGACCGGAATGGCGGCTGCATCGGCCAGGCGCTCAATCCGTGCATGTTCATGGGTGCGGATCAAAATCGCATCCACAAACCGCGAAAGAACGCCTGCTGTGTCCTCTATGCTTTCCCCCCTGCCCAACTGCATCTCATCGTTCCGGAGCAAGACCGTGAATCCCCCCAACTCCTTCATCCCGACTTCAAAAGAGACCCGGGTCCGGGTGGACGGCTTTTCAAACAGCATCGCCAGGCTTTTTCCTTTCAGCGGCTGACCGTGTTCCCCCTTGTTCCGCAATGATTTGAGTTTGAGGGCTGATTGAAGCAAAGCTTCGATTTCATGCGGCTCCCAGTCGATCAATGTCAAGAAGCTTTTCCCTTTTTTCCCCGCCAACAGCGGCGTTTCCATCGTCTCTTTCACGCTCGCCCCTCCTCACACGCCGATTTTTGTTTGTGACAATGTTTGATGCAAAACGGAGACTGCCTGGCCGATTTCTTCTTCACTTACAATCAAAGGCGGCAACAGGCGCAAAACCTTTTCACCGGCAGGCAGCACAACCAGTCCGTTTTCCAACAGCTGACGGATGAACGGGGCCGCCGGTTCATCCAGCTCAATGCCGACCATCAATCCTTTTTGGCGGATTTCCCGGACAGCGGGAAGGGAGCGGACCAAATCGTCCAGCTTCTTCTTTAAATATTCCGCTTTTTCCCTTACCTGCTCCAACAATCCGGTTTGTCCGATTTCGGTCAAAACCGCATCACAAACGGCCATGGCCAACGGATTGCCGCCAAATGTCGTCCCGTGTGTGCCGGGGCCCAACACCGGTTTCAGGCGGGAATCCGCCACAACGGCCCCGACCGGATACCCGTTTCCCAACCCTTTGGCGACGGAGATGGCATCCGGCTTGATGCCATACACCTGATAAGCAAACCATTCACCCGTTCTTCCGATTCCGGTCTGCACTTCATCGATCATCAGCAAAATCTCTTTTTCCTTACACCAATCCGCCAATTCCCGGACAAACGCCGGATCGGCCGGCCGGACCCCGCCTTCCCCTTGCACCAGTTCCAGAAAAACAGCCGCGGTGGTTGTCCGGGTGGCTTTTTTCACCGCCTCCATGTCGCCATAGGGAACGGTGCGGAATCCGGGCGGCAAAGGGTCAAATCCCGTTTTTACTTTCTCTTGCCCCGTGGCCGTCAAAGTGGCCAGTGTACGGCCGTGAAAAGAGCCGGTGAAGGTGATGATTTCAGGCTCATGGATGATCTTTGCGTCTTTCGCCCATTTCCGGGCCAATTTGATTAATGCTTCATTCGCTTCCGCCCCGCTGTTACAAAAAAAGACGGCATCCAATCCGGTGATTTGACACAACTTTTCCGCCACTTTTACCTGCAGCGGCTGTTCAAACAGGTTGGATACATGCCAAACCGCCCGGGCTTGCTCCATGAGCGCTTCCAACACGCGGGGGTGTTTATGGCCCAAATTGGTCACCCCGATGCCGGAACCAAAATCCAGATACCGTTTTCCCTGTGCATCGGTCAACACCGCCTTTTCGCCGTCCACAAAATGAACGGGGTGGCGTTTATAAGTTGGAAACAGAGACACGTTCGCTCACCTCTTTCTTCACCAGGCAGGTACCCGGGGAATCCGTTCCTTTCTCATCCGTGTCGCGGCCTTTTTCCCCGTTGATAATCCAAACTTCCTCCACCCCGCCGTCCAAGCAACGAACCGCGGACCGGACTTTCGGGATCATGCCGCCGGTGATCTGCCCTTCTGAAATCAATTGCTCCACCATTTCCGGCGTTGCATGGCGCAACAGCTTTTTATCATTTCCTTCCTTTATGAAAATTCCGTCCACATCGCTGACCATGACCAATTTCCTGGCTCCCAACCCTTGTGCAACCGAGGCGGCTGCTTCATCGGCATTGACATTAAACACTTGCCCTTTTTCTCCGATTCCGAGGGATGAAAGGACAGGCACCCAGCCGGACTCCAACAGCTGATGAAGCACTTCCCGGTTCAGTCCGGTCACTTCCCCGACAAAACCCAGTTTTTCGTCTTTGGGTTTCACCGTGATCAAATTCAGATCGATTCCGCTGATGCCAAGCGCCGGAATCCCTTCTTGGAGCAAACGCGAAATGAGCTGTTTGTTCACTTGACCGGCCAGCACCATTTGCACGATATCCAGCGTTCCTTCATCCGTGACCCGTCTCCCCTTGATAAACACCGGTTTTTGCCCCAGTTTGTTCATCCAGTTTGAAACAAAAGGACCGCCGCCATGCACGATCACATACGGAATGTTTTCTTTTGCCAATTTCCTGCACTTCCGAAAAAAATCCGGGTGAAGCCGTTTCAGTACGCTTCCCCCCAATTTGAACACAATCATTGGAGACTTTTTGTTCCTCCTTTGTTTATGTCCGGTAGCTTGCATTGATGCGGACATATTCATAGGTCAAATCACATCCCCAGGCAACGGCTTCCTCCATCCCGGCGCCCAAATCCAACCGGATCTCCACCACATCCTGTTTTAACACTTGCTCTGCCAACTCCTCACGGAAGTCGGTAGCCATCCCTTTTTTCACCACCTGAACCGGCCCCAACCAGATGTCCATGTTTTCCGGATTTAACGAAGGATCGGCATAGCCGGCTGCGCAGATGACCCGTCCCCAATTGGCATCCTCTCCGAAAACGGCGGTTTTCACCAGGTTGGATCCCACCACGGATTTGGCCACCTTCCGGGCCGCTTCCTTCGACGGGGCTCCTTCGACCCGGACCTGAATCAAACGGGTGGCTCCTTCCCCGTCGCGGGCAATCATTTTGGACAATGCCTCGCAAACATATTGGAATGCGGCTTGAAACCGTGCCCAATCCGGATGTTGACCGGTGAGTGGCCGGTGTCCGGCATATCCGCTTGCCATCACCAATACCATGTCATTGGTACTGGTGTCGCCGTCCACCGTGATCATATTGAACGTTTCATCAGTGGTTTGCCAAAGCAATCTCTGCAAATGATCCGGCCCGATTTTGGCATCGGTGGTAATAAAAGAAAGCATGGTCGCCATATTGGGATGAATCATGCCGGAACCTTTGGCCACTCCCGCAATGGTTACCGGCTTCCCGTCGATTTCCAAGGTGACGGCAATTTCTTTGGTGCATGTATCCGTCGTCAGGATCGCTTCGGCAAATGCCGCAGGTTGGTTGTCCGTCTCCGTCACCAATCGTTGCAGGCCGGTCGTCACCCGGTCCATGGGCAGATACTCGCCAATCACGCCCGTGGATGCCACGGCGACCAAATGCGAAGGAATATTTAACAAGTCAGCGGCTTGATCCCGCATTTGTCTCGCATCTTCCAATCCCCGTTCCCCCGTGCATGCATTGGCAATGGCACTGTTGACCACAACGGCTTGCAACTTGTTTTCCACGCCCATGCTTTCCTGCGTCACTTTGATCGGCGGGGCCTGAAAGGCATTCACGGTATAAACCGCTGCCGCCGAAGCTGGCACTTCACACTGAATTATCCCCAAATCCTTCCGCTTTCTTTTCAACCCGGCATGGACTCCCTTGGCTGAAAACCCTGCAGGCAATGCAATGGAAGGATTTTCAAGAATTTGAAACCAATCCGTTCCGGTGATCATGTCGTCTCCCCCCGTTTAAGGATAAAGCGGATCCATATCGAGTCCGGCAGTGACCGGACACCCCATGCGAATGTTGGCATTTTGCACGGCTTGTCCCGCTGCTCCTTTCATTAAGTTATCAATCGCCGCCAGGATGACGAACCTCCCAGTCCGTTCATCCACTTGAACCCCGATGTCACAAAAATTGCTTCCTTGCACCGCTTTGGTTTCGGGCCATTTGTCTTTTAATACACGAACAAACGGCTCCGAAGCATACGTTTCCTCATACAGTTGCAAAAGGTCCGCTTTTGTATATTTATTCAGCGGCTGTGCATAGATCGTGACCAATATCCCCCGGTTCATCGGAACCAGATGGGGAACAAATTGAACCCTTACATCCGTCCCGGCCAGGCCGCTTGCCACCTGCTCGATTTCGGGAATGTGTTGATGATGACTGATTTTATAAGGACGAAGATTTTCGTTGATTTCGCTGAACAAGTTTGGCTGCCTGGCAGCCCGTCCGGCACCGGTGACCCCTGATTTGGCATCAATAATGACCGAAGCCGGATCCAGACACTTTTCCTTTAAAAGCGGCAAAAGCGCAAGCAACGCGGCCGTCGGATAACACCCCGGATTACTGATGAGTTGCGCCGTTTTCAACTCTCCGGCAAACCATTCACTCAACCCGTAAACCGCCATGTCCAGATATTTGCGGTCCGCTGCCGGTTTTTGGTACCACGTTTCATACTGACCGGGATCATTCAGCCTGAAATCCCCGGACAAATCAATCACAACCTTTTCTTCTTCCATAAACAAAGGCGCGTACTCCTTACTGACGCCCGCCGGGGTGGCAAAAAAAATAAGATCCGCCGAGTCACAAATTTGTTTCACATCCAGATCCCAAAACGTTTCCGTCAATTGGGGCATGTGCGGAAAAGAACGGTTTAACGGCCGCCCGGCTTGGGAAGAGGAAACATAAGAAGCAATTTGAAATTCCGGATGACGCTTAAGAATTCGCAATAACTCCATGCCGCCATAACCCGTGGAACCGATCACTGAAACTCTCAAAGAATCACACACCTTCATTCTGGATATGTATTATTATACATTTAATATAATATTTATTCAACCGTATTTCAGGAGAAACAAAAAAAGCCAAGCGATTTGCTTGGCTTTTGAACGTGCGGATTATGGCTGCCCAATCAACCAATCAGCCAATTTTTCCCGCTGATCCTGGGGAATGTGCGATTGAGCAGGCATGCTTCCTTTTCCATTCTCCAAAACCTGAAGAATTTCATCTTTATTCATTTTCTCGCCGATCTTTTGCAAACTCGGCCCCATGGCCCCTTGCCGGTCTCCGCCATGGCAGGAAGAACAGTTATTCATATAGACCGTTTGGGGATCCGAAGCCGTTGTCGTCCCGTTTTGATTTTGCGAAGTGTTCGAATTTCCGCATCCTGCCAAGAGCAACAGCCCACAAAGCGCTCCGAAAAACCAACCTGCTTTTTTCATGGTATCACCCCTACTTGTTCTTTTTGGAAAACAGGCTTTTCCCCGCATAATGCTTGGCCCGGGAGGGCGTTTTCTTTTGGTCTTGTTCCTCTTCCTCTTGATTATGGCCGGGTGCTTGCGAGCCGAGTAAGCTGGCTTTCGGGTGTTCCCCCGGATCTTTCGTTGATTCCCCGCTTTTTTCCGGCTTTAACAAACTTCTTTTGTACAAACGGCGGTTTGCCTTTTTATCCATTGCTTCCTGTTGCTTTTCGTCCGCCGCCTTCTCTTCGTCTTCCCGGTTTTTTTTCGGTTTTTGCGTTTTTTTATTTAATGTCAGGGTTTGGCCGGACACTTCTTCCGACTTGGATTTCAACAAACTTTGTTTGCCTTTGACACCCGGTTGTTCGGATTTCTTCTCTGACGTTTTGGAAGCGGTGCCATCGTCTTTGGATGGAATCTTTTCTTCGGAAGCAACCGGATTGGCCTTTGCGTTGACACGCTTCTTCCCGTTGGGACGGCTGGTGTTGGATTGGGTACCGGGTTTGGCGTCGGGCTTGGTGTTGGCTCTTCTTTTTTGGAGCTCCTCAGGATTCCGCACAACGATTTCCTTGTCTTCATCCGGATGTGCTTCCGTCGGCCGTTCACGATGGATGTGGGGCTTTTGTTTTCTTTTTTGCCTTTCGCGCTTAAACCGTTCCATGGAAATCTGCACATCTTCGCTGGACATGTTTCCATCCGGAAACATTCTTTCGATCTCTTCCACTTCTTTTTTTCTTTTCTTCGAGACGATAATGCTGATGACCGATATGATGACAATCAGCGCAACAGCAAACACGGTTCCCCACAAGACGGGATTTTCCATGATCATATCCATAAGACGACCTCCTCTTTTCTCTGCTCCCCCAACATGACTATGTAATGAGAAGGCCGGCTTTGTTTGCCGGCCCGCCAATGTTTATTTCCCTTTAAACAGGGGCTCTCTTTTTTCAAGAAAAGCATCCATGCCTTCCACACGATCTTCGGTGGCGAAGGACAAACCGAAGTACGCGGCTTCCATTTGCAAGCCGGACCGGAGATCCGCTTCTGCTCCCTGATTGATTGCTTTTTTCACAAAACGGACGGCCAGCGGGGCCTTTTTGGCCAATAATTGAGCCAACTCTTTTGCTTTGGGCAACAACTGGTCGGAAGGGAACACCTGATAAACAATTCCCAACCGCCGGGCTTCCTCAGCGGAAATCATTTCCCCGGTCATGCAAAGGTATTTGGCAGCTTGCTTGCCGATCAAGCGGGCCAAACGCTGCGTTCCCCCGTAACCGGGGATGACTCCCAGGTTGACTTCGGGTTGCCCGAATTTCGCATTGTCCGACGCAAGAATAATATCCCCGCTGAGTGCCAATTCCAAACCTCCGCCCAAGGCAAATCCGTTGACGGCCATGATCACCGGGATGTTCAATTCTTCAATCCGGTTGAACAAGGCCTGTCCTCTTTTGGCTTTGGCTTCAGCCTGATCCGGCCGGGAGATTTCGCGCAACTCTTTGATGTCGGCCCCAGCAACAAAAGCTTTTTCCCCTGCTCCCGTAATCACCAATGCCCGGACGTCTTCCGATTGTTCAACGGACGCAATCGCTTCTTCCAATTCGTTTAACAGATCCTGATTCAGCGCATTTAAAACCTTTTCCCGTGAAATCGTCAGAACCGCCGTATTCCCCTCAAACTCCACGTTTAAATATTTCCAGTCGGACATTTTCCCGCCCTCCCTGGTTGTTGATTTTTTTCTCTAGGATTTCTGATTTAATTGCTGACGCAAATACGCTTCGATAAACGAATCGATTTCCCCGTCCATCACGGCTTGCACGTTGCCCACTTCCACTTGCGTCCGGTGGTCTTTCACCATGCTGTAAGGATGGAACACATAAGAACGGATCTGATTTCCCCATCCAATCTCACTCTGTTCCCCTTTCAGCGATTGCAATTCTTTTTGTTGCTCTTCCAACTGCCGCTCGTACAAACGGGCTTTTAAAATTTTCATCGCCCGGTCGCGGTTTTTGATCTGAGAGCGTTCCGACTGGCAAGTGACCACAATGCCGGTTGGAATATGGGTGATCCGGACGGCTGAATCCGTCGTATTCACATGCTGGCCCCCGGCACCGCTGGAACGGTAGGTGTCAATTTTCAGGTCTTCCTGCCGGATTTCAATTTCGATATCATTGTCAATCTCCGGCATCACTTCAACCGACACAAACGAAGTGTGGCGGCGGCCGGAGGAATCAAAAGGCGAAATACGCACCAAACGGTGAATGCCTTTTTCCGCTTTCAAATACCCGTAAGCATAATTTCCTTTGATCAGCAACGTCACACTTTTTATCCCGGCTTCATCCCCTGCGAGATAATCCAATGTTTCCACTTTGTATCCATGGTCTTCCGCCCAACGGGTGTACATACGGAGCAGCATGTCCGCCCAATCCTGCGATTCGGTTCCGCCTGCCCCCGGGTGCAGTTGTAAAATCGCCGAGTTGCGGTCATACGGTTCACTGAGCATGACTGTCAGCTCGAAATTGTCGATCTCTTTTTGCAAGGAACGGATTCCGCTTTCCAATTCTTTCTCCATGGAAGGGTCTCCCCCTTCTTCCTGCAACAATTCGAGCATCAATTGCTGTTCCTCAAAGGCTTCATCCAGCTCTTCCATTTTCTCGATCTGTTCTTTCAATTGTTTCATTTCGCCGATCACTTTTTGGGCTGATTCCTGATCATCCCAAAAGTCGGGAAGAGACATTTGGTTTTCCAGTTCTTTCAAACGCGCTTTCTTCTGATCGAAGTCAAAGAGACCTCCTGATGTCCGCCAGTTTCCCGGCTGTATTTTCAAGCGCTTGTTTCATTTCATGGATTTCCATACCTATCACCTCATGACATATCTTATTCCAAAAAAACGGATTGGAAAAGGGAAGGCTCAGGGTTCCCTGAGCTCTTTCATTGAACCGAAACAGATTTTTCATTTTTTAAGCAGCAGTTTTTGTATTTCTTTCCGCTGCCGCAAGGGCAGGGATCATTCCGCCCCACTTTTTCGCTCCGGCGAACCGGTTGCTTCTTCGATACCGTCCCGCTCTGTTCCTGGCCGGAAACCGCCTTGGTGTTGACAGCGACTTCCTCCCGTTCAATTTCTTCTTTTTCATCGATGACCGATTTCATCACATAACGAACAACTTCCTCCTGAATTTCGCTCACCATTTCCTCAAACATGGCAAAACCTTCAAATTGGTAAGCCCGGAGGGGATTGTCCTGTCCGTACGCCCGCAAATGAATGCCTTGCCGCAATTGTTCCATCGCATCAATGTGATCCATCCATTTCCGGTCAACCGTCCGCAAGGTCACCACTTTCGCAAATTCATTGAGCCTTTCTTCGCCCATTTCCTTTTTGCGTTCTTCATAATATCTTACGACTTCGTCATAAATATATTCGATCATTTCTTCCGGATCCAATTTTTCCAACTCATCGATGGAGATCCTGCCTTCCGGGAGCAGATTGGATTCGACGAAATCAAGGATGGCATCGAAATCCCATTCTTCCTCCAGGTCATCGGCCGTATGGGCCTTGACCACTCTTTCGATGGTGGATTTGGCCATGCCGAGGACAACATCTTTTAAATCCCGGCTGGTTAACACTTCACGGCGTTGTTTATAAATGATTTCCCGTTGCTGGTTCAACACATCGTCATATTGCAAAACCCACCGGCGCGCATCGAAGTTGTTCGCTTCCACTTTCCGCTGGGCATTGGCCACCGCTTTGGTGAACAATTTCCCCCGGATCGGTTCGTCATCGGGCAGTTTATTCAACATTCCTTCCAGATTTTCCGCCCCGAACCGGCGCATCAAATCATCATTCAGGGAAAGGAAGAACCGGGAAGAACCGGGATCGCCCTGACGTCCAGAACGTCCCCTGAGCTGGTTGTCAATCCGCCGGCTTTCATGGCGTTCCGTTCCGATCACATGCAAACCGCCCAGCTCGGCGACTCCTTCTCCCAAAACAATGTCGGTTCCGCGCCCGGCCATGTTGGTGGCAATGGTGACGGCTCCTTTTTGCCCGGCCTGTGCAATGATTTCCGCTTCCCGTTCATGGTTTTTCGCATTCAGCACCTGATGGGGAATCCCTTTTCGCTTCAGCATCCGGGACAAACGCTCTGATTTTTCGATGGACACCGTTCCCACCAACACCGGCTGGCCTTTTTGGTGGCATTTTTCAATTTCCTCCACCACGGCCTTCATTTTCGCTTCTTCCGTTTTGTACAGCACATCGGAGTAATCTTCCCGGATCATAGGGCGGTTGGTAGGAATTTGCAAAACATCCATGTTGTAAATTTTGCGGAACTCTTCTTCTTCGGTTTTGGCCGTTCCGGTCATTCCGGACAATTTTTCATACATCCGGAAATAGTTTTGCAAGGTGATGGTGGCCAGGGTCATGCTCTCCCGTTGAACCTGCAAGCCTTCTTTGGCCTCAATCGCCTGGTGCAGGCCGTCGCTGTATCGCCTTCCGTACATCAAGCGGCCGGTAAATTCATCCACGATGACCACGCCGTCTTCATTCACCACGTAATCTTCGTCCCGTTTCATGAGAACATGGGCTTTCAACGCTTGCTGGATGTGGTGGTTCAACATGATGTGCTTCATGTCATAAAGGTTGTCGATTCCGAGGAAGTTCTCCACTTTCTTCACGCCGTCTTCGGTTAACGTCACTTGCTTCGTTTTGATATCCACCGTAAAGTCTTCTTCCGGTTTCAGGCGGCGCACCACTTTGTCTGCCGTGTAATACAAATCGGTGGCCTTATTGGCTTGCCCGCTGATAATCAAAGGCGTTCTCGCTTCGTCGATCAAAATGCTGTCGACCTCGTCGATAATGGCATAATGCAGTTCGCGTTGCGTCAACTGCTCCGGATACATCACCATATTGTCCCGCAAATAATCAAATCCGAATTCATTGTTCGTTCCAAAAGTAATATCCGCCTGATAGGCGGCTCTTTTCTCTTCCGGCGACATGTGGGGCAGATTCAGCCCGACGGTGAGGCCCAAAAATTCAAACACCTGCCCCATCCATTCACGGTCCCGTTTGGCCAGGTAATCATTCACGGTGACAATATGAACGCCTTTTTCCGTCAAAGCATTCAAATAAGCAGGAAGTGTGGAGACGAGCGTTTTTCCTTCCCCGGTCTTCATCTCGGCAATATCGCCCTGATGAAGCACCATTCCACCGACCAGCTGCACACGGAAATGACGCATGTTCAAGACACGGCGCGCGGCTTCACGAACCACGGCAAACGCCTCCGGCAGGAGTTCGTCCAATGTTTCTCCTTCCTTGAGACGCCGTTTAAATTCATCCGTTTTCTCTCTCAATTGGGCGTCGGTCAGTTTTTGCATATCCGGTTCCAAAGCATCAATCTGATCGGCAATCTGAAAAAACTTTTTCAGTTGCCTTTCCTGATTGTCAAACAGTTTGCGAAGGGTTTTTAACAACCTTCATCATCTCCTACCTTGAGCTGGATTATATATTCGCCGAAATCCAAACAAATCCATATTGTATAGTTTAACAAATTTTTTCCCCTTTTTCATTGCGCTTTACTTCACCAGCTCTTTTAAGAATCCGTAGAAACGACGAGCCAATTTTTTGCGGTCCCCTTCCCGGTCAATATATTCCCGCCCCCGCTTCCGGATGGCTTCCCGCTCTTCAGAAGACAGGGAACGCACTTTTTCAATGGCT
Organism: Thermoactinomyces sp. CICC 23799; assembly: GCF_016055145.1. Classification (NCBI taxonomy): domain Bacteria; kingdom Bacillati; phylum Bacillota; class Bacilli; order Caryophanales; family Thermoactinomycetaceae; genus Thermoactinomyces; species Thermoactinomyces sp. CICC 23799. The sequence goes on from NZ_JAECVV010000002.1 coordinate 75,585, forward strand.
TCAGCCAATCCTTCCGGGTTTTCCGCTCCCGCAAAGAAACCGACTTGATTCTTTTCCACAATTTCCCGGACTTCCCCGTCGACAGTGGTGACGATCGGCAGGCCGATGAAGGTGTAGTCAAACAATTTGTTGGGCCTGGCACCGCGGAAAACTTCGTTGTCCGCCAAAGAAATGATTCCGCAGTCAGCCGCCTGGGTATAGTCAAAAATCTCCGACTTGGGCACCGGATCCAACAAATGAACGTTATCCAAGCCTTCTTCTTTCAATCGAAGCAATTTTTCCTTTTCAGGCCCGTCTCCGATCAAAACAATGGAAACACCCGGTTTTAAATGGCGGCCGGCTTTCACCACATGTTGCAATGCGTTGGCCGGACCGTGTGCCCCGGTATAAATGGCAACAAACTCATCTTCCTTCACACCCATCCGTTTGCGGAATTCCGCCCGTTTGGACGGATCGGGTTTCCAGGAACCGACCACAATGCCGTTGGGGATCAACCGGATTTTATCGGGATCAAACCCTTTGTCTGCGATAAATTTGCGCTGATGTTCCGTCAACACGATAATCTGGTCGGCTTTTTCATACAAAAACGATTCCATCCAAGTCAAAATCCTGACCACCCATTGATTGTTCAAACCGCCCATTTTGATCAGCGAATCCGGCCACAAATCACGCACTTCCAAAACAAAAGGGCAACGCTTTACTTTTGAAAGCATCCATCCGGCAAACGCCGTGAACAAATGGGGGGAAGATGCAATCAACACATCCGGCTTCTTTTTGAACAAACCGGCCAGAAAAAAGATGGCGGCAAAACTTCCCATGTTGAGAATCCGTTTGAAATCGTTGGTTTTATGCGGGAAGGACCACAGCCATTTCAGCTTCAGCCCTTTGACCGGTTCAATGTTTCGTTTTTCTTCCTCCGTGATAAATGTCCGGCGGGGGTGCACAAACTTGGACAAAAACAGCGTCACTTCCGCCCCTTCGCCTTCCGCCCACTCTCTTGCCAGCTCATAGTGGCGGGTGATGCCTGCAATATTCGGTGGAACTGCATAATGATTCGCTAACCATATCCGCACGATCTTCACTTCCTTGTATCTCACTTTTTTAATTTATGAAAAAAGGAAATCAATTCCTTTTGTAATATAAACGTCATTGTATTACAAAGTCTGAAATAAACTATCGTCAATGTAACATAATCGCACTGCGTTGGGTATCCTTTCGATTCCTTTTCGCAAAATAGTCAAGATTAAAACCGTTGATAAAAAAGCCAGTTCCTTTTTCAGAACTGGCTTCATTTCTTCTTATCCTATATCTTTGCCCAACTGTTCCAAAATTTTCTCCGCCGCGTGTCCGTCTCCGAAAACCGGTTCCACCTTGTCAAAGTCCACTTCGAAATGTTCAACGGCTTCCAAAATCTTGCGGGAGTCCGCTCCGACCAATACATTGGCTCCCAGTTCAACGGTCTCGGTCCATTCCGTTTCATCACGCATGGTAATGCAGGGAACCCGGGCAAACAAGGCTTCTTTTTGGACGCCTCCCGAATCGGTTAAAATTTTCTTCGCATTGACTTCCAGCTGCAACATATCCAGATAGCCGACGGGTTCAATGCATTGGACACGGTCGTTTTGAATGGCAAAGCCATACTCTTTCAGTTTTCCGCGCGTTCTCGGGTGAAGCGGGAGAACAGCCGGCACCGGCAATTCATTGATCGCTTTTACAATTTCATGCAGCCTTTCGGGATCATCCGTGTTTTCCGCCCGGTGCAAAGTGATCAAAATATAGCTTCCGGGCTCCAATCCGAGTTTTTCGAGCGCACCGGCTTTTTCTTCCGCCAAACGCCGGTTGTAAAGCACGGCATCCAACATCACATCGCCGATTAAATGGACGCCTTCGGTGATTCCTTCCGTTTGCAAATGGTTGACCGCTGTTTTCGTGGGACAAAACAACCATTTGGAAACATGGTCGGTCAACACCCGGTTGATCTCTTCCGGCATCCGTTTGTTAAAACTTCTCAGCCCTGCTTCCACATGGGCCACCGGAATATGAAGCTTGGCAGCCGCCAACGCCCCGGCCAGGGTGGAATTGGTATCTCCGTAAACCAAAACGCAATCCGGTTTTTCAGACAAAAGGACTTCCTCGATCTTGCCCAACATTTCACCGGTCTGCCGGCCATGCGATTTGGAGCCGACATGCAAATGGTATTCGGGCACGGGAATATGTAATTCATCAAAAAACACATCCGACATGGACTGATCATAATGCTGACCGGTATGTACAAGAATTTCTTCAGCATGACGACGAATCACACGGGAAACCGGTGCTGCCTTGATAAATTGCGGTCTTGCTCCAACCACTGTTAAGACTTTCATTGGATAACCCCCCTGCGTGCTCTGAAATTAAAACTGGGAGATCCCATGGAATATGAAGTTATCATATCACAGCATGGTCCAAGTTCAATCTCTTTATAAAAACATCATAAAAGCAACAATCCCCCCAAGCAAGGGGGGATGATTTCGCAGTTTGAATTTTTATTCGGGTTCAATCAGGCCGACCTTTCCATCTTTTCGGCGATAGATCACATTTATTTCATCCGTGACGGCATTGGTGTAGACGAAGAAATTGTGCCCCAACAGTTCCATTTGCAAAATCGCTTCTTCGGTGTCCATCGGTTTCAGTTGAAACCTTTTCACCCGGACAATTTCATCGTCCCCTTCTTCTTCATCGGTCAATGCGGTCATGGTGGTTTCCTTTTCGGAAGCGTTTTCTTTCAACATGTTGCGAAAGCCGGCCTCGCGGCGGGAACGCCGGTTAACTTTGGTTTTGTATTTCCGGATCTGTCTTTCCAGTTTTTCCATGACCAGATCCACGGAGGCATACATATCTTCGCTCAGTTCCTCGGCCCGGACCAAAAGTCCCGGAAACGGGATCGTCACTTCGACTTTGTGCATATCTTTTAAAACATTCAGGGAAACTTGTGCCTCAACTTCAGCGGAATGATCAAAGTATCTTTCCAACTTGCTCAACTTACGTTCGATAAAGTCTCTCAAAGCGTCTGTAACTTGTAAGTTGTGACCGCGAACGATACATTTCATGGGGAAATCCTCCTTCCGCTTTGTACTTTATCTATTCCCTGATTTTTAAAAAATTCCTCCGGTATTTGTTACAATTAATATAAGGGAAATGTTGGATGTTTTTAATTTTCAAAAAATATCCGGCCGCATGCCACAGAAAACACAAAAGCTCCCCGGAGGAAACCCCGAGGGAGCTTTATTTTCAATTTTGAACGTTAACCTAATTTAACAACATTCGCAGCCTGTGGTCCACGCGAACCCTCCACGATTTCAAATTCAACCAATTGACCTTCTTCCAATGTTTTAAATCCTTCCATTTCAATCGCGGAATAATGGACAAACACATCGTCCCCGCCTTCACGCTCGATGAAGCCGTAACCTTTCTCCGCGTTGAACCACTTGACTTTGCCTTGCATGAAAAATACATTCCCTTCTTCAATCAGATTGCACAAGACATACATCTCACGCCATTTAACTATATCATTTGTCTAAAAATACTGTCAAGAAGACCCTTTTTGAATCACAAAACCTTGCTGAGAAAATTTTTTAATCTTTCGTGCCGGGGATGAAAAAAGATCTCTTCCGGACTGCCCGTCTCCAGGATTCTCCCTTCGTCCATAAAGACGATGCGATCGCTGACTTCACGGGCAAATCCCATCTCATGGGTGACGACGACCATCGTCATCCCTTCCCGGGCCAAGGCCTTCATCACTTCCAACACTTCTTTCACCATTTCCGGATCCAAGGCGGAAGTGGGTTCGTCAAACAACATGACTTTGGGCTCCATGGCCAGTGCCCGGGCAATGGCCACCCGTTGTTTTTGTCCTCCTGACAGTTCACCGGGATAACTTTCCGCTTTTTCCTTTAATCCCACTTTATCCAATAACGCATAAGCTTTCGGCTCGATTTCCTCTTTTTTCATCTTCCGGACACGAATCGGAGCCAAAGTGATGTTTTCCAACACACTCAGGTGAGGAAACAGCTCAAAATGCTGAAACACCATTCCCACTTCAGCCCGCACCCGGTTCACGTCGGTACCGGGGTGCGTCAAATCTTGTCCGTTTACGATCAACTTGCCTGAAGTAATGGTTTCAAGCCGGTTCAAACAGCGCAACAACGTGCTTTTGCCTGATCCGCTCGGACCAATGACACAAACAAGTTCTTTTTCATTTATCTCCAAATCAATCTCTTTTAATACGTGATACTGACCATAAAATTTATCCAGTTTTTCTGCCCGAATCATCCTGTCATCATCCCTTATCTGTTTAAGTCCGTCAGGCATCCCGTGCATGCCATGCTGCGGGGCCGGTACAAACAAGCCACTGCTAACACCGGCCCGTCATTTCTTTCGCCACGCTAACGTTTGCTTGTCTGAAACCGTTTTTCCAAATAAGAAACCCATTGCGTCAGAAGCGTTGTCAACACGAGATACACCAATCCGGCCGTGATATAAGGGGTCCAGCGGACAAACGTGTTTTTGGCCGTCACGAATGCCGCATACGTAATATCATTGACGGCAATCACGGTCACCAAGGAGGTGTCTTTCAAAAGGGTGATCATTTCATTTCCGAGCGGCGGCAACATGTTTTTAAACGCCTGAGGCAACACCACAAACCGCATCGCTTGTGGATAAGTCATGCCCAACGAACGGGCTGCCTCCAACTGCCCTTTATCCACAGACTGAATGCCGCCGCGAAAAATCTCCGCAATATATGCTCCGGCATTCATGGAAAAAGCAACAAAGCCGGAAATGACAGCTTCGGGCGGATCCATGAAAAACATTTCCGCCAGCGTGGGCAATACGGCAAAATGGAAAAACAAAATCTGCAAAAAAAGCGGGGTTCCGCGAAACAGATGGACATAAACCCTGGCAGGAATCCTGAGCCATTTCTTCGTGGAAATCAACATTATCCCCAGCAAAACCCCGATCACCAATCCGACGGCCACCGCCACCGCAGTCAATTCGATGGTCGTGATCAATCCCTGGATAAACAAGTCTTTATATTCGATGACAACCGACCAATCCCAATCCATCATTTATCCACAGTCTCCTTCTCCCTGTCCACAGTTATTCACATAGTTATCCACATTATCCACAAATTAAAAAACAGGCTCTTTTCACAACTTACCCACAAGTTATCCACAGATTTGGTTCACTTATCCCCAAAATATTTGGCATAAATTTTGTCATAAGTTCCGTTTTGTTTAATCTTTTTCAACCCGGAATTCAACTTGTTCAACAATTCCCGGTTTCCTTTTTTCACAATGATCCCGTAAGATTCCGCCGGCATCGACGAATCTTGAACCGTTTTGAATTGGCTTTTTCCCAACTTTTTTAGGTATTCCGCATTCACCGCTTCATCCACCACCACCGCATCAATGCGGCCGAGCTTCAAATCTTCCACCGCCGAGGAAATCACGTCATACCGTTTCAATCCCGGATACGTGTTTCCAAATGCTTTTTGCACCACTTGTTCCCCCGTTGTGGACGATTGCACCCCGATCTTTTTCCCTTTTAAATCGTTCAATGTTTTGACCGGGGAAGCCGACGGAACCAGAATCACTTGTTTCGCTTCAAAGTAAGGTTCCGTAAAATCGTAAATCTTTTGGCGCTCCTCCGTGATGGTGATTGCAGAGATCCCTGCATCCAGCCGGCCTCTTGCCACGCCGTTTAACATGACATCCCAGCCGGTATGTTGAAAATCAAACGAAAGGTTTTCCGCTTTGGCCACAGCCGACAAAATCTCGGCATCAAAACCGGTGATTTTCCCGTTCCCTTCCAACTTTTCAAACGGGGGAAATTCGGCATTGGTTCCCACTTTGATGCCATGTTCTTTTTCAGCCGGACTGCCGCAGCCGGCCAAAAGAACCAAAGAAGAAACCAAAGAGAGTATAATCATGCAAAAACGCATTTTTTTCACATCCCTTCCCAAACCCTTGATCCGCTAAAAACCAATGAGATGAAATCATTTCCTTTGAAAAGATTTGATTTAATTATACATATCGATGTATATTTATTCAATCTCGACATGGATGCAAATTCAGGAAACCGGAAATAAAAAAATCACCCGGGGCTCAGCGCCTCAGGTGATTCAGCAGGGACGGATTACTGATTGATCAATTCTTTCAATTGTTTTCCGGGTTTAAAAGCCGGGGCTTTTCTTGCTTCGATAAACATTTCTTCTCCGGTTTGCGGGTTTCTTCCTTTGCGTGCCGCGTATTCACGGACTTCAAAGTTTCCGAATCCGATCAGTGTGACTTTGTCTCCGTTTTTCAATGCTTCCGAAATGGTTTGCAAAACGCTGTCGACGATCATTCCTGCCTCTTTCTTCGTTTTGCCCGTTTTTTCAGCTACTTTTTCCACCAATTCCGTTTTGTTCATTTTTCAACGCTCCTTCACGATTACTTGATTTACACTGCTATCTACAAGAGTTGACCACTTTTTTCTATTCTAATACTTTATCTGGCAAATGTAACAGAGAAAACTTCTTGAAATCCCGCATTCCGCAAAACTTTTGCACACTCTCTGACCATGGCGCCGGTGGTGTAAACATCATCCACGATCAACACGGACCGTTTCCGGCCCTTTTCCGCTTGCCTTTGATCCGCCAACTGAAAAACGCCATTTATGGAATGAAGCCGCTCACGGCGAGTACGCCTGCTTTGCGGAGTGGTTTCCTTTACCCTTTTCAATAAAGGACGTACCGGGATCCACAATTTTTTCCCGATGGTCAATGCCAATCGTTCCGCTTGATTAAAGCCCCGCTGTTTTTGCCTTTCGCCATGCATCGGAACATATGTGATCACCGAAACGGCTTTTCTCCCGTAGTGTTCCCGGACCACTTCCGCCATCCACTTTCCCATCGGCACCGCCAGGCTTTCCTTGCCGCCATATTTCAATGTCCATATCCATTCCCGGACCAAAGGGGAATAGGAAACAGCGCTGCGATTCACGACCCGTTCACCGGGAGGGACCCGCAGACAATCTCCGCAAATCTCCCCGTTGAATATCCCGGGACTCATGCAAATGGAACAAAACGGTTTTTGCAGCATTTCCGCTTGCTCCAGACAAACCGGACAGATGTGATCCGATACCGACACAGGGAGTGTCCCTTGCACAGGAGACGAGCAAAACCAGCAAGTACGAAAAGCCGGAAACAGAGATGACCACCACTTCACCTCTGATTATACGCTCCTTTTTCAGCAAAATCCTTCTTTTTCAGCAAAATGATTCAGCCACTTTATTTTTTTCAACGCTTGTTTTTGCGCCATGGTTTTTTCCTCTGACAAAAACCAAACCACTCCCTTTTGGTACCCGGCATTTCTCCCGACGCGGCCGGCGATTTGCACGAGGGTTGCTTCGTCAAAAACCGGATGATCTCCTCCCATGACCAGCACATGGCAACGCGGAACGGTCACGCCCCGTTCCAAAATGGTGGTGGTCACCAAAACGTTCCACTTTCCTTCGCGGAATTCCCGGATCTTTTGCTCACGGAAAGGATCGCGGGCATGAACACCCCCGGCTCTGGCGAAACGGGATGGGGCATTTTTCTTTAACCATAAAAGCACCAAGCGGACATCCCGGACCCTGGGCACAAAAATGAGAGCTTGTCCCCGGCATTCATCCAGTTGTTGCAAAAAACGGGTCAAGACGGCGACGGACTTCCCTTTGCTGATTTTCGTCCATAACCGGCTCTCCAAAAACAGCTTTGGAAGCGGAAGCGGATGTCCGTGATACCGGGCCGGCAACATCACGGCGGCCAGACGCCCCCTTTTCGCGGAGTCCTGCCAATAAACCGGCGGTGTCGCGGTTAACAAGACTTGTTGCCCATCCGGGGCCATCGCCCGGTTCAATCCGCTTTCCAACGCCGGATCGCCATAAAGCGGAAAAGCATCCACCTCATCAATGATCATCAAATCAAACGCATGATGATGACGCCACACCTGATGGCAAGTGACCAGAACAAGCGGGGAAGAAAGCCACCGGTGCGGGGATCCCCCGTACAAAGCAACCGTTGCCGGAAAAAATTCCCGCACCCGGGGGTACAACTCCAACACGACATCTTTGCGCGGCGTCGCCCATAAAATTCTTTTCCCGCGATCCAGCCATTTTTGAATCACCGGAAACATGATTTCGGTCTTTCCGGCTCCGGTGACAGCCCAGACCAAAACCCTTTTTTCCTGGTGCTCAAGAAGGGCTTCGATCCGGGAAGAAACCCGTTGCTGGTTTACGGTCAATGAGAACGCCGGTCCGGTTCAAAGAAAGACCCTTCACCAGGAAATAGAGGGCAATGTACAAAAAAACGCTCCACAAAATCCATTCTCCCATACCAAACGCCCCTCCTCAAAAAGCATCGTATGGCAAAAAGGCAGGGACTGTGACCATTACGGGATATTCGTCATATCAATTGAACCCATCCGTATCTCATCGCCATCAACACCGCTTGCGTCCGATCCTGAACATTCAATTTATACAAGATATTACTCACATGGTTTTTAACCGTCTTTTCGCTGATGTAAAGATGCTCACTGATCGTCCGGTTATTTTTTCCCTGTGCCAATAGTCTTAAAAATTCCATTTCTCTTTCAGTCAAAACTTCTCTCCAGGAGACCTTGGGAACCGTCCGGTAATGATAATAAATCGTCCCTTCCATACGGCTCAATCTGCGCAATTCATTGACCAGACTGCCCATCATGACGGGATGAATATAGACGCCTCCGTGGGCAATGACACGGATCGCATCGACCATCGTCCGGATTTCGGTATCTTTCAACAGGAAACCGGACGCTCCGGAACGAATCGTTTCCAACACATAGGGATCGGCATGATCGGATAAAATCATAATCTTTGTCTGCGGGCTCATTTTCCAAAGCCGGTAGGTGACTTCCACTCCGTCCACCCGCGGCAGGTATAAATTCATGACGACAACATGCGGGTTCAATGTTCCACAGGCCAAAGGAACCTCGTTCCCTTCGGATGTTTCGCCAACGAGCATCATATCGCTTTCCCGCTTTAAGGCCTCTTTGAGCCGGTCACGAAACCGGGTGTCCTGATCGGCTATCATGATCCGGATCGGAGAAGGATGTTGTGAAATTTCGATATTTTCTTCTACTTCGGCCCGCTGTTTCTCCAAGGGAATCGCCTCTTTCTCGCAATATTGCCTCTATTTAAATTTTACCATGAATAAAATCAAGATGAAATAAGATGTCCATCATTTAAAGACAATCCTTCACTTCAAAAGAGAACGCCCATTTTTTTCATCACCGGCCGGCCGTTCCCTTGTATGCCTGAACCAAACAGCCAAAGCGGGCGGTTTTTTAAAATCCATAAAGAAAAGAGCTTGTGCCTGACGGTCACAAACTCTTTTCCGTTCTTTATTATAATCCGGCTTCTTTCTTCAACACGTCCGCTAGGTCGGTGCGCTCCCAAGGCAAGTCGACATCGGTGCGCCCAAAATGACCGTATGCGGCTGTCTGACGGTAAATCGGGCGACGCAAATCAAGTTGCCGGATAATGCCGGCCGGGCGAAGGTCGAAATGTTTTTCCACCAGTTTTACCAGCGTTTCTTCATCCACTTTTCCCGTGCCGAAAGTGTCCACACGAATGGAAACCGGACGGGCCACTCCGATGGCATAAGCCAGCTGTACTTCACATTTGTCGGCGAGTCCGGCGGCGACAATGTTTTTCGCCACGTAACGTGCCGCATAAGCTCCGGAACGGTCCACTTTTGTCGGATCTTTACCGGAAAATGCCCCGCCGCCGTGCCGGGCATATCCGCCGTAAGTATCCACGATAATCTTCCGTCCGGTCAGTCCGGCATCCCCTTGCGGACCCCCGATGACAAAACGGCCGGTCGGATTAATGAAGGTTTTGGTTCGCTCGTCAAACATTTCGCCCGGAACGACCGGAAGAATCACATGTTCCATCAGATCTTTTTTAATCTGTTCCAATGTAACATGATCCGCATGCTGTGTGGATACAACAATGGTGTCGATCCGGACCGGTTTATCATCCTCATACTCAATCGTCACTTGGGTTTTTCCATCCGGACGAAGGTATGGAAGCGTGCCGTCCACCCGGACTTCATGCAAGCGACGGGCCAGTTTGTGTGCAAGCGAAATGGGCAGCGGCATCAATTCTTCCGTTTCGTTGCATGCAAACCCGAACATGATCCCTTGGTCGCCGGCCCCAATGGCTTCAATTTCTTCTTCGGTCATGGAGCCCTCCCTTTTTTCAAGGGCCACATCGACGCCCATGGCAATATCGGGCGACTGTTCGTCAATGGAGGTAAGCACGGCGCAAGTTTCGGAATCGAAACCGTATTTTGCCCGGGTATAGCCGATATCTTTAATCGTTTGACGGACGATTTTGGGAATATCGACATAGCAAGAAGTTGTGATTTCACCACTGACCAACACCAAACCGGTGGTCACTGAAGTTTCACAAGCAACCCGTGCATTTGGATCTTTTTCCAGGATGGCATCCAAAATGGCATCGGAAATTTGATCGCAAATTTTGTCCGGGTGGCCGACCGTGACGGATTCAGAGGTGAAAAGGCTGCGTTTTGTTGCTGACATTCATTCTCCCCCTATCTACCCTGAAACTGCAAACAGAAAAAGCCCTTCCTTCGAGGAAAGGCTTTATTGTTCGTAATCCTCGATACCCAGATACATAAAACCCCTATTTTTATTTAACATTAGAATAACCTAATCATTCATGAATTACAACCGTATTCTTCTCTTCCACATTTTGACGGCATCCGCTTGTCAAACCGGTCAAAAGAAATGATCAATTGGTACGGATCCTCAATCAGATTTCCTGCATAGTCCGTCACGCGAAAATAAAACGGCCCCGGCTTCACATCCAGCGACAAAGTTTCGGTTCTTCCTTCCCTCTCTTCATCTTGTCGCATGTTTTCCCAATCATCCTGCCGTATTTTAAAGATCACCGGATCAAAACGCGGGGTCAGGGGTTGAACCTGCACCACCAGCCTCCCCTCTTTCGGAATCGACAATTGGTACCAATCGGCATCGCCGGGACGGGAAATAGTTGCGGAAAATACTTTTTTGTTTTCCGAAAGCGGCAACAAGGTGGCTTGGGACAACAAATCATTCGCTTCATACTCATCCTCTTCCGGCAAATAAGCGGCATGAAACCGCAAGGCAACCTCTCGTTTCGATGTTTGGGACACCGACCATTTCAACAAGATCTTCCCCTGAGAAACCGGTGTGATGATCCGTTGTTTGCCCGACCGGGCGGAAAGGGAAAAGGAACGGGTTTGACCAGTCGTTGCCTGGATGATGGACAAAAAAACATCTTCCCCCGGTCCATCGAGCACTTCCACATCCACTTGCAGCCGGCCGGCCTTGTTTAAATCCAGTACGTACCAATCCGGATCCTCTTTTTGCAGGACCAGTCGGATTTCTTGGGAAAGAAAAAAAGGCGTCGCGGTTTGTTCACTGTCATTTGGTTCGGCCATATCGGGATCCAGCGGGGACCGAAGCGCACGATCCGCATCCAACAATCCAAACCCGGTCTTTTCATTCCAAAGCGGTGATGAAGCCGTTTGCCGGAGCAACATGCGGATATCCCCGGGCGTGTAATCGGGACGAAGCTGCCAGATCAAAGCCGCCACTCCGGCAACTTGTGGTGTGGAAAAAGAGGTTCCCGAATCAAAAGCATAATCCCCGTCATTGGACATGGTATAAATCATGTCACCAGGCGCCACGATGTCCAAACCGTAACCGGTATTGGACAACGGCTCATGATTCCCCTGAAAATCCGTGGCACCCACAGACAAAACTGAAGGGAATGCCGCCGGATAATACAAAGGTTGGCGGAACAACAGCTCCCCTTTTTCGAATTCCGCATTCCCCGCCGCCGCAATCACCAGCACACCTTGCCTTTCGGCTTCCTCCACCGCGTCTTCCATCAACTTGGAATAAGTCCAGCTCCCTTGTGACAACACAATGATGTCAGCACCGCGCCGGATGGCTTCGCGGATGCCTTTCACAGTGTAGAAAATTTCCCCATCCCCGTCGTTTTCCATCACTTTGACCGGCATGATTCTTCCCTTTCCAACCGCTTTTCCCTCTCTGGCTCCCCAAGTGGAAGCAATCACCCCGGCAACTTTGGTTCCATGCCCGAAATGATCCTGCGGGGGCAGATCAGGATTTTTCACGTTCACTCCTTCGGTCAGAAAAGGCTTAAGCGCCGGATGGGACAAATCGACTCCGGTATCCACCACCGCCACCGTCACCGGCTTTATCCTGTCAGGATCCGCCTTTTTCCGGAAATAAGCCCAAGCCTTCGAAACATGGGTTTGTTGCAAATAATAATTTTTGCCAAACATAACCCGAAAGCGGCTCCGTTTCTTTTCATCCCCCAGTTCATACCGGATATCAGGGCCGATGGATTCGATGCCCGGATCTTCTTTCCATGTTTCAACCCACCGCTCATCATCCGTTCCCGGTTTAGTCCGCACCAAATACAAGCCTTCTCCCCCTTCTTCCAAAAGCTCCGCTTCCATCCAGAAAGAAGAAGGAACCGGCTGGCGCCACTTCACCACCCACTTTTGGCTTTTGCTCCGCGCTCCGGTGGTGGACATCATCGGCAAGGTTACAGCCAAAAGCAACAAAATAAACACAAAAAACAGCCCCACGGTCCTCTTTCGATTTATCATGTCAATCACCAAAAGTACGATTATTTTCAAAAAACATAAAGCCGGATTGTAGATTCATACGAATTTATTATATAAAATAGATAATTGTAGATAGAATCTTTCTTTTTCTTTTATAAAAGCTTCTCTACCTTTTGCACCGCTCTTTTGAAAGAATTACAGTGTCTCAGACACGTCATCCGAGAAAGCGGAAACAGAAGGGGACTCCTTGACACTCCACAGCTTTCCAAATTTTGAAGAAAGCTATTCCGGATTTTTCCAAAATCCCTCCATTCTGTTGAAAAAGCCTGTTTCGCCGTTCCCGTCGTTTCATCGTTTTCTCAAATTCGACAAATTTTTACGCAACCATCCTGATCGGATTACGTCTACATAAGTAAGTCTTTTTATAGGATTCCATTCGATTCTGTTTCCATTTTGATCCATGGTTTGAACGGGAGCCATTCTTCCCGATTCAAAAAGATTTCAACAAAGCGTCAATATTATCTGTTTAATCACTATTTGACGTTTTCTTTCCTAAATATTAATTTTCAGTGAATTTGATCATTATCCATCAGTCTTTACTTGATCCAATCCAAACCACGATGTTACCATTGAATGAAAACATTTAGCGCGAGTGGGGATTTCGATGAGAAGAGTAGAACAAAGCCGATTAAAGCGGGTTAAAAAAAACCAGCGGAAAAAATGGATCATCCGTTCCATCTCTTTGGCCTTCATTCTTCTTGTAGGTGTCGGTCTTTATTTAGGTTCCGAAATATGGGGAGTCTTTGCCAATACGAAAAACGATATCGGAAAATCCGACTTACGGGAAAAACAAGTGGAAATGGAATCCGAACCCTTCACCATTTTACTTCTCGGAACGGACCAACGGAAACGATCGGATCCGATTTGGCGGGCGGACACCATGATCCTGATTGCCGTCAACCCCAAAAAACACACGGCCAAAGTCCTGAGTATCCCCCGGGATACCTATACAGAAATCGCCAATACGAATGGTTTTAAATCAAAATTGAATTCTGCCGCTTACTGGGGATATAAAAAAGATGTCGGGCAAGTTGAAAATATCCGTAAAACTTTGGAAAATCTGTTGCATGTCCCCATCGATCATTACGCACGAATCAACTTCCAGGGATTTGAAGACATTGTCGATGCCTTGGGCGGAGTGGAAGTGGATGTGCCGTTTGCATTCCACCAAAAAGCCATCGGCGGCAAGATGGTTTACTTTGAGCCGGGTCCGGCCAAATTGAACGGTTCGGAAGCCTTGGCGTATGTGAGGATGCGCAAGCAGGATCCCCGCGGGGACCTGGGACGCAACGAACGGCAACAAGAAGTGGTGTCCAAACTGATTGACAAGATCGCCAGTTTCAAAGGAGTCGGCAAATTCTCCGACCTGATGAAAGCGGTGGGAGATAACTTCGAACACAGCCTTGAATTGGACAACTTCCCGGCACTGGTAAGCATCTACACCAAAATACCGAAGAGCAATATTGAAACCTTGCACATCGAAACCTATCCTGAAACGATCCAAGGTGCAGGTGCGGTGTTGATCTGGCCTGAGAAAGACCGCAAAAAAATTCAACAAGCCTTGCGGGAACAATTGGAATTGCCTCCGCTTGAAAACGGGGAAACAGACGGTGACTCCGGTTCCGGAACGGATGATGACATGTCGGATACCGACAACACCGATTCATATGACAGCGATAAAGAAAGTGACGGCAGCTATTAAGCCGTCACTTTTCCATTTTACCATTGATTCCCCGGCAAACTCCTGGTATTTCACCGCCGTTTTCATTAAGATAGTAGGGAAGAAGGTGAAACGATGTCTGAGAAACAGTATTTAACCGTCGGCCCTCAAGGGGAAACGGAAATCGTCATTCAGAAATCGCGTTTTATTTGCAGGGCCAAACGGGTGTCCACCGAGGAAGAAGCCCAACAATTCGTCCAGGAAATCAGCAAACAACATTGGGATGCCACACACAACTGTTATGCTTACCTGGTGTCCGACACCGTTCAAAAATCTTCGGATGACGGGGAACCGGCCGGGACCGCCGGACGCCCGATATTGGAAGTGATCCATGCCAAAAAGCTGATCAAAACGGCCATTGTCGTAACCCGTTATTTCGGGGGAATTAAATTGGGAGCTGGCGGACTCGTCCGCGCTTACAGCCAAGGGGCTTCCGCGGCGATTGAAGCAGCCGGTGTCATCCGGTGCCAGCTGCACCAAAAAATCACCTTTACGTTTGATTATCATTTTATGGGAAAAATGGAACATGAATTCCGCCAAACCGATTACTTTTTGGAAACGCCCCTCTATCAGGAGGTGGTGTCTTGGCCGGTGTGGATCCCGGTTGGGGAAGAAGAAGCCTTTATCCAACAAGTCACCAACTGGACCCACGGGCAAGTAAAGGTGACACGCGGAGAAAAAGAATATAAAGAAATCCCCCTTTCCTCCTGACGGAAAGGGGGATTTCTTTGTGTCTCAAAATGCCGGAACCACAACGCCTTTGTATTTTTTCTCGATAAACTTTTTCACTTCCGGTGAAGTAAGGGCTTCCGCCAGTTTTTTCACCGCCGGGTTATTTTCATTCCCTTGTTTGACCGCCAAAACATTCACATAAGGATTCTGGTCTTTTTCTTCCATGAACAATGCATCCTTGAGCGGATCCAAATCGGCTTGAAGCGCATAGTTGGTGTTGATCACAGCCAGATCCACTTCATTGATCATCCGTGGAAGAGCAGATGCCTCAAGCAGCTCAAACTGCAAATTTTTCGGGTTCTCCACAATATTTTTCAGGGTGATCTCCCCTTGATGTTCATTCAACTTGATCAACCCGTTTTTCTCCAACAACTGCAAAACGCGGGTGATTTCACTGGTTCCGTTGGGAATGGCGATTTTGGCACCGTTTTTCAATTGATCAACCGATTTTATTTTTTTGGAATAAGCCCCCATCGGCTCCAGATGGACACGGGCCACATCTTTCAAATGGTATCCTTTTTCCTGATTGGTGGTTTGAAGCCAGACAATGTGTTGGAAATAGTTAGCGTCAATTTCCCCTTCTTCCAACGCTTTATTCGGCAAAACATAATCCGTAAACACTTTGATTTCCAAGTTTACCCCTTGTTTTTCCAATTGCGGTTTGATATGCTCCAAAATCTCTGCGTGCGGAACCTGCGTGGCCCCGACCACGAGCGTGTTTTCCTTGCTTTGGTTGCCGCAAGCGGCTCCCAACACCGCAACCAGCACACTGACCAACAAAACCCAAAACTTTTTCATCCCATTTGTCCT
This sequence comes from Thermoactinomyces sp. CICC 23799, assembly GCF_016055145.1. Lineage (NCBI taxonomy): Bacteria > Bacillati > Bacillota > Bacilli > Caryophanales > Thermoactinomycetaceae > Thermoactinomyces > Thermoactinomyces sp. CICC 23799. Next base: position 91,616 of record NZ_JAECVV010000002.1, read on the forward strand.
CCTTAAGATCTTTTATCCAAGGCACGGGCAATCCTGTCCCCCACCGCTTGCACCAATTGCACCAAGATGACCAACAAAATTCCACAACTGTACAGCATCCCGTCATTAAATGCCTGAAAACCAAACCGATATGCCGTGTCCCCGAGACCGCCGGCCCCGACAATCCCGGCCATTGCGGAAAAACTGATCAACGAAACACAAGTGACGGTCAGGCCGGAGACAATCGAAGGAAATGCCTCCGGAATCAGCACCTTGCAAATAATGGTCAACCGGCTGGCCCCCATCGCCTGTGCAGCTTCAATCACTCCTTTGTCGATGTCGCGGATGGCGGTTTCCACCATACGCGCATAAAAAGGAGCGGCTCCTGCAATGAGCGGAATGGTGGCTGCCGTCGGCCCCAATGTGGTTCCCACCAAAAGCTTGGCCACCGGAAACAAAAACAAAACCAAAATGATGAAAGGAACGGCCCGGAAAATATTGACCACCAAAGCCAAGATACGTTGAAAAACGAGATTTTCCCAGAAATAGCCGCGGTCCGTCACCACCAGAAGCACCCCCAGCGGAATCCCCAGCACTGCCGTCATCAGGGTGGAAATTCCCACCATATGAAGAGTTTCCAAGGTTGCTTCTTGCAACAGATCAAAATCTACCGACTCCCACATTCAAGTTCCCCTCCCAACACCTTCCGCACTTTTTCCACTGCTTCATCATTTCCGCCGATTTGTACTTGGACTGCATCTTCATCGCTGCTTCCTTTCACTTCCCCGCCAACCAATTGAAAATGGACGTTATATTGGCGGGCCAGTTCATCCAGTTTGGAAAGGCCGGACCACGGCACCCAAACGCCTTCCTGACCGGGTTCTGCATCCTGAACAAATTTTTTCGTCAAAGGATGTTTCGGATTTTGAAAGATTTCGGCAACAGGCCCTGTTTCAATGATCCGTCCGTTTTCCATGACCGCCATTTTGTTGCAGATAGCACGTACCACGCTCATCTCGTGCGTAATCAAGACAAGGGTCAGCCCCAATTTTTGATGGATCTCTTTTAACAGCCTCAAAATCGAAGCCGTGGTCTCCGGATCCAACGCTGAGGTGGCCTCATCGCACAAGAGCACGTCCGGATCATTGGCCAGAGCCCGGGCAATGCCGACCCGTTGTTTCTGTCCGCCGCTGAGCTGTGCCGGATAAGCATCGGCGCGCTCCGATAACCCGACCAGTTCCAACAAGCGTCTTACTTTCTCCTTGATCTGTTTTTTGGGAACCCCGGCAATCTCCAGCGGAAAAGCCACATTTTCCGCAACCGTCCTCGACCACAACAGATGGAAGTGTTGAAAAATCATACCAATTTTTTGTCGGGCAAAGCGCAATTCCCGTTCACTGAGCCGCGAAATTTCTTTTCCATCCACCAGCACCGTTCCGCTCGTCGGTGTCTCCAAACCGTTTAACAACCGGAGCAACGTGCTTTTCCCGGCCCCGCTGTAACCGACAATTCCAAATATATCCCCTTTTTCAATTTCCAAGGAAATTTCTTTCAAAGCCGTAATTTCTTTGTTTTTACCTGCAGCCGGAAATGTTTTGACAACATTTTTCAACTGAATCATTTCCTTCACCGCCTTCAATCTGCAAACATTTTTTAAGCATAAAAAAACCTTCCTGCTCATTCAGATGCAGAAAGGATCACTTGCTCAATCTCCTTCTCTCATCTGTCAGAGCAGTGTACAGCTCTGCAGGAATTGGCACCTTCCCATGGGCTCATCACGCCCGACAGGGGGTTGCCGAGAGATCATCAGGCCTGTTCCCTCCCTCTCTCTGGATAAGAGAATGTTTCATTCCCGTATGCAATTTTGTTCAAGATCTTTTCTAAAATTATCACATAAAATCATTTCAGTCAACAATTAGCGTTCCAATTCGTGCAATTTTTTTAAGAAAATGTATAACTCCATTCAATTTATGGAAAAATATACCTGTTTTCAGCATCTTATCAACTGTTACTCCCAGATTACATTTCATTAACAAAGCCGCTACTTCGATCTATCCAAAAGGAAGATGGCGTATAATAAAAATACATTCATCCCTTGGAGGTGCGCATATGGAGCACACGGTTGTCGGCAAGTCCTTCTGGATCGGAGTCATGAACGCTTCTTGTTTGAGTGTGCCACTGTGGCTTCTCATGTACCTGTTTTTAAAAATCATTTTCTGAATGAGCGCACCAAAAGAAATTCATCACCCTTCCGATAAATAAAAAAGATGCCACCTTTTTGGCAGCATCTCTTTAGCGGGCTCCATTTCCGGAAACAACCACCCAAACCGTCCGAAACAAAATCTGCATATCCATTTTAAAGGATTGGTTTTGAATGTAGAACATATCCAACTCAAACTTTTCAGCAGGTGTCATCTCATATCCTCCGTTTACCTGAGCCCACCCGGTCAAACCTGGTTTCACCAACAAGCGCTTTTTAAAACCAGGAATCTCCTTGTCAAATTTCTCGGTAAAAACAGGTCGCTCCGGACGGGGACCGATCAGACTCATGTCACCACGTAGGATATTGATCAACTGTGGAAGCTCATCAATCCGCGTCTTACGGATAAATTTACCTACTCGAGTGACACGCGGGTCATTTTTTGCCGCCCATTGCGGACCATTTTTTTCAGCATCAGTACGCATGGATCTGAGTTTGATGATCTCAAACCGTTTCCCGTTCAACCCCACACGTTCTTGTTTATAAAAAACAGGACCCGGGGACTCCAGTTTAATCGCGATCATGGTCAGTACAAGCACAGGCAATGTAAACAGCAGCAATGCAATCGAAAAAACAATCTCAAAAGCCCGCTTGAAAATGGGATAAATGGTTTGTCCGGAAAATGCACCCGTGTTGCTGCTCTCGTAGGCTAACTTGGAACGCATCAGCTATCCACCCCTGCTGTGTATAATAATCAGAATCCCTTCCGTTTCTCGCTAAGTTTACAAAAATAACAGTAACATTACAGTAATGTTTCAAACCGATTACTGTAAATCAGTATACTGCAGAACCCGCGGAATGACAATAGGTTCTTTTTTGAAAACCGTGTCAAATCCTTGACCGATCACAGCATATGCTTATTTTCTACATTTCTTTGTCCATTTTGCGATATTCGTTTTGGTAATATTCGTAGGTTTTGCGTAAACCTTCCATAAGAGTGTATTTCGGTTTCCAGTCCAATATGCGGCAAACTTTGTCATTGTTGAAATAACTGTGTTTGATGTCCCCCGGACGGTCCGGGCCGTGAACCTTTTGGTTTTCAAACGAAGCGATTTCATCAAACAAAGTAAGCAGTTGGTTCAACGAAGTTTGCACCCCGGTTCCGACATTCAGGATCTCCCCGTCTCCTTTTGAAAGTGCCGCGACGTTGGCTTTGGCCACATCTTCCACATAAATGTAATCCCGCGTTTGTTCGCCATCGCCAAAAATGGTGAAAGGTTCTTTCTTCAAGTACTTATCCACCAAGATGGAAATGACTCCACCTTCACCGCGGGGATCCTGTCTGAGCCCGTATACATTGGCGTAGCGCAAAATGGTGTATTTCAACCCGTACAAATGGGCGTACACTTCCAAATAATGTTCCACGGTATGTTTGGAAATTCCGTATCCGGAAAGCGGTGACACCGGATGTTCTTCATCCACCGGCAGGTATTTCGGATCTCCGTAGACGGCGGCGGATGAAGCGTAAACCACTTTCTTCACCCCGCTTTTGCGGCAGGCCTCCAAAAGGTTGATCGTTCCGATAATATTGGTGTTGGCATCAAATACCGGATCTTCAACGGAAACATCCACACGGATTTGCGCCGCTTGATGGATGACGGCTTCCGGTTTTTCCCGCATGAACACATCCCTTAATTCCGGATTCGTCAAATCCACTTCAATCCATTTCGCTTCCGGATGGATGTGCTCTTTCTTGCCCGAAGAAAGATTATCAATGATCACCACCTGGTCTCCTCTTTCAATCAACAAATCGACAATGTGGGAACCAATAAAACCGGCTCCGCCTGTCACGATTACCTTCATTGTTACAGACTCCTCTCTCGAGTGGACTTTGTCAATTGAGTCGGCCATTTTCAACGTATTCCCGTCTATCTTATCAATTCCGCCGGTCAGAAGCAAAAGACAAGTTTTAAACTTTTTGTCCATATTTTTTGAAAACGGGCCCTTGGCCCGCCACTTCCCCATCCAAGATTTTGGAAGGTATTTTCCCATGGAAAAGAAGAATAATATAGTACATAAAACCTAACACCTGTGAGGGATTTTCCGTAATGAAAAAATGGATCCTGCGTTTTTTTCTGCTTTTGTTTATAACCGTTCTGCTCGGATTTGGATATTATGTGTACCTGATCTGGTCCGCCGCTCACCGGTCCTATGTCCCTCCTGAACAGGAGAAATCGGACAAACGTCAAGAAGCGGTCAAATGGCATGAGGATCCTGTCGCCATTTTGATGCTTGGCGTGGATGAACGAAACGGAGATCAGGGACGTGCCGATACCATTATGATTGCGGCCTTAAATCCGCAAGAAAAAGACATCGTCTTAACCAATATTCCACGCGACACCCGGGTTGAAATCCCCGGTAAAAACTTCCGCGACAAGATCAACCACAGCTATGCCTACGGCGGGGTGGATTTGACCCGCAAAACCGTGGAGCAATTTTTGGATCTGCCCATCGATGGTTACGTTCAAATCAACATGCAAGGCTTGAAAGAAATCGTGGATGAGCTGGATGGAATTGATGTGGAAGTGCCTTTCACCTTTTCCTATGGAGGACACACTTTCAAAAAGGGACCCATGCATTTAAATGGAGAAGAAACCCTTGCTTTTGCACGGATGAGAAAAGAGGATCCGCTGGGGGATTTCGGACGGATTCAGCGGCAACAAGAAGTGATCCGGGCCATCGTCCGCAAGGGAACGGATTGGACCACCATCACCAAACTGGACACGATCATGGAAAAACTCGGCTCCAATGTCAAAACCGATATTTCCCCCTTTCAACTTTTACAATTGCAAAACCGCTATGCCAATCTTTCCCGGGACCATATCAAAACGGTCCGGTTCAAAGGGGAAGATGCAACAATTGACGGTATTTATTATTTCCGGGTGTCACCCGAAGAAATCGAACGCGTCCGGAAAGTCCTGGCGGAACAACTGAACTATACCCGGCCTCCGGACACCCTTTATTAAAAGGATCCTGCCATGGACAGGGGAATCCCCCTGATCATGGACACAGGATCCTTTTCATTGAAGCAGTTCCTGATATAAAGAAAGAACTTTCTTTTCCTCAACCTTCCAATTATAACGGGTTTCATGGGCTTTTCTCGCATCGGTGCTCATTTGGCCGCGCAGTTTGTCATCGCTTAAGATCCGTTTCACTTTTTGCGCAATATCCTTGGGATCCAATGCATCGGCCACCAACCCGGAATGGCTGGATTCCACAATTTCCCTCCACATCGGAAAATCCGTCGCCACCATGGGCAATCCGGCGGCCATGTATTCAAACATCTTGATGGGAAGGGATTCCCGGTAATTATCGACCGGATGCAGGCAAACCAATCCCACTTTCCCTTTTCCCAACCACTTCTGCACATCATCAAACGGAATCCGGCCGTGCAAATAAACCCTCTTCTGTTCCAGTGCGGACTTGTCCCGGTCTTCCGGTTTGATATGCTGGAGGGGACCGATGATGTGAAGTTCCGCTTGCAAGGATTCCGGCAAATAATCCATCATCTGAATCATTTCCCGGTAACCGCGCAGATACGACACGCCCCCGACATACAAAATCCGGTTGACGCCATCCTCTTCTTTTTCGATCTCCGGCATCGACAACGGATAGTTTTTAATCACTTCGACTCTTTTGGCTTGATGGAACTGTCTTTGAATCGATTCCGTCGCTGTAATGACCGCGGACAACCGGCGGGCCAATCCCTTTTCCACTCTATGGACGATTTTTGCCAGCGGGGCACGGAGCTTTTCGGGTATCCACGGTTTGGTCTGGATCTGTTTGGGCAAATCCTCGTGCGAATCATATATCACCGGACATCCGGTCCGCCAAGCCAACAACACTCCCCACGGCAACAACTCCGGATCATGAAAATGATACAAATCCGCTCCGCATTTTAAAGCGCGCCGGTAAAGCTCATACCCGGTCCAAAGCCGCTTCCACTTTTTGTTGACGCGCTTGACCCCCCGGATTTTTACGCCATCAATCACTTTTTCTTTAAAATCGGCGATGGCGTGGAGTTCCACCCGGTATCCGTTTTTCGCCAGTGATTTTGCTTGTTTGTGGAAAATCCGCGAATCATCATAAGGATGAACCGAACTGAAGATCATTACTTTAGCGGACACTCAAGCAACTCCTTTCTCCTCACACTCCCTTTAAAGACCCTTTTTCCAGCTCCGATCCGGAGTGTTTCTTTTTCAAAGTTTCCCCGATGGCAATGATGGCCAAGCCGATTCCGTAACAAATCCACATCGGCGTATAGTGAATGGCCGTGCTAGGTGCCATGCCCCCGAAGAAATAACCGGTCAATGCGGCCATGGTGGAGTAAGCACCCCAACGCAAAACCGGGTTCAATTGCGGCGAATGCTTCAAGCTGGCCAGTTTCCACAAGCGCCACAACATGAGGAAGTAAAGGGACATATACAGGATAAAGATAATCACGCCAAAGTTGACCAACACTTCGCCCCACCAATTGTGCATATTGACTTTATCCACTTTGGGGGCGCCGTCCATGTAAACTTCAACGTTTCCGGGACCGACTCCCATGTAATGGCTTTGATGGAGGAAGCGGAGTCCGTTGATGATCAAAAACTTTCGGACCGTGGCACTCCGTCCGGTTTCCGCATCGATGGGGTCTTCTCCCCCTTCATCCACCGTCCACGGGCTGTTTTGAACATCCATCAAGAAGCCAAAAGTGCTGGACAGTTTTGTTTTGGCTTGTTCCCTGGCTTCAGCACTCAAGAAAACCATGCTCAAACCATTGGCCAGTATGAAAGCCACCAAAACGGCAATTATGCCTTTACCTACATTTTTCATCGTGATTTTGCTCCGGTCCATCACCAGCGGCAACAGCACCACCAGCGGCAAAGCGGCAAGCGGCAGGGCAAAGAAAGTGTTGCTGCGCGAACCGGTCGCAATCAGGGTATAGATGGACAAAACACCGATAATATAGATAAACCATTTGTGTTTTCGTTTCAGATCCAGCATATACAAGGAACTGGCCAGGAAAGGAAGGCCGAGCGTGATGCAGGTTGCCAAATCATTTTGATTGGTAAATACCGACGTCACTGAAGCCGATATCCGTCCAAACGCACGCGACTGCGGCAAATGAATCAAAGTAATGGATTCAAAGACCGCAAACAAAATAATGGCTGCATAAACCCAAAACAAAATCCGCAGGGCTTTCCAAAAATGATCGGTCGTTCTCAGGAAAAACGGGAACGAATACGCAAGAGGCAACATCATTCCCAATAAAAAGAGATACCGCACCCCGGCAGACAGACTGGCCGACCAGGATAAAGCAATCACTCCGTAAGCAAACCAAAACAAAAAGAAGGCTCCATACCATCGAACCGGATACATGTAGGAAGTTTCCAATTTCTTTTCCGCCGCAAATCTCAGCGCGATTCCCGCCGCCAACAGCAGAAACGCGATACGGAAAAACGTCAGATTAAATCCGCTGGTGATCGGAACCCCCAAGGTAGGGCCGATCAGTGCAAAAACGATCATCAAATAGAATAATCTATCCAAACGCTTCTGCTTTGAAAACAACAGTTCACTCACCAACTCTCACCCTTTTCCTCCTAGTTTGGGTAACAAGTGACCGATCCGATTCAGTGAAGAAATGGAAAAGAGCCCTGTCGCAAAGACCGATCCGAAGGTCACAACAAACGCCAGCACATAACAGATCCAAGCATATTCCATCTCACTTAATTGCACCCAGGTAACCCCGGTCATTGAGATGAAAAAGACGGCCAAATAAATGAGAATGGATCGAAACCGGAAATCAATCGGATATTCTTTTTGATTTTTCCAATAAACCCAAACAATGACAAAAAGATAAGCAACCACAGTCATGATGACAGTGCCCCAGATACTGAAAACCGGCACCAGAATCAAATTGCCGATCAGGTAAATGGCTGCGGCAATCATAAATCCGTAGGAAATGACCTGGGTTTTTTTCTTGATCAACAAACCGACACCAAAAACATTATGCAACACATTGAACAAAGTTCCCAACGATAAAGCCCAGACATAGATATAACCGGATGAAAGCGACTGATCATCCCGACCGATAATATACAAATGATACAGTGGTTTCATGAAGAAGGCCAAAATCATGACAGCCAGCGTTCCAACCACCAACAATGCGCGTCCGACCAGCCCGAACAATTGCGGGGCATCTTCCCGCTCTTTGATGGACATGGAAAAAGGGCGCCATGCGAGTTGAAACGGTGAGGTGATCAACACAATGATGCTTGCAATCCGGATGCAGGTTTCGTAAATATCCGCACTCAGTCGGGAATCCATGTGATACAAAATGGGCCGGGATACGGATGTCATCACCCAAAAAGCCAGCAGTGTCGGCAATAACGGAGCACCGTAACGAATCAAATCCATCAAATGTTTACGCGAAATCCGCAAAACAAATTCCTTGCGAAATAGGATAATCAGAATCAATGCCACTGTCAATTGACCGATTAATTGTCCATAAAAAATTCCCATAACCCGCATGTCATAGACAGCGACAAAAAAGATGCTCAACAAATTGGAACCAATCACATAAGCCATGCTGAAAATATTAAACAGCCATACCCGGCGGCTGTATCTGGCATATCCCAAAATATGCTGAATAATGATCGCCCCAAACGTGGCCATAAAAGCAACCGGCAACAGGTTGGAATAATCCCGCGTGCTTTCATAGACCCATTCGGACAAAGGGGCCCCGAACAAAAATGCAAAAACGGTAAAAATCAAGCAAACCCCGGCACTGAAAATCACGGCATTGGTAAAATAAGTGCGACGTTCCGTGACATCCTTGGCATCATAAAAATAGAACGCCATCGCCGCATCCGTTCCCAAAATGCTGAGATAAGTCAAAATCAGGGTCAGCGTGTTGGTGAGTCCCCACTCTGCAATTTCCCCTTCTCCGGTCAAAAAAGCAACATAGATGGGGCCAAGCATGGCCGCAACCACCTTATTCCCCATCGTTGCAATTGCAAAAGCGGCTGAATCTGAAAAAAGCCGTTTAATGAGTTGTTTCATGTTTAAACAACACCTTCTGCCTGCAGGCTGTTACTCTTGATTTTCCAATTTCTCACGGTCAGGAACATCACGCAAAACCCGTGCCGGAACCCCGATATACACTTTGCCCGGCTCCGTGTCCCGATTGACCAACGCCCCGGCGGCAATGAAGCTTTCTTCGGCCACCGTGATCCCCGGCAAAAGGATGGATCCGCCGCCCACACGCGCTCCTCTTTTCACAACCGGACCACGCACGTATTTGAAACGCTCTTTGGTCCGCCCCATGAAGTTGTCGTTCGTGGTTGTGACGGTCGGGGCAATAAAGACGTGATCCTCCAACACGGTATAAGCTGTAATATAAGCATTCGTTTGAATTTTTGTAAAAGATCCGATTTTCACCTGATTTTCCACAGCGACGCCACGGCCGATCACCACACGGTCCCCGATCTCGCATTTTTCACGAACCGATGCCTGATCCCCGATCATCACTTCTTTCCCGAAACGGCTGCCCCGGTAAAGAACGGTGTTGGCACCGATCGTCGTTCCGTCGCCGATTTCCAGCGCCGGCAAGTCGGCATCCACCTTTACGGTGGATGACTTTGCCGGTCTCGGCCAGCGGCCCAACACACAGTTGTCAGAGATAAATACATCGGAACCGATCACGGTTCCTGCTTTAATGGTGACATTGTTGCCGATCGTCACATTGTCGCCAAGAACCACGCCTTCTTCAATGACAGAGAAATACCCGACGGAGACATTGTTTCCCATTTTGACTGAATCATGAATGAATGATTGTTTCATGAAAAACCCATCCTCTTATAATTTTTCGTAATCCGCTTTGATGTTTTGGACATCTTTCAAAGCATTCCGCGTGTCAAAAATCACTTTCGCTTTATCGGCAATTTCTTGGTAATCAAAGTCGCTGTGATCCGTGGTGATCAAAACGAGATCCGCCGACTCCAAAAGTTCGGTGGTCAGCTCTTGCGTTTCATATTCTTTGCCTCCGGCTTTGAAGGTTTTCACATGCGGATCCACCAGCGTAAACTCTGCCTGATATTTCTCAAGCAGCTCGACAATTTGAATCACGGGGGACTCGCGGTAATCATCGATATCCTTTTTATAAGCCACCCCGAGCACGGCCACTTTGGACCCTTTCAACGATTTGCCGTAGCGGTTCAAGATTTTCATGCAACGGTCCACCACAAAGTCGGGCATTTCATTGTTGATTTCACCCGCCACTTCAATCAAACGCGTATGATAATGATATTCGCGGGCTTTCCATGTCAGATAGAACGGATCAATGGGAATGCAATGTCCGCCCAGACCCGGCCCCGGATAAAATGCCATATAACCGTAGGGTTTGGTTTTGGCGGCATCGATCACTTCCCAAATATCGATCCCCATTTTGTTGCAAAGAATGGCCATCTCGTTCACCAGGGCAATGTTAATGTTGCGGAAGGTGTTTTCAAGAATTTTTTCCATTTCCGCGACTTTCGGGCTGGACACCAGATGGACTTCCCCGTCCAATACCGCACGATACAAAGCTCCGGCAACTTCCGTGCATTGGTCGGTCACACCACCCACCACTTTGGGGGTGTTTTTGGTGTTAAACACTTTGTTGCCGGGATCCACACGTTCCGGCGAATAAGCAAGGTAAAAGTCTTCGCCCGCTTTCAAGCCGGTTTTTTCCAAAATCGGTTTCACCACTTCTTCGGTGGTTCCGGGATAAGTGGTGCTTTCCAAAACCACCAGCATGCCCGGGTGCAAATATTTGGCTATGCTTTGTGCCGAAGATTCAACATAAGAAACATTGGGCTGCTGATATTTGTCAAGCGGTGTGGGAACACAGATGGCCACCGCATCCACTTCACGGATCAAGGAGTAATCCGTGGTCGCGGACATTTGTCCGCTTTCCACCAATTGTTTCAATTCTTCGTCCACCACATCGCCGATATAGTTCACTCCACGGTTCACCATGTCCACACGGTTTTGCAGAATGTCAAAACCGATCACTTTGAACCCGGCTTTGGCTTTTTCCACAGCCAGGGGCAAACCGACATATCCCAATCCGACAACACCGATTTTTGCCGTTTTGTCATCGATTTTTTGCAATAAAGTCTTACCACTCACGGTTATTCCTTCTTTCACTTGGATTTGTTGGCATAATAACTTTTAATGGTATTGGCGATCAAACGGATGTCCTCATCCTCCAATTCCGCATACAGAGGAAGGGCGAAGGTGCGTTTGGCCATGTATTCGGAAACAGGCAAACTTCCTTCTTCATATCCCAAGTCTTTATACACTTCCTGCTGATGCAGGGGAACCGGATAATATACTCCGCAGGAGATTCCCTGCTCTTTCAAATGAGCCATTAATTCGTCGCGATCTTCCGCCTGAATGATATACAAATGATAGATGTGTTTGCGGTCTTCCGCTTCATAAGGAGTAACCACCGGTGTATCTTTTAACAGTTCGTTGTACAGTGCCGCTTTTTTCCGGCGGCCGTCATTCCAAGCATCCAAATGGCGCAGTTTGATGCGCAAAACAGCGGCTTGCAAAGCATCCAAGCGGCTGTTGTATCCGATCATGCTGTGGTAATACTTCGGATTGGAACCATGAACCCGCAAGATCCGGATCTTCTCCGCCAGTTGGTCATCATTGGTGACAACCATTCCCCCGTCACCATAGCCGCCCAAGTTTTTGGTGGGGAAGAAGGAGAAGGTGGCTGCATGGCCCCAATTTCCGATTTTCCGTCCTTTATATTCCGAACCCATGCCTTGAGCCGCATCTTCCAAGACAAACAATTGATGCTCTTCGGCCAATGCCATAATTTCTTCCATGTTGGCCGGCTGGCCGAAAATGTGAACCGGAATGATCGCTTTGGTTTTTTCATTGATTTTTTCTTTTATTTGATTCACATCGATGTTGTACGTTTTCGGGTCGATGTCAACAAAAACCGGGGTGGCCCCGACTTGAGAAATCGTTTCGGCGGTGGCGAAAAACGTAAACGGCGTGGTGATTACTTCATCGCCGGCTTTGATTCCTGCGGCATCCAATGCCAGAAGCAACGCATCCGTGCCGTTTCCAACGCCGATGGCATGTTTCACCCCGAGATAGTTGGCCACTTCTTCTTCAAAAGCTTTGACTTCGGGCCCCATAATGTATTGTCCGCTGTCAATCACCCGCTCCACCGCTTGGAGAACTTCTTCACGAATCGGTTGCAACTGTGCCGTCAAATCCAATAAAGGAATCTTTTTCATCGCTTTCTACTCCTTTAATCATTTCAATTTATTTTCGGTTTAATTCGTCCATCCGGACCGGCCGGTTTTGATCAGCAGCCAACTGGCATCCGATCACAAAGCTCAACGCCTTGCGCCCTTCTTCACCGGAAACGACCGGCTTCCGGTCATTTAACACCGCTTCGGTCATATCTTGAATGATGCATTGATGTCCCGGAATTCCGAATGGATCTTCTTCCACCCGGCGGATTGTGTTTTGAACCTCTTCATCCGGGAGACCTTCAAATTTCCATTCTTTGATCCAATTGGCCGTCGGCCCGCCGATCACCGCGGTCCCCTTTTCGCCAAAAATACTTAATGATTCTTCCAAGTTTTTCGGATAAATGGTGACCGCCGCTTCCAACACCCCGAGTGCCCCGTTTTTAAAGCGGATCACCGACACCGAGGTGTCCTCAGCTTCAATCTTCCGGATGCGTGTGGCGTGATAAGAGGAAATCTCTTCAATGTCCCCCATCATCCACAACAAAAGATCCATGTTGTGAATCGCCTGATTCATCAACACGCCTCCGTCCATTGCTTTCGTGCCACGCCAAGGAGCCTGGTCATAGTAAGCCTGGTTTCGGTTCCATCGAACCGTTGCGTTGGCATGCCCGATTTTGCCGAAAGCTCCTTGTTCCAACTGCTTTTTAAGTTCCACGACAGCCGGGCGGAAACGGTTGGGGTGAACCACCGCCATTTTCACACCGTTTTTCTCACAAGCGTCGATCATCCGATCTGCATCTTCCAAAGTCAATGCCATGGGTTTTTCCACGATTACATGCTTTTTGGCTTCCGCTGCCTGGATGGTCAGCGGTGCATGAATCCCGCTCGGTGTGCAAATGCAAACCACATCCACATCCGAAGCCAGCATGTCTTTCAAATCGGTATACCCACGGACACCGTCGACGGCAAACTCGGAAAGACGCTCTTCATTGGTGTCGCAAACCGCAACCAATTCGGCTCCTTCCACCGCTTTAATGGCTGCCACGTGCTTTTTCGCAATGTGACCACAACCTACAATTCCATAGCGTATCAAAAGATCTCCCTCTTTTCTTTTACCCTGTCAGTCAATTCATATCCAATCTATATTACAGTAACATTACAAAATCTATTGTTCAATGTAACATAGATGAAATCTCTTGAGTACCCTGCATCAAAAAAGTCATAAACTTTTCCGTTCTGTTAAAGATGTATAAATTTGTAAGGTGGTCCGCGCGTTTTCGCTCCAAGTCAATGCACGGGATGCATCCAACGCATTTTTTCCCATGGTGTCGATGAGGGAAGGATCATCGATCAGGATTTTGCGCAGGCAACCGGCAATTCTGTCCACATCTTTGGCCGGCGCAAGCAAGCCGGTCTTCCCGTCTTGAAGAATTTCCTTGATTCCGCCCACATCTGTTGCCACCATGGGCCGGCCGCACCCCATCGATTCCAGCATTATGGAGGGAAGCCCCTCGCTCAGACTGGTGAGAACCATCACATCGGCACTGTTGATCCAGTCGGGAATCTCGGCGTACGGCTTTTTGCCTAAAAAGGTAACAGCTTCGCTTAACCCCGATTCTTCCGCTTGTTTCTCAAGCCGGGGGCGCAAAGGTCCGTCCCCGATCAAATACAGATGAATGTCCCGGCTTTCCCGGCGGATCCGGGAAAAAGCTTCCAACAAATAAGAAACGCCTTTGACCGGATACAAGTTGCCGACAAAAAGCAAAATTTTTTGTTCCCCGTTCAATCCCAGACGTTCCCTTGCCTCAAAACGATCCATGGGGCGGAATTTCTCCGGGTCAAAACCGTTGTAAACCGTTTTGGCCGCAAGCCCGGGATGCATTTTTTCCGCTTCTTCTTTCAACCTGTCGCTGACCGTGATGACCATGTCATTTTCCTTTAATGCCTGACGCGTCTGTTCATAAACGGAACGTTTTCGTTTGGGATACAACATGATGTCCGAGCCATGGATCGTGCTGACCACAGGCACCTTCCAAATTTTCTTCAGTTCCCCTCCCGCATAACCATCCGGATAGATGGTGTGGCAATGAATCAAATCAAAAGGAAACGATTTATGTATTTCCTCCACTGCCTTTCGCAGGGCTTTTGTATAATACTTGCCATAGCGCTGGAAAAAAAATCCCCCCGGAATCATTCGCGTGGGAACATAATAAACGGCAATTCCATCTTTTTCTGTCTTTTTCGGCAATTGACGATACCCTTGCCACTTCGGGTAAAAGGGAAAAGAAGGAACGGGCACCACCACACTTACCTCTGCCCCTTCTCTTTTTAAAGCTTTTGCCTGGTTATGGACAAAAATTCCCGCCATGGGATTGACCGGATTCGGGTACATATGCGAAATGATCAAAATACGCCCATTCATTGAAACCACTTCCTTTATCCGGTTTCATTTCCGAAAGATTACTGTCAATAGGATTTTCCAAACCGGTGATACTATGTACAACACCACACAGGAGAGGTCGTTGTCATGAAAAGACAAAGAATCGCCAGCGACTCCTATGACGGATTCCTCGGCATGTTAAATGCCTTTCTCATCAGCTTGCCTTTTTGGGGACTGATTTATTTCGGACTTCGCATTCTTCATTTATGGTAATAAATACATGACAAGGAAGGTCCATCCCCAAGGACCTTCCCGCTTTATGTATTTTTCAATCATTGATCGCAAACATCAGGTCCGCTTCCACCGCCACATGTTCCCCGACACGGGCGATGCCCTTGCCTTTCCCGACTTTTCCTTTCACCCGGGTCAATTCCACTTCCAGCGTGAGAACATCTCCGGGTTTGACCTGATGACGGAAACGGACTTTATCCAATCCGGCAAAAAAGGCAATTTTGCCCCGGTTCTCCTCCACGCTGAGAATGGCCACGGCTCCCACTTGCGCCAATGCCTCCACAATCAGCACACCCGGCATGACGGGATAGTCCGGAAAATGCCCTTGGAAAAACGGCTCATTCACGGTCACATTTTTGATTCCCACCGCTTTTTTCGCCGGTTCCAATTCCGTGATCCGGTCCACCAACAAAAAAGGATACCGGTGAGGAATAATTTCTTGAATCTGCTTAGCATCTAACATCGTCATCCACCTCTCAACAACCGTCTCGCCTTCTGAAATCACTTGTCACCATTATAGCGAAACCGTATTTAAATTACCAAACATCCGGGCGGCATAAAATGGCGGTTTCTTAACAATCTGGAGAATAAAAAAACACTTTGTCAAACGGGCCAAAAAGCCCGTATAACAAAGTGTCAATGCTTGTGCCCCGTAATTTTTCATGACAAAGCGGCAGTCCTTTCCACCGCGCGGGCCACTTCCCGATGGACTTTGGGATCCAGGGGATGCGGCGCCAATTCCCCGGGACTGGTGCAATCTGCAATGGCTTCGGCGGCAGCCACCAACATCGGGTGAGTGATTTTCTTGGCGTTGGCATTCAACACACCGCGGAAGATCCCGGGAAACCCGAGGACATTATTGACAGAACGCCCGTCTGCTGCAAAAGAAGCACCGGCTTTGAGCGCCAGTTCAGGATCGATTTCCGGTTTGGGATTGGATAAAGCGAGGATCACCTGGCCTTCCCGGATCATTTCCGGTTTGATCAATCCGGGAACCCCGGTTGTTGCCACCACAATGTCGCAGCGTTCCATCAATTCTTCCATGCTCAGCGGAATGCCACCGTAATTCTCCAAACGCTCCAAAGCTTTTTCCTGCCGGTCGGCACCACACATCTCCCGCACCCCGTACGCTTTAAACATGCGGCAAATGGCCAAACCCGCGGCACCGAGCCCGATTTGCCCGACCGACGCTTCTTTCAGGTTGATTCCGGTGGAACGGCAGGCAGAAATCACGGCAGCCAGTGTCACGACTGCCGTTCCGT
The DNA here is from genome assembly GCF_016055145.1 of Thermoactinomyces sp. CICC 23799. Taxonomy (NCBI): domain Bacteria; kingdom Bacillati; phylum Bacillota; class Bacilli; order Caryophanales; family Thermoactinomycetaceae; genus Thermoactinomyces; species Thermoactinomyces sp. CICC 23799. Next base: position 108,035 of record NZ_JAECVV010000002.1, read on the forward strand.
GTTGATCGTCATGCATCACCGGAATGGGCAACTCTTCTTTGAGGCGTTCTTCAATCTCAAAGCAATGCGGGGAACCAATATCCTCCAACAAAATGCCTCCAAATCCCTGATAAATGTGTTTCAAGGTTTTCACCACTTCATCCGGATCACTTGTATCCAACAAAATCGGAATCCCGCTGATCCCGGCAAAGCGGTCAAACAAAGCGGCCTTGCCCTCCATCACCGGCATTCCCGCCAACGGTCCGATATTGCCAAGCCCCAAAATGGCTGTGCCATCGGTCACAATGGCAACGGTGTTTCCAATGCTTGTATAATAATTGGCTTTTTCCGGATTCTCCCGGATCTCCAGGCATACATTGGCCACCCCCGGGGTGTAGACACGGCGCAAATCCGCCAGGGACCGAATGTCCATCTTGCTGACCATGCGGATTTTTCCGCCTTCATGGGCACTTAACACTTCATCTGATATGGAGTGAACGTAAATGCCGCCCCCCAATGCTTCAATGCTGGAAACCACCTGATCCAGATGCGCTTCACTCTCACACTGGACCGTGATGTCCCGGAGTGTGGAAAACGGGCCGATCTTGATGGTGGTAATGTCCCCGATGTCGCCTCCTGCTTGTCCGATCGCTGTGGTCACTTTTCCCAGGTTGCCAGGCTTTGAAGGAGTTTCCACGATAATGCTGCGTGTCATATTCCGTACCATCCGTTAACCTCCCTAATCCGTCTGAAGTCAAATCGAAAAAAGAACCGGATCCGGTCACCGATTCTTCCTACATAGCCCGTTCGTTCACCGTTTTCAATTGCAACAGGTAAGAAAGTGTCGTGATGTAGGACAAAATAATGACCGACCATAAAAAAGTTTGTGCAAGCGGCAATTCAAACATGATAAAAAATAAAGCAACATAAAACAAAAAGGTTGTCAGCTTGCCGAAAATGTTTGCCGGGACCGTTCGTTTGCCTCTCAGCTTCAGGAAAACAGAAAAAAGGATCATGGACACATCACGCAAGACAATGATAAAGGCAGCCCAAACTCCGATTTTTCCGGAAATCATCAGGGATAAAAAAACAGAGAGCATCATTAATTTGTCCGCCAAAGGATCCAGCATGATTCCGATCTGGGTCACTTGCTTTGTCTTTCTGGCCACATACCCGTCAATGACATCGGTGAACCCCGCAAGAAGAATGATCCCAAACGCCCAGTGTACATTCCATGGCGTGTCCGAAAAAAATGCAACAAAATACGCAGGAATCAAAAAAAGGCGAATCATGGTCAAGAAATTGGGCAAATTCATTCAGGACCCCCCTTCTTACAGTTTACCGAACGGATGGTTGATAAAAAAGGAAAGAGCCCGTCTTTCATCCAAATGACAGACGGGGCTTATGATCCAAAAACCAATTGATAAATATGCACCCACATGTCAAAATTCAAGAAATCGCCGGCCGGTTGATCACCAATGATGGTATGACCAACGACGAATCCCGCATACAAAGCCACAATGAGCGAAACAGGCAGCCAAAGAATTTTAACCCATTTTCGAATTTGCTCTTTTTTCTCATCAATCGCCGGATCATCATCACCGTGAGAAGCGGGACTTTGCCTTTTCTCTTTGGTGAAGCCCGGTTGTTCCACCCGCGGTTCCACCGGCTGTTCCGCAACAAAAGACGGCTTTTTTACTTCTTCTTTGAAATTCTCGTCGCCGCTGTTTGCTCCGATGACCGGATCAATGGAATATTCCTTGAAATCGATGGGAGTTAACGTGTCTTCCAATGAAAGCTGCCGTTTTTCATGCGGGGAAGAAGGTTGTTCCACTTCGAAGGATGGAGGTGCGCCATGCTCATTGGAACCAAACTGGTTGCCGGAGTCTTTCTTCTCCTCCGTCTGTTCCTGCTTTTTCTCTTTGTCTTTCTCTTTGTCGCTGTCATGCTTTGCAGGCTCAAACTTGCGGGCAGCCTCCAAACTGTCGTGGGTATCTTGCTCTTCTTCTTCATCTTTTCGCCATTTCAATTGGCCTACCGGCAAAATATCATCCACTTTTTCATTTCCCACTGTCGAATGGTTCGATGGATTATTGAATTTTTCTGCTGAAGACTCCACATCGTCGGATTGGTAGTCCATGTGTTTTTCTTTATCAGAATAACTCATCTGCATTCCTCTCCAAGGCTAACTTCTATTTCCGATCCTCTCTATTTCATGAAGCTCGTCCAACAAAATCAAGTTTACTTCTAAAGAAGCTCCATTCTACTCATAATAGAATATATCGCAACTATGAACATAAGTCTATACTTACAGCTTATAGGAGTGTGAAAGTTTCTTATACAGAAGAAGCACCGGTTGGGAGGAAAAAGGATACATATTATGGCAATGATTCGGGGATCTTGTTTTTATGTAAACACTGCCGGTGCTTCCGTCTCATTTTCACAGTCACACGGACACTTCTTGCTTCTTTTTTCCGGTTTTTTGCTTATATTTAATCTTTGTCGCTTCTCCTCCTCTTATATGACGAATCGACTTATGGTATTCCAATATCTCTTTCACTTGACGAGCCAGTTCCGGGTTGATTTCCGGCAATCGTTCCGTCAGGTCTTTATGGACCGTGCTCTTGGATACACCAAACTCTTTCGCAATCGTCCGGACCGTATTTCGCGTCTCCACAAAATAATGTCCGATCTTTAATGTTCGCTCCTTAATATATTCATGCACCCCGCCAGACCCTCCTCTCTTCTCCATTTGCTACATTATATTGAGGGAAGAGGCGGGTTATTCTTTCTAAACAAGCCATGACAAGCCATGTTTGGCAATTTTTCTTTTTCCTTGGAACAAAAAAAGCGTTCCCTTGGATGGAAACGCCTTTTTCCTTATTTTTCCCCGCTTAAATAAACATCCGGATTGATGGCTTTCTGATTCCGGTCGCGGATTTCGAAATGCAGATGAACACCTGCTTCCTTTTCAAAACGATTGCGTCCGGCTTTGGCAATCACTTGTCCTTTTTTGACGGTTTGTCCGTTTTTGACCCGCACATCGTCCAAGCTTTGGTAAATCGTTTGAATGCCGCTTTCATGCTGAATGACCACTTGCCATCCGACAACCGGGTTTTCCTCGACTTTCACCACTTTCCCTTCCAATGCCGCCACCACATCAAAGGTGCCTCCGTCTTTTTTCGCGAAGTCAACCCCTGAATGCGGCGTGAACGTGTTGGCATACTGGTTCAAAGAGGATTCCCGGCTCGCTTCCGGATCTTCTTGCTTGTAAAATCCCATGGTTTTGTTGGCATGGGCATTTTTTGCGACAGGCAATACCATGTCATCATCGGTCGGATTGGTCGGAATCGGCTCTTGGGGAAGATTTTGTTCCACCAGATCCCTGGTGGTTTTGGATGCTTTTTCGACCTGATGATCCTGATACCACCATGCCACACTTAAAATCAGTGCTGCCACAAAGAGATAAACAGCAGGGAAAAACCATTTTTTGGACATTAACTTTTTCCATTTCAAACGTCGCTTTGCTTTTTCAAAGGAAGAAATCTGGTTATTTGCATTTGGTTCCTTCGATTTCATGGAAATCACCTCAGGAACCATTGTCGACCAACTTCTCTCTTTTTATACCCACAGATGGGAACTTTTAGTAAATTCGAAGCAAAGTCAAAACTGAGACATACATGATCTTCATTTCTTTGGCTCATACTTTAGAAAAGGTTTGGCAGAAGGAGGTGAAACGGTGATAAAACCCTTTGAACCCGATCTGGTCTACTACGAACCCGGAGCCTTGGACTATCCGCTAGGAAAAGAATTGGTGGCAAGGTTCCAAAACATGAAGATTCCGGTCCGACGACCTCGCACAACCAGGTGAAAGGCCTGCCGGGAAAAACCCCGTTGGATAAATACCGGATTGCCAAGCGGACCTTGGTCATCGGGGTGAAGAAATCATTGAAATTCGAACAATCCAAGCCCTCGGCCGAATATGCCATTCCGCTGGCCACCGGCTGTATGGGCCATTGCCATTACTGTTATCTGCAAACAACGCTCGGAAAGCGTCCTTATATCCGGATTTATGTCAACCTGGATGAAATTTTTTCCCAAGCCGAAAAATACATTCAAGAACGCGCTCCGGAAATCACCCGGTTTGAAGCCGCATGTACTTCCGATCCGGTGGGCATCGAGCACATTTCCGGGTCGCTTTTCAAAACCATCGAATTCATGGGAAAACAGCCGTTGGGTCGTTTGCGCTTTGTCACCAAGTACGCCAACGTGGAACCCCTTTTGAATGCCGACCACAAAGGACATACCCGTTTTCGCTTCAGCATCAATGCCGATTATGTGGTCAAGCATTTTGAACCGGGAACCTCCCCGTTGCCGGACCGGATCGAAGCCGCCGGAAAGGTGGCGGAAGCCGGCTACCCGCTCGGATTTATCATCGCTCCCATCATGTCTTCTATTTCCGGATGGAAAGAACAATACGAGGCCTTATTGAAAAACTTGTCCGACCGCCTTCCCGAAGTGGATGATTTGACCTTTGAACTCATCACCCACCGTTACACGCAAAGCGCCAAACGGGTCATCGAAGAACGTTACCCCAAGACCAAGCTGGACATGGACGATGAAAAACGGAGAAAAAAATGGGGCCCTTACGGACGGGTAAAGTATGTTTACCCCAAAGAGCAAATGGACGAAATCAAAGATTTTATGCACCGCACCATTTCCACTTACTTCCCCCGGGCAGAAATTCTTTATTTTACTTGATCGGGGGAGAAGGGCTCAATCTTTACCCCCTGATAATAATGCCGGATGATTTCATCCACCTTTTTTCCCTGTTTTGCCATCAAATTGGCGCCCCATTGGCTCATGCCGACGCCGTGTCCGTATCCGCGGGTGGTAATTTGAAGCTGATCCCCCCGTACCTCCACATCAAAGTCGGTTGAAGCCAATCCCAAGGCTTCCCGGATTTCCCTGCCGGTAAATGTCTGATCGCCAATCCTGATTTTGGCGATTCTTTTTCCTTCCGTACGCCCGGTCACCCGGATCAAACGCGTACCGGTTGAGGCCGGAAGGCTGACCGCCTGTCCGGTTTTCTTTTCCAGCCGGCTGACAAACTCGTCCCATGACAACGTATGCCGGTGAATATATTTCGGGGACATCCGGTCCCATGGGGAAGACACGCTCCGCAAGTACGGATACTTATGTTTGAAATACTCCTCCGAATTCTCAGTATAACCGTTGCTGGTTGAAAAAAACGCGGCATAAATGGGCTTTCCCCGATAGGTGATGATCTGGCCTTCGGTTTCCTTCACGGCCTCCCGGATGGAATTCCGGAAGGTTTCATACCGGGCTTTCCACTCCTTTTTCAACATGTCATCCGTTTTAAAAGCCTGATGGTTCACTGTGTCCGTGACATGTGCTTTCTTTGCTTCTTTCCCCCATTTGGACAGATCCGAATAATCTTTCCGTTCCAGCCGGTCCACGATATAAGTCCGGGCAGCCAAAGCCTGGGCTTTTAAGGCTTCCTTGTGGAAATCCGCCGGCATTTCCGCCGCCACGACCCCGTAAATGTACTCTTCCAACGGCAACTGAACCACTTTTTTCGACTCTGTCAAGTACACTTTGACCCGGATATCCTGATTTTCATTTTGCATCGCTTTCTCTTTTGCCAATGCCTCCGGCGGAACATCGGAATCCAAGGCAACCAAAAACACCGGAACCAAAAGGATGACGCCCAACAGCCCCAACAATGCCATCAGCAATCCTTTGTGCAATCTGTTCTTCGCCTCCATTTGCATCACAGCGTTCACTACCAAGCTATGAAAAAAACCCCCTTTTTTAGAACCGGAATTCGTAGATTTCCTGATAAAGAAAAAAGCGGCTTCCTTTCAAAGAAGCCGCTTGACCTTCGTTTGGTCATGCAAAAGATTTTTGTTCCACCCCGGAACTTTTTTCCTCGCTCACCCGTTCAATTTTGGCTCCCAAACCTCTCAATTTCCCGACAATATCCACATAACCACGATCCACATGATGCAGCTCCGTCACTTCGGTGACTCCTTCCGCCGCCAACCCGGCCAGAATCAAGGCCGCACCGGCACGCAGATCCGTGGCTTTCACCTGAGCCCCCGACAACGGTTTTCCACCTTCAATCAATGCGGTGCGCCGGTCGATTTTAATCTGCGCCCCCATCCGCTTAAACTCTTCCACATGCATAAACCGGTTTTCAAACACGGTTTCCGTCAACATGCTGTTTCCGTTTGCGGTAAGCAAAAGAGCCATCATCTGCGATTGCATGTCCGTCGGAAATCCGGGATAGGGCAAGGTTTTGACATCCACGGGTTTCAACTCCCCTTCTGCACGGACGTGAATCCCGTTTTCGCCGTCAAGCACATGAACTCCCATTTCACGCATCTTGGCAATCAACGGAACCAAATGATCGGAAATGGCTCCTTCCACAAAAACTTCGCCGCGGGTGATGGCAGCCGCCACCATGTAAGTTCCGGCTTCGATCCGGTCGGGAATCACGGTATATTCCGTTCCCCGCAAAATATCCACGCCATCGATGCGAATTTCATCAGTACCGGCTCCCCGGATTTTTGCGCCCATCGCATTGAGGAAGTTGGCCAGATCCACGATTTCCGGCTCACAAGCGGCATTTTCAATCACTGTCCGGCCTTCAGCCAATGTTGCTGCCATCATGATATTTTGGGTAGCTCCGACACTTGGGAAATCCAGATAAATCGTTGCTCCATGAAGGCGCCCGTCAATGGTTCCTTCAATGTAGCCCTGCCCGATGTCAAACCGGGCACCCATGGCTTCCAATCCTTTCAAATGCAGATCAATCGGCCTGCTTCCGATGGCACATCCTCCCGGGAGAGGAATCCGCGCATGTTTTTTTCTGGCAAGCAGGGGTCCCATCACCAAAACAGAAGCTCTCATCTTGCGCACCAGTTCATAAGGCGCTTCGGTGGATCCCACTTTTTCTGCATTGATCACGATTTGGTCATCACCCAGATCGGCTTGGATCCCCAAGCGTTTCAACAGTTGAGTGATGGTTTTCACATCTTCCAAAAGCGGAACATCCGTAATTTTGATGTCCCCTCTGGATGCCAAAATGGATGCGGCAATCAAAGGAAGCACCGCATTTTTGGCGCCATGTACTTTCACTCTTCCTTTTAAACGTGTTCCGCCTTGAACGATGATCTTTTCCAAAGCTTTTCCCCCCAAAAACTAATATTCGATGGTGATAATTGGCGTGCCTAAAGTGATAACCATGCGATGGGCATCCTGATTCATCCGAACGGCCGCTTGCATATTCATCATGCCGCCTCTGGTCTTGATGCCTGCCGGCAACAACGGAGAAAGTGCGGAGATGCTGATGGTATGATCCGTGTGCATCGCTTCCACCTCTTCCGCTTTCAACAACCGGAAAATCTCCGCAAGTAAATGTTCCTCCTGTTCGTTTTGCACCGGCCTGCTTCCCTGAACAGAATAATGATAAGATGGAGTAATGCCATGATTTAACAACACACGCGTCACATGATCGCGGGCGGCTTGCCAGTTTTCCCGGTCACTTCCTTTTCCTTCCAATTGAATGGACAAATATGGATGGTTGAGTGCTTCAGACGGTTCATCATTGATCACAACCATTTTCACCAAAATGTTTTGTTCAATGATCCCTTCCGCCGAAAATTTTATTCCGTCAAACTCATCATTGCGTTCTGCAGGTCCGATATTGAATGAACGACTCAATGCTTGTGTCCACTCTTCGATCTCTTGCCGGCTCATTGCCCGGTGCAGCCGGTTTCCATAATGCAGCACATATCGCTCCGGCTCCACGCCGACTTTCTTGAACGCTTGGATCAATTGCCCTTCAGGCCGGGATTGTTCCTGTGATCCAATGAATAAAAAAGGCAAAAAGACACAAAAGAGAATCACTTTTTTCACAATCCCCCACATTTTCCATCCCTCTCCCCGAATTCTTATTATTCCCATTCTTCACATTCAGGGGAAAGGATATACGTGGAACCGGTCAGTGAATCAGCTGGCTGATCAGCCTGGACCAACTGAGATAATCAATAAAAAAGGACGCCAGTTGATGCCCGAGAATGATCGACAAGACGATCATCAAGGCTCTGATCTGAGCCGTGTGATTCTTTTTAAACAGTTGCTCGATGCGCATGCCCAGCAAAATCCACCAGACAAAGGCAATGCTGAGGATCGAGAGGAATATGTTCACCAGCCCCGACAAGGCCAGCTGCGTCGTCCCATCCATAATATGCACTCCCTCAGGCATATGTTCACATGCTACCATGGTACAAAAAAAATGGCGAATGCGCAAAAGATATTTTTGCAAATGCATGAACAAAACAAGCATACCCCTCCTGACGAAGGGTATGCTTTCACCGGATGAAAAGAGACTCTAAGGGGAAGAATTGGCGGCTTGGGAGAACGCGGACATCCAATCCAGATCTCCCAAGGCTTGAAAGAAGTAGTCCGGCATCAATCCCAACAAAAGGGTGCCCAAACATCCGATCCCGATCACAGCCATCACCGCCCAAGGGACGTTCAGCTTTCCAACCTCCCCGGCTTTTCTAAAATAGATGTGCCGGGCAATGCGAAAATAATAGTAATAAGAAATCACCGTTGTGATGATCATGATGAGCGCCAGCCAATGATGGGAACCGGCCACCGCGCTCATCAAAATGTAAAATTTCCCCACAAACCCCGCCGTCACGGGAAGGCCGGCAAGAGACAAAAGAAACAGGGTCATGATCACCGCCAGCCCCGGCGAACGCTGGTACAATCCGGAAAAAGCTTTCAAATCATAGGTTCCCACCTCTTTTCCCACAACTTCAATCACCACAAAGGCCCCGGCCGTCATGAACAGATAGGCGATGAGGTAATACACCAGACTCGGGAACAAATCATATCCCACAAATCCCATCGTGGCGGGAGGAACCAGCAGATAGCCGGCATTGGCGATGCTGGAGTAAGCCATCAGCCGCTTGGCATTGGTTTGGCGTAATGCCACCGTGTTTCCCACAATCATGGAAGCCGCTGCCATGATCATCAATGTCCAGGAAATCACTTCATTCCAGACACCGTTTGACACCAGGGGAATATAGGCTCCGAGCAATATCCGGAGTACCAGGGCAAACGCTGCGGCTTTGGACACCACAGCCAGAAACACCGCCACCGGGGTGGATGCACCCTGATAAACATCGGGAACCCAAGTGTGGAAAGGCACAGATGAAATTTTAAAACCAAACCCGACCATCATCAAAAAGAACGATAAAAAGAGGAACAGCTGGTAATCAGTTGCCGCCACTTCCGCCACACGGTCCCGTATCTCAAACAAATGGGTGCTTCCGGTCAATCCGTAGAGGAAGGACATCCCGTACAGGATAAAAGCGGAGGAAACCCCTCCCAAAACAACATATTTCCACGCCGCTTCGGTCGCATCGGTCCGTTTTTTCCGAATCCCGGTCAATATGTAGGATGAGAGGCTCAAAAGCTCCAAGCCGACAAACAACGTGATCAATTCCGCCGACGACACCATAATCATGGCACCGAGCAATGCGGTAAGAAGCAAAGAATAATATTCGCTTTCCGCTTTCAACTCTTCGTCCTTCCGGAAGGAAAACAAGAAAACCAAAGCCGTTCCGGCAAGCAAAATGGCTTTGAGCGTCAAGCTCAAATGATCAATCCGGTACGAATCCCCCAAAATCTGATACGGTTCATGCCCCCAACCCATACCGACGAAAACGCCTGCCGCCAAGATGGCAATGAGCCCGAAGATGCCCATCCATCTCTTTGACACCGTTTCTTTCAACAACAAATCCAAAATCATCAACAGAGCGGCGGCAACGACGATCGTCAGCTCGGGGGCCATCACCCTCAGGTCAAAATCCAGCAATGTTTGCATCATGCCCCTACCCTCCGATCCGAGATACAATAAGATCTAACGTTTCTTGCATCGGTGCACTCAAAACGGCCGGATAAACACCGATCAGGACAATCACCATCACCATCACCAACATCGGAAAGGTTTCGCGCCAATAAAGATCACCAACCGCCTGAAAACGTTCCGGCAACGGCCCGAAGGTCGTTTTTAACACGGCACGCAATGCATAAACCACGGTGAAAATCAACCCGAGTGCCCCGACCGCTCCAATCACCGGATGGTTTTGGAACACGCCGAGATAAGCAAAAAACTCGCTGATAAAACCGGAAAGCCCAGGCAATCCCAAAAGCGCCAATCCACCGGTCAGGAAAATTCCCGAAAGTACCGGTGCCGATTTGGCCAGTCCGCCCAGATCGTCCAATTCCGTCGTTTTGGCACGCTCATAAATGCTGCCGACGAGGAAGAAAAGCAGTGCCGAGATGATACCGTGGGACACCGCCTGAAAAACCGCTCCGTTTAATCCGGCCGTATTTAAAGCGGCCAGTCCGAACAAAATGATTCCCATATGGCTGACACTGGAATAAGCCAGCACATGCTTCAACTCTTTTTGCACAATGGCAATATAAGCTCCGTACAAAATGTTCACCAAGCCAAACACGGCCAGATAGACGGAAATTTCCTTCATTTGCACCGGGAACAATCCCAGCCCGAACCGGATCAAACCGTAAGCCCCCATCTTCAGCAGGACCCCGGCATGAATCATCACCACCGGGATGGGAGCTTCCACGTGCGTTTTTAACATCCAGCTGTGGAAAGGAAACACGGGCAACTTAATGCAAAATGCGATCACAAGGGCCGCAAACGTTCCCCACAGCATCGTTTTCAAAGCCGGGGGCAGCAGTGAAAATTGCCCCATCACCTGATCCATCCGGTCTTGCAACGCCGAATAGTCCAACGTGCCAAAGAGAAGCAGCAAAGCCACCATGGCAAACAGAAGGAATCCGGATCCCAGACCGTTAAACAACAAAAACTGGTTGGCTGCTTTCTCCCGGCCCAAAAACCCCCACTTTCCGATCAGAAAATAAGCGGCAATCAATGTGACTTCAAAGAAGATGAAAAAGAGAAACAGATTGGATGCGGCAAAAACCCCGATCATCCCTGTCTCCAAGAGCAAAAACAGCTGGTAAAACCCTTTGGTCTCCTCCCTGATGAACCCGGATGCCGCGGCAGCCACGGCACTGATCAGGGTGGTCAAAACAATGAAAGGAAGCGATAATCCGTCCACTCCCATACTGTAATGAAAGGTCCACGGTTCTCCCTGTAAGAGGGGGATTTGAAACCAGACAACCGATTTCACCCACTGGAACCCTTTCAACCCCTGATCAAATTGCGCATACATCAACAAGGACAACAAAAGCGGCGGAAGTGTGGACAAAATCCCGCAAATCCGGTGCCAGCGCACTTTCTCACGGGGAAGAAAAATGAGAACCAAAACCCCTAAAAGCGGGAGAAACGTGATCAGTGAAGGCATCCAATCAAACCGACTCATTTAAATAACCTCCCCGCTGTCATTCCTACCATCAAAAGGACAAACCCAATCACACTCACCAGCACATAAGTCTGTGCCTGCCCGTTTTGGATCCTGGAGCCCAAACGCCCGGTCAATTGGACGACCCAACCGACAAACCGGACAATCCCTCCGATCACAAACCGGTCCCATCCGGACAAAAACCATCCGATGCCTTTGGTCGTCCATACAAACAAATATTGATACAATTCATCCACATAATATTTGTTCAAAACCAGGCGATGGAGCCAGGGAACGGTTTGTGCCGCCTGACGGGCACTGAACTTTCCTTTTCCGTAAAACAGCCAGGCCAATCCGATCCCGGCCAGGGAAACCGCCACCGTCACGACCGCCAACCACACCGGAGCCGATGCGGCATCGGGAACGGATCCGTTACCGGCGGCCAGCCAGTGTTCAAATCCCCCGCCGGAAAGCAAACCGACCCATCCGCTTCCAATCGAGAAAATCCCCAGCACGGCCACCGGAATCATCATCACGGCCGGCACCGGCCGGTCAGCCTTGGGTCCCCGCGGTTCCCCGGCAAACACCAGAAAGAAAAGGCGGAACATATAAAGAGCCGTGAAGAAGGAGGCAATCAACCCGGTGACAAAAAGCCCCGTCCTTCCATCCTGGTAAACGGAAAACAAAATCTCATCCTTGGAGAAAAATCCGGAGAAAGGCGGAATCCCCGCAATGGATAAACAACCGGCCAAGAACCAGACACCGAGTTGGCGGTGGGTTTTCCAGAGCCCTCCCATTTTCCGCAAATCCTGTTCATGGGCGAGCAAGACAATGACCGCCCCGGCTCCCAAAAACAACAACGCTTTGAAAAAGGCGTGGGTAAAGAGATGGAAAACCCCGGCAACATATCCGGCCGAACCCAGGGCCAACATCATGAAGCCAAGCTGGCTCACCGTGGAATAAGCAAGCACCCGTTTGATGTCATGCTGCATCAATCCGATGGTCGCGGCAAAAATCGCAGTGAATCCCCCGATATAAGCCACCACATCCATGGCAGAAGGGGATGACTGAAAGAGGAAAAACAGATTGGCAACGAGATAAACCCCGGCAGCTACCATGGTGGCGGCATGGATCAGGGCACTGACCGGCGTCGGACCTTCCATGGCGTCCGGCAACCAGGTATGTAACGGGAACTGCCCGGATTTTCCAACCGCTCCGATAAAGATGAGAACCGCCAACAAAGTGATCAAGCCGGGGGACATTTGCCCGGAAACCACAGCCGTTTTCAAATCGGAAACTTCAAAGCTTCCCACATGCCAAAACATCAGGACAATGGCAATGAAGAAACCGACATCCCCGATTCTTGTGACGACAAATGCCTTGCGTGCCGCTTCCCTGGCTTCCGGTTTGAAATACCAAAACCCGATCAACAAGAAGGAACAAACCCCGACCAATTCCCAAAAGATATAGATCCACAACAGATTGGCCGACATGACCAGACCAAACATGGAAAAAGTGAACAAAGCCAAATAAGCATAAAACACCCGGATCCGGTCATCCCGTTCCATATAACCGTAAGAATACAGATGAACCAGAAAACTGACGATGCTGATGATCAGAAGCATCAAGATTTGCAGGGAACCCAGATGGATGCTGAAAGAAACCGCAACGTCCCCCAGATTCAACCAGGGAATGTTCCATGTGACGGTTTCCCCGGACAACCAAACATAAACGGACAGCAACAAAGAAAGAAACGTTGCCGTCACTCCTGTTGCGGCCGCAAATTTCCTTTGGATGAATCCACGGCCGGACAGAAGCAAAAGAAATGCAATGAATGGAAAAAGAGGAATCAACAGAGCCATGTTTGCTTCCATTTCTGACCCTTCCTTCTTTTTAGAAGTTTGATCGCTTCCGCTAACCTCTCAGCGAATGATAACGGTCGGCTTCCGCCGTGGACACCTGCCGGTACAAGGCAATCAGAATGGCAATCCCCACGGCCGCTTCCGCCGCTGCCACCGTAATCGTAAACAGCGTGAAGATTTGGCCCGTCAGATTGGGAAACAGCCCGAATTTGGAAAATGCCACAAAGTTGATATTTGCGGCGTTAAACATCAACTCAATGCAGAACAGAACCATCACGGCGTTTTTCTTCGTCAGCACGCCATACAAACCGATACTGAACAAGATGGCCGACAAAGCAAGGTAAGAAGTGATGACCATCTCATTTCTCCTCCCTTTTTGCCAGAATGACTGCCCCGACCAGTGCCACCAAGAGTAAAATCGAAGCCAGTTCAAACGGGATCACGTATTCGGTGAAGACCCGCTCTCCCAGCCGGACGACGTTCCATCCTTCCCCGTTATGCGGTTCGCTCCACACCGGTACCCGGTATATGATCCACATCATGACGCCAAAAAAGGCGGCGACAGCGATAAAACCGAGCACGGCATGCCACGGTGCGACCGAACTTTTCTCTTCATCCTGGTGTTTGGTCAACATGATCCCGAACAACATGAGAATCGAAATGGCCCCGGTATAAATGAGCACCTGGATCACCGCCAAGAACTCGGCGTTTAAGAGCAAATAAATGCCTGCGATACTGAAGAAAGTGAATGCGAGCGCCAAAGCCATATGGATGACCCTTGTGAAGTTGATCATGAACACGGCCCCGCCAATCGCCATGACGGAAAGGATAAAAAATGCAATGAATTCAGCGTTTACGGGCATTATTTTTTTCCTCCCGGTTTTTTGATGAGATTGGTGCTGTTTTCTTTTCGAATCTTTGTGTTATTTTGGTTGAGCCACTCCAAATCTTTAAACAATTCATCCCTTCCGTAAACGGCGAGCTCATAGTTATTGGTCATGACAATGGCTTCCGTCGGGCAGACTTCCGTGCATAAATCGCACAAGATGCAAATTTCAAAGTTGATATCGTAAGTGTCAATCACTTTCCCTTTCTTTTCCGGATGCTTTTTCCCCGTCAATGAAATGCAATCGGTCGGGCAGATGCGGACACATTGGTTGCAGACAATGCATTTTTCCGGATCGAAATGCTGTATTCCGCGAAAGCGGTCGGGCATCTCGAGCGGCTCATCCGGATAACGGTAAGTGACCTTCGGCTTTGTCATGTTTTTGAGGGTGACCCCCAACCCTTTGATCAAGCCAAGCACCATTTTCCCCTCCAATCCGTTTCCGTTAATAATAAGTCCCGATCACCGGCACTTCTTTTAAAAGACAAGTCAGCAAAATATTGAAAAGAGCCACCGGCAACAACACCTTCCATGCAAATTGCATCAGTTGGTCCACACGAATCCTCGGCATGGTGGCTCTCAACCAGAACAGGAAAAACACGACCAGCAAAAATTTCAATATAAACCAAATGACCGGCGGAACCCACGTGAGGCCGAACGGTGCATTCCATCCGCCCAGATAAAGCACGGTCGTCAGGGATGCCATGGCAAAAATGTAGGTATACTCCGCCAGCATAAAAAATGCAAACCGGAAACCCGTATATTCCACGTGGTAACCGGCCACCAGTTCCGATTCGGCTTCCGGCAGGTCAAACGGCGTCCGGTTCAATTCCGAAACCGATGCGATCAAAAAGACCACAAAACCGATAAATTGCGGGAAAATAAACCAAACCTCTTTTTGGGCCTCCACAATCTCGGCAAGGTTTAAAGAACCGACTGACAAAGCGATCCCGACGACAGACATCACCAGCGGAATTTCATAACTGATCATTTGCGCTGCCGAACGCATCCCGCCGATCAATGCATATTTGTTGTTGGAAGACCAGCCTCCCACCATGATTCCGATGATGGTAATGCTGGAAACCGCCATGTAATACAGCAAACCGACTGCAAAGTCAGAAAACTGAATGGAAGGGGTGAAAGGAATCACCGCAACCACGGCAAAAGCGGGAACAAAGGCAATTGCCGGCGCCAGTTTAAACAATCCGGCATCCGCTTTTTCGGGAATGACATCTTCTTTGATGAGCAGCTTCAAAACATCCGCCACGGTTTGAAACATCCCCCGGGGGCCCACCCGGTTCGGGCCGATCCGGTTTTGCATCCAGCCCAGCACTTTCCGCTCAAACAAAATGGCATACGTCACAAACCCGAGCACGATCAGCAAAAGCAAAACCGGTCCGATGATCATCCACGGATTCATCAACAATCCACCTCCCCGAGCACAATGTCGATTCCGCCCAAAATCGCCACCAAATTGGATATATTCTCCCCTTTTAATAAAGTCGGGAGTATCTGTAAATTATAAAAAGACGGACGCCTGAACTTTAACCGCCACGGTTTGTCTTTCCCGTTGCTGACAATGTGGCAGCCCAGCTCTCCCCGTGGAGATTCGATACCGCAATAAATCTCTCCTTCCGGAACCCGGAGAACCCGGGGAACTTTCCCCATGACCGGACCGCTTTCAGGAAACTGAGCAACCGCTTGTTCAACGATTTTCAGCGATTCATCAATTTCCCTCATCCGGCACAAATATTTTTCATACAAATCTCCGGTTTTCCCGACCGGCACATCAAATTCAAACCGTTCATAAATCGCATACGGCTGGTTCTTCCTCAAATCCCAATCCACGCCGGTCACCCGTAAATTGGCACCCGACAATCCGTATTCAATGGCCAGTGACGGCGAAACCACCCCGATTCCTTTGGTCCGCTGAATAAAGATTTCATTTCCGGTGATGAGATCATGGTATTCTTTCATTTGCCGTTTCATGTTCTCCACGAATTGCCCGACCTTGTCAATCCAACCCGGAGGCGCATCCCATTTGACACCGCCCACGCGCATATAGTTGAACGTGATCCGGGCACCACACAACTCATTAAACAGATCCAAAATCTTTTCCCGGTCGCGAAATGCATATAAAAAAGGGCTTAAAGCACCGATATCCAACAAATACGTTCCCATCCAAACCAAATGGCTGGCAATCCGGTTCAACTCCATCACAATGACCCGCAAAAATTGAGCCTTTTCCGGAACTTCCAGTTGCATCAGCTTTTCGGTGGCATGGACGATGGAATAATTGTTGGTCATGGCGGACAGATAGTCCATCCGGTCCGTATAGGGAATGATTTGCGTATAATTCAGATCCTCCGCCAGTTTTTCAGTTCCACGGTGGAGATATCCAATCACCGGCTCGGCATCCACAATGATTTCCCCGTCTATTTTCACGACCAAACGGAGCACGCCATGAGTGCTGGGATGTTGAGGTCCGACATTCAGCAACATTTCTTCCGTTCTAAGCACAAGGATTAAACCTCCTTATCCAGTGGTTCGTAATCTTTCCGGAGCGGATGCCCCACCCATTCATCCGGCAACAAAATCCTCTTCAGATTCGGGTGCCCTTCAAAAACAACCCCCATCAGGTCATAAGCTTCCCGTTCATTCCAGTCGGCTGCTTTCCATAAATGAGCCACACTCGGCACTTTGGCCTCATCCCGGTCTGTTTTGACGCGAATGGCAATCTGGTGTTTCTTTTTGAAAGAGTAAAACTGGTAAACCACTTCAATTTCTTTTTGGTAATCCACAGCCGACAGATTGCGCAAATAATCAAAGGAAAACAAGGGATCCTCTTTCAAAAGCCGGGCCACCTCAAGCCATTTTTCTCTGGCGATGACAAACGTGGGAACATGTCCGCTGGCCCGGTTGATATAATCTTCAACCACGGCGTCTTCCCCTGCTTTTTCCACGATTTCCTGCTTAAAACGTTTTAAAACCGGTTCAAGCGGTGAGGGCTCTTCCGGTTTTTTCTCCTCTTTGCCGGCTGGTTTAGAAGCAGGCCTTGCCCGTCGGGGAACGGCTTTTTCTTTCGGCTTCGGGGATTGGGGAGCCGGTTTTTCCGGTTCTAAAGCATTTGAATCCGGCCCGGCGTCTGATGCGTTTTTCTTTTCCATCCCTTTTTCTTTTTCTTCAGATTTTTTTCGATCTTCTTCATGAGAACTCACCGGTTCGTCACCTTCTTCCCGTATTTGGCTTCATAACGGATTTTTTCCTGCAATTTGTTGATCCCGTAAATCAGGGCTGCCGGATTGGGAGGACATCCCGGAATGTAGACATCGACCGGCACAATTTGATCAACGCCTTTGACAACGGAATACGATTTCACATACGGTCCGCCGGCGGTGGCACAAGAACCCATGGCGATCACCCACTTGGGTTCCGGCATCTGATCGTATAATCTGCGCAACAAAGGCGCCATTTTTTTGGTCACGGTTCCTGCGACAATCATGACATCCGACTGACGCGGGGATGCACGAAAAATGACGCCAAACCGGTCGAGATCATAATGCGGGGCCCCCGTGCCCATCATTTCAATCGCACAACATGCCAACCCGAAAGTGAGGGGCCATAAAGAACTGCTGCGCGCCCAGGCTTTGATTTGTTCCAAATTCGTCGTCACCACATTCCGCTTTAATTCCTGCTCTTCAACCGGAGCGAATCTTTCAAAATTTACTCCCATTCTAACACCTTCTTTTTCCAGGCATAAAGCAAACCCAGGATCAGAAAGAAAACAAACAAAACCATTTCCACCAGAATGAACAGCCCCACCTCAGAGCGCAAAACATCGTAACCGGCTGCCCAAGGGTATAAAAAAACCGCCTCCACATCAAAGATGACAAACAAGAGCGCGAACAAATAATAGCGGACATTAAACTGAATCCAACTGTCCCCGGTCGGATCCACACCGCTTTCATAAGAAATGGCCTTATCAGGGGCAGGCTGATGGGGACGAAGCAGTTTTCCGATGGAAAGCGCCACAATGTGCAAAACAATGCCGAGAATAAAAAAGATGGCAATGAACCCGTGACTGACGGCAGACAAACAAACCCCTCCTTCATCTTGATCTATACAAAAATAAAACGCTTACATTCTTTGAATGGAATACTAATTTTTCAGTAGTAATATACTTTTTTAAAGCAGTGCTAAAAAGTTGGCAATCCCCTCCTCTATTGTTTGATTATACACTACTTTCCCAATTGTGAGAAGGATCGTGTCCTTGAGAAAAATAGCGCTTATCTGAGATGGTTCACCAAATGCGGGAAATATTTTTCACAAACCTTAAAATAAAAAAGACACCTTCGGTAAAGGTGTCTTTTTGGAGATCCGTTTTTATACCTCTGCGGATTCAGCGAGAATGGTGACTTTATCGGGGCGCACTTCAATGAACCCGCCGCTGATTTTAAACGTCTCTTCCGATCCGTCATTTTTCACCCGAACGATATCCCCGATAATCGGGCTCACAAACGGAACATGCTGGGCCATCACACCAATCTCCCCATCGGCCGCCTTTGTCACCACCATATCAATGTGCTTGGAATAAACAATCCGCTCAGGTGTTACAATATCCAACTGCACTTTATTCCCCATCATGACCTGCTGATCCCGGGAACAACCACGGGATTTGGCAGGGCTTCACCTCCTTGTCCTGCGGAGTGAGCCGTGTATCCATCCATCGGTAATCCGGTTGGCACCGGAAATCCGCCGGAAAAATGCCGGGATCTACACCATGCGGGTATAACCCAGTTTTTTCGCTTTTTCAATGGCTTCGTCAATGCCGCCCACCATGTAGAAAGCGTCTTCCGGCAAGTCGTCATATTTTCCTTCCAGCACTTCTTTGAAGCTGCGAACCGTTTCTTTCACCGGCACGTATACACCCGGGTTACCGGTAAACTGCTCGGCAACGTGGAAGTTTTGCGACAAGAACTTCTCCACTTTCCGTGCACGGGCCACCACGATTTTGTCTTCCTCGGACAATTCATCCATACCCAAGATGGCAATGATGTCTTGCAACTCTTGGTAACGTTGCAGGAGTTCCTGCACGCCACGGGCAACCCGATAGTGTTCTTCTCCCACCACTTCCGGGGTCAGGATGCGGGAAGTGGATGCGAGCGGATCCACCGCCGGGTAAATCCCTTTTTGAGACAAACGACGTTCCAGGTTGGTGGTCGCATCCAAGTGGGCAAAGGTGGTCGCCGGAGCCGGGTCGGTGTAGTCGTCAGCCGGCACGTAAATGGCCTGAATGGAGGTGACGGAACCTTTTTTCGTGGAGGTGATCCGTTCTTGCAATTGACCCATTTCCGTTGCCAATGTCGGCTGGTAACCCACCGCAGACGGCATCCGGCCCAAAAGTGCGGACACCTCGGATCCGGCTTGGGTGAAGCGGAAAATGTTATCAATGAATAACAGTACGTCCTGACCTTCTTGATCACGGAAATACTCCGCCATGGTCAAACCGGTCAAAGCCACACGCATCCGCGCTCCCGGTGGCTCGTTCATTTGTCCGAACACCATAACGGTTTTGTCAATGACCCCGGTGTCTTTCATCTCATGATAAAGGTCGTTCCCTTCGCGGGTACGTTCACCAACCCCCGCAAACACCGACAATCCGCCGTGCTCTTGTGCGATGTTGTTGATCAACTCTTGAATCAAAACGGTTTTTCCCACTCCCGCACCGCCAAAGAGTCCGATTTTTCCACCTTTGGCATAAGGGCAGAGCAAGTCAACCACTTTGATTCCCGTTTCCAGCATTTCCTGCTCAGTCGATTGTTCTTCAAAGCTCGGTGCCGGACGGTGAATGGAGTGTTTTTCGGCTCCTTTCACTTCTCCGGCTTCATCAATCGGTTCTCCCAAAACGTTAAACACCCGTCCCAATGTCGGACGGCCGACGGGTACGGAGATCGGTCTCCCCGTATCGATCGCTTCCATCCCCCTGACCAGACCGTCGGTGGAAGCCATGGCTACGGTACGCACCGTGTTATCTCCCAAATGTAAAGCCGTTTCCAAAACAAGCTCGCTTCCGTCCACCCGCTTGACTTTAATCGCGTTGTTAATCTCGGGCAGATGTCCGCGTTCAAATTCAACGTCCACAACCGGCCCCATAACCTGAAGCACACGTCCAGAACTCATCGAATTCCCTCCTTAAACTGCCATGCACTGGTTTCTTCGCTTGTGAAAAGATCATGCTCAGCCGTTTAGCGCAGATGCACCGCCGACAATTTCAGCGATTTCCTGAGTAATTGCAGCCTGACGCGCACGGTTCAACTGTAACGTCAATTGATCAATCAGCTCCGTCGCATTATCCGTTGCATTGCTCATCGCTGTCATTTTGGAAGCAAATTCACTTGCTTTCGCATCGAGTAAGGCGCTGTAAATTAACGATTCCGCATACCGGGGGAGCAAGACGGATAACACTTCTTCCTGTGATGGTTCATATTCGTAAGATGTTTTCGGACCCAGTTCCTGCCCGCTCAAATCCTCGCTCGCAAGCGGCAATAACCGTTTGTCCAAAGGCCGCTGAACAACCGGGTTGACAAACTCGTTGTAAACGATGTACAGCTCGTCATATTTCTCTTCTGCATAAAAACGAACGGCTTTTTTCGCAATTTCTTGCACTTCATCATAAGAAGGTGAATCAGAAAGTCCCGTAATCTCATCAATGACTGGATAATTGCGTTTTTTCAAGAAGTCCCGGCCTTTCCGACCAATGACAAACAACACGTACTCATCTTTGCTTTGATGCCGTTCATGCAAAGTCTGAAGCAACATCCGCAACAGGTTGCTGTTGTAACCTCCCGCAAGGCCGCGATCCGACGTAATCACAAGATAGCCTGATTTACGTACGGGGCGCGATACCAGCATGGGATGTTTTGCACTCGTCGTGCCTTGGGCAATGCTTACGATCACTTCACGCATTTTTTCCGCATAAGGACGCGCTTTTTCCGCTCTTTCCTGTGCACGGCGCAAGTTCGCGGCTGCAACCATCTTCATCGCTTTGGTGATTTGTCTCATTTTTTCCGTCGAACGAATGCGCCTTTTGATCTCACGCATCGATTGACCCATGTTTTCACCGCCTTTCCGCTGCCAGTCTCCCCGTAAGAGCCGCTGACGGCCAGCGACTCTTGTCTACTTTATCTGAAACGGCTTATTTCTCGGTAACCGCAAATCCTTTTTTAAAGGTTTCGATCGCTTTTTTCAGTTTCTCTTCGGTCTCGTCTTCAAGCACTTTTTTCTCCCGGATCGATTTCAAGATGTCTTCTTCGTTGGTTTCCAGATAGCTGTGAAACTCTTTCTCGAAACGGCGCACATCTTCCACCGGAATATCATCCAAGTGTCCCCGGGTAACCAGATACAAGGAAACCGCTTGTTTCTCAACCGGAAGCGGATGGTGTTCCTCCTGTTTCAAAATTTCCTCGGTGCGTTTCCCCCGTTCCAGTTTCGCTTTGGTGGCTTTGTCCAAATCCGAACCAAATTGGGCAAAAGCTGCCAGCTCATAGTATTGGGACAAGTCCAAACGCAATGTTCCGGTCAGTTTTTTGATGACTTTGGTTTGCGCCGCACCACCGACACGGGATACCGATGTCCCCACACTGATCGCCGGACGGATCCCGGAGTGGAACAAATCGGATTCGAGGAAAATTTGCCCGTCGGTGATGGAGATCACGTTGGTCGGAATGTATGCGGACACGTCCCCGGCTTGGGTTTCAATAAACGGAAGTGCCGTCAAGGAACCGCCGCCGCGTTCGTCGGACAATTTTGCCGCCCGCTCGAGCAAACGGGAGTGCAAATAGAACACGTCCCCCGGATAAGCTTCACGGCCTGGCGGACGACGGAGCAAGAGCGAAAGCTCGCGGTAAGCAGCGGCTTGTTTGGTCAAGTCGTCATAAACGCAGAGAACATGGCCGCCTTTGTACATGAAGTATTCACCCATTGCACAACCGGCATAAGGAGCGAGATACAAAAGCGGTGCCGGATCCGAAGCGCTGGCAACCACCACAATGGTGTAATCCATCGCACCGTAGCGGCGAAGCTTTTCAACAACCTGTGCAACGGTCGATTGTTTTTGCCCGATGGCCACATAAACACAGATCATGTCTTCATCTTTTTGGTTGATGATGGTGTCAATGGCAATCGTGGTTTTCCCGGTTTGACGGTCCCCGATGATCAACTCACGCTGCCCGCGTCCGATCGGGATCATGGAGTCGATCGCTTTGATTCCTGTTTGCAGAGGTTCATGGACGGATTTCCGGTCAATGACACCCGGTGCAGGAGATTCGACGGGGCGGAATTCGGTGGTTTCAATGGGGCCTTTTCCATCAAGCGGCTGACCCAGCGGATTCACGACACGGCCAAGAAGCGCTTTCCCCACCGGTACTTCCATCAAGCGGCCGGTGCGTTTGACCTGGTCCCCTTCACGAATATCCTGATAAGGTCCTAAAATAATAACCCCCACATGATGTTCTTCCAAGTTCAAAACCATTCCCATGACGCCGTTTTTAAACTCAACCAGCTCACCTGCCATTGCGTTGGAAAGGCCATGAACTTGTGCGATCCCGTCACCTACTTGAATGACGGTGCCGACATCCGTCACTTCCACTTCGGAACGGTAATTCTCGATCTGCTCTTTAATCAGGGAGCTGATCTCTTCCGGTTTAATGCTCATATATGTCACCCCAATCTTTCCGTCTGTAATCTATCCAACTTGATTTTGTTTCAGCTGTTCTTGGAAACGATTCAGCCTGGTTCGCAAACTTCCGTCGTACAAACGGTCGCCGATTTGCACAACAACGCCGCCCAGGATATCGGAATCCACTCTTTCGACCAGTTCCATGGTTTTCCCGATCATTGGCTCAAAGGTTGCTTTGACCTGTTTTTTATCCTCTTCGGTCAATTTGAATGCCGTCGTGACAACCGCTTCGACAATTCCTCTGGATTCATTTGCCAGCTTTTTGTATTCTTCATACAGATCAAAAAGAACGTTTTCCCGCCGGCGATCCACCAACAGATACATCAGATTCTTGGTATATGCGTTCAACTGATCAAAGATTTTGGTGAGCAGTTCCTTTTTTTGCCCGTCCCCGATAGAAGGATGGCTGAGCCATTCCGTCAATTCCGGGAAAGCTTCGAATGTATCGGTGATTCGCTTCAAATCTTTCTCAATGGCGTCGATCTGCTTTTGTTCAGAGGCAACTTCAAACAGCGCTTTGGCGTAACGTCTCGCTACTGTCTTACTCATTGCAATCTTCCTACCTCGTCAAGATAGCTGGAAACCAAATCGGAATGCCGGTTTTTGTCCAACTCTTTTTCCAATAATTTGGACGCCAACTGAACGGAAAGCCCGCCGACTTCATCACGCAAGCTGGCCAACGCTTTTTCTTTTTCGCGCTGAATTTCGTTCGTCGCCTCTTCCAGAATGCGCCCTGCCCGTTCCTGTGCTTGCTTGATGATCGCTTCCGCTTCGCGGTCTTTTTGCGCTTTGGCACGTTCAATGATCTCTTTGGCTTCCTGACGGGCTTTTTTCAGTTCCTGCCGTTGTTCTTCCAGCAGTTTTTCCGCTTCTTTTCTGCGTTCTTCCGCTTCCTTGATCTGGCCTTCGATGTGATCCGTGCGTTGTTTCATCACCTGCAGCATCGGACGAAGGGCAAACTTGGACACAAGAAGCATTAAAATAATAAATGCGATCAGCTGAAACAGCATCGTACCGATTTCGATGGTCAGCAATCCAACTCACTCCCTTCGGGATCGTGTTTCTTCTTCCTCAATACGACCAGACGGGGACTATCAACTGCATCCCCGCCTCCATCAAACGGATCGATCCATTAAATTACACCGAAGAACAACATGACTCCAAATGCCACGGCAATAACCGGCAATGCCTCAACCAACGCAATTCCGATAAACGCCCGGGTGAAAAGTTTCCCTTCCATTTCCGGCTGACGGGCAGATCCTTCCAAATAACGGCTGTATACCATTGCGTTTCCAAATCCTCCGGCAATCGCTGCAAATGCGAGCAACAAAGCACCAGCCAAAATGTTTACATCCATGATATTTCCTCCTCTGATTTGTTTTCGTTTCAAAATTTTTTTGATTGTCCTTATGCGGATCAGACAAGATTGACTTCAGACTGCATTCTGATTGTCACGCTTCAATTTTTTGCGCCATGTAAACCATGGCCAACACGGTGAAGACATAGGCCTGAATCGTTCCGACGAACAAGGAATAGCCCAGCCATACAATCAACGGGGCCCCGGTCAGGAACCAGCTGCCTTTCACCATCACAAGGATCAACACTTCACCGGCAAAAATATTGGCCCATAAACGCATGCCGTGCGTCAAGGGTTTGGACACTTCCTCAATCGCATGCATCAAAACCATCGGCCAGAAAGGTTGGAAGTAGTGGGCCAGATAATGCTTGGGAGATTTTCTGAAGGCCAGGAAATGAGCTGCCAGTGTGATGGCAAAAGCCATGGCCATGGTCACATTGATGTCCGCGGTGGGCGATTTCCACAGGGCATACGCATAATGTTCCCCTTCCCCGGCTGAATCGGCCGCCCATATTTTCAACCACGGAATCGATATATGCGACTCGGCGACGACATTGAACATGACTCCCATCTGGTTGGCAATAAAGATGAACAGAAAAAGGGTGAATGCAAAGCCGTAGAATCGTTCAGCCGTTTTGCCCGACAAGTTGGAGCGGACAATTCCCTGAGTGAATTCGATCACCATTTCCACCACGTTTTGCATGCCGGTCGGGACAAGCGAAAGGCGACGGGCAGCAAGCATGGCGATCACAAAAACCAAGATGCATGCGACCGTGGTTGTAAACATGACCGTGACGTCAAATTGAACCGGAATGCCGGCCACTTCAAACCGCAGCTTCGGTGTAAGTTCCATTCCCTCACTCCTTTCTCTTTAAGATGAAGAGCGAATCACTTGGATAAACTGAGTGCAATAAAGGAATATATAGCAAACTGGTAACCCTGCGACAATTGCTCTGGGATCAATCCATTCCGGAAATTTCACAGCAATTATGATAGCGAGGGCAACCATGAGATAACGATGAATGATTCCAACTCCCCGATATCTTCCTGGTTTTAAGTAAACGGCACTTTCCTTTACCGGTTTCATTTTCCACAACAAATTTAAAACATTGTACAAACTTACACATAAACCCAGGAAAACGCCAGCAACAATACGTTGGTGCGGAGTCATAAACCAAATGATCAATAACAAAGTGAGGAGTCCGGTTGTGAGGGATACCACTCGCTTCCGAATGGTCTTCACGGTATCCATGAGGATTCATTCCTTTAACAATGCTTTCAGGGTGTAAATGGCACTGAAAAAACCCACTCCCAATCCCAACAACACTCCAGCCATCAAAAGATACGGCCGGGTTCCCCAAACCGTATCCAGTTTTTTCCCCAACCAAGCTCCCCCCAAGGTCAAAAGAACGATTTCCATTCCCATGGAACCGATCACGGCAAACAGCCGCCACATATTCCCGTTCAATTTAAAACCCCCGTAACATCTAGCATTTTCAAAGGGGAAGTTTCGCTTGTAGGGAGCCGGATTGACAAGAGTGAAGTTTTCTCAGTTTTCCATCCTTCCCCCTGCCTATAGTAACGAAGCGTTCTATCTTTTGTCAACGTTTTCTCAAAATCACTTATGAACAAATTGTCGCAATTAAAAAAACTCCGCTTGAAACACCGGGCTTTTTCTAAAAATTATTTTGTACCGAAGAGTCGATCTCCTGCATCTCCCAGTCCCGGAATGATATAACTTTTTTCGTTCAGAACCGGATCGACTGCCGCAACATAAATATCCACATCATCGTGTTCTTTTTGCACGCGGTCAATGCCGGCTTGAGCAGCAATCAAACACATCAATTTGATTTGTTTGGCCCCCATTTCTTTCAGCACGGAAATTCCCGCTGCGGCCGACCCGCCCGTTGCCAGCATGGGATCGATCACGATCAATTCCCGTTCTCCGATATCCGGAGGCATTTTGGAATAATATTTCACCGCTTCCAGGGTTTCCGGATCCCGGTACATTCCCAAATGACCCACCTTTGCGGCAGGGATCAATTTCAAAATTCCGTCCACCATGCCGAGTCCTGCGCGCAAAATCGGAACGAGGCCCAGTTTTTTTCCGGCCAACACTTGACATTTGGCCTTGGCCAGCGGTGTTTCCACTTCCACTTCACGCAAAGGCATGTCTCTCGTAATTTCATAAGCCATCAAAGCGGCAACTTCATCCACCAGTTCCCGAAACTCTTTCGTGCCGGTGTTTTTGTCCCGGATATACGTCAGCTTATGTTGAATGAGCGGGTGATTTAAAACATGTACACGACCCACTTTTGCTTCACCTCTTCCTTATCTGTTTTTATCCAACTGATTATAACCATAATTCACCCTGTGTACACAACTTTTTTATATATGTTTCTTATTGCCAAAAACCCGACCCTCGCGGATCGGGCTCAGGAATCCATTAAAGTTGTGGATACAAGGGGTATGTTTCCGTCAGACGGGCCACCCGTTTTTTGGCTTCCTCCCGTGCATTTTCGTCTTCCGGATTTTTCAGTGTCAATCCGATGATTTGCGCGATTTCCTCCATGGCTTTTCCGTCCATGCCGCGGCTGGTCACAGCGGCCGTGCCAATCCGGACTCCGCTGGTGACAAACGGTTTTTCCGGATCAAAAGGAATCGCGTTTTTATTGGTCGTGATCCCCACTTCATCCAGCAGGTGTTCCGCTTTTTTACCGGTCAGGTTGAAATTGCGGACATCCATCAGGATCAGATGGTTATCCGTTCCGTCTGAAATCAGGTTAAACCCTTCCTCTTTCAAAGATTCCGCCAACTTTTTGGCATTGTCCACAATGTTTTGGGTGTAGGTTTTAAATTCATCGGTCAAAGCTTCCCCGAGTGCCACGGCTTTGGCCGCGATCACATGCATCAACGGTCCGCCTTGAACCCCCGGGAAGACGGATTTGTCAATTTGCTTTGCATGTTTTTCTTTGCACAAGATCATGCCGCCCCGCGGTCCGCGCAACGTTTTATGTGTGGTGGTGGTGACAAAATCGGCATAAGGAACCGGATTGGGATGAAGTCCCGTCGCCACCAGTCCGGCAATGTGAGCCATGTCCACCATCAGATAAGCGCCGACTTCATCGGCGATTTCCCGGAACCGCTTGAAATCGATGATCCGGGGATAGGCGCTGGCTCCCGCCACAATCAGCTTCGGCTTATGTTCCAATGCAACTTTGCGAACCTCTTCATAATCGATCCGGTGGGATTCACGATCCACCCCATAAGCGACAAAATTGTACATTTTTCCGGAAAAATTCACCGGGCTTCCATGGGTCAAATGGCCCCCGTGGGCAAGATTCATGCCCAATACCGTGTCTCCCGGCTCCAAAACAGCAAAATAGACAGCCATATTCGCTTGGGCTCCGGAGTGAGGCTGAACATTGGCGTGTTCTGCACCAAACAATTCCTTGGCACGGTCCCTTGCCAGGTCTTCCACCACATCCACATATTCACAGCCTCCGTAATATCTTTTTCCCGGATAGCCTTCCGCATACTTGTTCGTCAAGACCGTCCCCATCGCTTCCATCACAGCCGGGGATACGAAGTTTTCCGAAGCAATCAACTCGATTTTATTCCGTTGACGCCCCAGTTCCTGTCGGATGGCTTCAGCCACTTGCGGATCACTGGTGATTAATTGCTTCATGATTTGCCTCCTTGTCCTGTTCGTTAATTTTCTCTATTTTATCAAACAAGTTCTCTTTTTTGGACTCGGATTACTTTTCCAACGCATAAACGGCCCGCTCTCCCCCGATCAGTTTGGGGCGGGTTTTGGCCAACGTGACATGGGCTTGTCCGATCGTTTTTTGCCGGGAGCGCACGGGAACGGCCACGGGTTTTAAATGCATCCCGATCAATGTGTCCCCGATATCAATGCCCGCATCGGCCTGAATCTGTTCGACCACCACCGGTTGCTCCATATGTCTGTACGCATAAGCAGCCATGGCTCCGCCGGCATTGTTCACGGGAACCACCGTCACTTCCGGCCAACCAAAACGTTCGGCGGTTTTTCGTTCGACCACCAATGCCCGGTTCAAATGCTCGCAACATTGAAACGCCAGATGAAAGCCGGCTTGCTTTTGGATTTCCGAAATTCCCTCATACAATTCGCGCGCAATGTCCTCACTGCCGCCGGAGCCGATCCGTTTTCCGGCCACTTCGCTGGTGCTCGCGCCCACAACCAAAACATGTCCGGCATCCAAGGGCATTGCCGCCAATAAATCACGTAAGGCCCTTTTCACTTCCTCTTTCATCATCATCCCTCGTTTTCCAATTGCTCGATCTTTTCCAGGCGGCGCTGATGACGGTCTCCCTGAAATTCGGCCTTCAGCCAGGTACGGACGATGGATTTGGCCAAGTCGGGCCCCACCACCCGTTCCCCCAATGCCAGGACATTGGCATTGTTGTGTTCACGGCTCATCCGCGCCGAGTATTCATCGCTGACGACCGCACAGCGGATTCCTTTGATTTTATTGGCGGCAATCGACATACCGATGCCGGTTCCGCAAATTAAAATTCCCCGGTCAAACTCCCCTTCGGCCACTCGTTTGGCCACCGGTTTGGCATAATCGGGATAATCCACCGATGTGTCACAATCACAACCCGCGTCCTCATAAGCAATGTTTAATTCCTCAAGCAGTCCTTTAATCTCTTCTTTCAAATTTCTGCCACCGTGATCGGATCCGATGATCAGCTTCATTCTTTCATCTCCCTCCTTGGATCCATCTTCGTATCCTGTCATTAATCCATCATCCGGCCGGGTCATGATTCCTGCTCCCACCGGTCTAAAATCCGGTTAATGTATTTTTTCAATTCCGAGGCGCATTCCCGGTATCGCTCCACACTGCCGCCGACCGGATCTTCAATATCCCATGTCCCGTTCAACTCTTCCAGAAATTGTTGTTCTTTTTCCTTCAGCGGCTTCAGGGCTTTTTCCAGGGCGGCCTTTGCTTCGTCCGGCCAAGGCTCGTCCGCTTTGACGGCATACTGCGCCTGAATTTTTGCCCGGATGCTTTCCGCTTCGAGATACAATTGATCCAGCTTTTTGTGGATTTGTTCTGACTCCTCTCCCCACAAAGCATATTCTTTCAAAGTGTATATTTTTTCCCTGCTTTGCAAGAAGTTTTGAGCGATGAATTGTTTATGCGCTTCCGTCATTGCCAGAATCAAATCAGACCATTCGACGAGTTGCTGATTTAATAAACGGGAACGATGATTGCAGTTGATGCCTTTTTCTTTTAACACTTCCACCGCCTGCATGGACGGTCTGGCCCCGTCGATGGCGGCGATTCCGGCAGACTTCACCTCTACCGGGATGTTCCTTTGCCTGGCCGTTTCCCGGAACAAATTTTCTGCCATGGGACTCCGGCAGGTATTCCCCGTGCAAACAAACAACACCCTTTTCATGATGTTCACCTCAAATTTCACCTGTTCTTCAGTATCCGTTGAACAGATGGATGATATACCCTTTCCCCCTTTCTTTTAAAAACATACCACTAAATCCCCGGCGGCTTCCACATCTTCTCTGTTCCGGCACCAGCGGTCAAAACAGAAATTTTCCTCCCAAAAACAGCAGAATAAACCCTCCGATCACTTCCCCGTAGCGACCGATCCATCCCCCGAAAATCCGTCCGAGCATCAGTCCCGTTCCCGCCATGATGAGTCCTGCAAAACCAAACAACAAAACCGCGAGCACCATGTCTGTCGAAAAAAAACCGAGACTCAATCCGGCCGAAAGGGAATCCATGCTTACACTCAATGAAAGAATCAATGTTTGCCAGAACGATTGGACTTGAAGTTCCTCTGAATCATCCCCTTTAACAACCTGGTACAGCATATTCAACCCCAACAGGCAAAGCATGATGCCTCCCAGCATGACGGCAATATCTTTTAACAACGTACTCAAAAAATGCCCGATTCCCATTCCCAAAAGAGGCATGATGATATGAAAAAAGCCGACGGACAGACTGATCAACGTCATTTGCGAACCGGGAATCCGCTTCAATCCCAGCCCGATTCCCATGGAAAAAGCATCCATGCCGAGTGCCACCGCAATCATGGATAAAGTCATCACTTGACCCCATTGAATGAGTGTAAGCTCCATTGATTCCCCCCCTGAGCCTGCTTGTCACATTCCATCATATGCCGGATCCCGAAAAAAAGAACCAAGCTTGCCATGGCCGCCGGAATCTGTAGTAAAATCATCTACAGACCATTTCAATCAAACAAGAGGAGAGAGCCATATGTGGGGTCTGGTTATTTTGATTTTTTTGACACTGTACGGCCTGATCAGTTATTACATCGGCCGCAAAGGTTGGAAATATTTGATCCGTAAAGATTCCCCCGTAAGCAAAGTCCTTTTTGTCGCGGCACTGTTGGCACTGATCGTCCCTTTCCCGCTGTCCGAACTGGGAAAAAACATTTTGCCTGAGCGCATCGGTTCCTGGTTGGGCATCTGGGGAGGACACTCCATGATCATCGTTTTATATTTGTTCTTTCTGATCCTGATGCTCGATGTGATCCGCTTCATCGACCGCCTGGCCAAATTCATTCCTCCGGCCTTTAAAAATCATCATCTCACTCCTTATTCCCTGGCTGCGGCAGTTTTTCTCCTCGCAACGGTTCCCGTTGCTTACGGCAGTTGGAATGCACAGCATCCGGTGATCAAAAAATACAACGTCAACGTCAACAAGGATGCCGGCGGAATGAAACAACTCCGGATCGCCATGGTATCCGACATCCATTACGGTCCCGTCATCGATACGGACAGACTGAAAACCCTGCAACAGATGATTCATCAAATCAAACCGGATTTGGTTGTGTTGGCCGGTGACATCACCAACGGGCCGCTGACGCCGGGGGAAGACCGGAAATTGGCCGCCGCGTTGGGAAAAATCAAGGCACCGTATGGCGTCTATGCCGTTCCCGGAAACCATGACCGCGATCTCGCCGAACGGGGAAGCCAACTGATGCAGGCGTTGCAAAAAGCCGGCATCAAGGTTTTAAAAGACGAAAAGGTTGTGATCCCAAACCGCTTCACCCTGATCGGCCGGGATGATCCCAATTTGATCCGGGAACCGGGACGTAAAGAACTGGCATCTTTGATGAAAGGCACCGATTATTCCCACCCCTTGATTCTTCTGGATCACCAGCCGATCGAACTGCAACAGGCACAAAAAAACGGCATTGACCTGATGCTTTCCGGGCACACCCACCACGGACAGATTTTCCCCGGAAACTGGATCACCGCCATGATCTATGAGAATGACTGGGGACTTTTGCAAAAAGGCAGTTTTTATTCCGTCGTCTCCTGCGGGTTCGGCACTTGGGGACCGCCTCTTCGGATCGGAAACCGGCCGGAAGTCGTGGAAATCACAATGAATTTTACATAAACAGACAAAAACAGCTGCAAGTTTCCGCAGCTGTTTTTTTGATTTGCCTCACACTTCCACCATGTTGCCGGAGGCCGCTTTTTTCATGCGATTCATCACGGAAGCAAACAACCCTTGTTCCGGAAAAGCTTCCGCAAAAATCACATCCACCTTCTGTTCGTCAAAACGGCGCAATGCACCATACAACCGGCGGGCAACGCTGGCCGGATGGCGACGGGATCCGACTGCAATCACACAATCCGCCTGTTGATACTTTCCTTGGTTTTCTTCCGTGGTGAGCACCCCGACCCGTTTTCCGTTTTTGACGGCCTCTTGGACTTGTTGTTGTATGTACGAGATTACCGCCTCCGGATTCCCTTTGACCAGCCACATTTCTCCCTGCGGGGCATAATGCCGGTATTTCATGCCGGGTGAACGGGGCGTTTGACTCGCGTCGGTTAATCCGGGATCCACACGGACTTCCCCCAGTGTTTCTTGCAACTGTTCCAAAGTGATTCCGCCCGGCCGGAGCAACAAGGGGATTTCCCCGCTGACGTCGACCACGGTGGATTCCACTCCGATGCCGGTCGGACCTCCGTCCAGGATCCCGTCAATTCTTCCGTCGAGATCATTTAAAACATGCTCGGCCGTCGTGGGACTGGGCTTCCCGGAACGATTGGCGCTGGGGGCCGCCACCGGAATGCCCACCTCGTTTAACAAGGCCAGCGCAACCGGATGATCCGGCATCCGGACCGCCACCGTCGAAAGCCCTGCCGTCACGTTTTCCGCCAGGTTATCACGGTGAGGCAGTACCATCGTCAGAGGGCCTGGCCAAAATTTTTCCGCCAGCTTTTGCGCATTCTCCGGAAACCGGCGAACCCATTGGGCCAGTTGCTCCTTTTTTCCGATATGAATAATTAACGGATTGTCCGAAGGCCTTCCTTTGGCTTCATAAATCTTTGCAACACTGTCCCGGGATGTGGCAATCGCTCCCAAACCATAGACGGTTTCCGTGGGAAAAGCGACCAGTTTCCCTTGACGCAGATAAGCCGCCGCCCGTTTGATGGCTTCCGAATGAATCAGCTGTGTTTCCTCCATCCCGCTATCCAGTTGAAACCGTTCTGTCTTTTTCAACATTGGCTCCCTTCTTTTCCACGTTTTATCCACCTATGATAACACATTTTCTCAATGCGGCAACGAAGTCGGATTCTCACAAGTGTAAACCATCGGTTGCCCCCGGTGGATCGACTGTTTCAAATGGGCGGATTGATGCAACTCTTCCGGCAAATGTTCTTCCCCGGTCTTGACAAAACCAAGCCGGGAGAAAAAATGAGTGGATTGACCGGCCAGCAAATAAATCCGGGACAACCCCATCTGTTCGGCATAAGAAAGAATGACTTGAATCATATGGACTCCCACTTTGCTGTTCCAGGGAGCCCGCTCCAAAACAAAAGACCGGATCAACCCGTACGGAGGATACACTTCCATGCCGACGATGCCCACCATTTGGGAAACATCCCCTTTCCCTCCGGCGGGAAGTTCGGCGATAAAAAAGTGATCCAGGTGCTCCTCGATTCCCTGGTCATTTAATCCGACTTCTTTGAGCAATTTGCGAATCTGAAACAAATCTTTTTTCTCCGCTTGACGGATGACAAACATACCTTTCCCCCATTCCGCTGAAACTCTTTGATATTAGCGGTATGAAAGAAAAAGGTTTCATAGAACCAAAGAGTCAGTCATCCATCCACTTCTTTGCCTGATCCAAGAGAAAAAACCGCACTTCGGGCTTCTTGTCCTGCTCTTCTTTTTGTGCTTTCGCTTCCGAAGCATACACCGGTTGCGCCGATGTCATGGAAGTGGAGAACGATTCGGGCGACTTGGCCTTGACGGCATCCCCGTTGCTCATATCCACAAAACAGAGGGGAGGAAACAACACGCACCACCAATTCTCCCCTTCGCCGCTTCCGATCTGGATGCGAAGCGCCTCATAATCCCCGGCGGGATAAACCTGGTCTCCGTATAATTTGGTCGGAAACGGAACCATTCCATAATCCACCCGGACCGCGTAATCATACCCCTGTTCCCTGACCGTTTTCCGCGCAATTTCCTCAAAACGGGGCAAGTGCTCTTTCACCAGTTTTCTCGCTTCTTCAATCGTGCGGGGCTGAGTTACCCATGTATTCATTTCGCGGATCACTTCGTCGCGGACTTTTCGTTTTAACCACTGATCTTCCGGCCGGTCGCTGTTGGCCAAAATCCTGAGCCGGATGGCCTGATCCGGGATCCGGTTCAAAGAGGACGCCGTTTGCGTTTGGGTCGCATCCTCCCGGGCCCATTGGTAAAAAAAGATTCCTCCGGAAAGCACGATGATGACAAGAATGAAATAAGTCCATTTACGCATTGCCCATTCCTCCTCTTTATCCCTACCCACAGTATGGACAGAGAGGAGAAAACTTAATCTTATTTTTTTCAGAATTGATTCTCCAAATGGAACCATCCCAAAACCATCCGGTCCCTTCCCGCCAGATCTTTTCTCACTTCCGCGCGGGTGATGTGCGGCATTTGCCGGACCAACCCGCAAACCTCTTCGCCTTGGTCGGCGCCGATTTCAAAAGCAACCAGCCGCGGTTTTTCAGGCCAACCGGAAAGTTGCCGGGTGATCCGGCGGTACGGTTCAAGCCCGTCCGCTCCCCCGTCCAATGCAAGGCGGGGCTCATAACAAGAAACGGTTTTGTCAAGGCGTTTTATTTCCCCGGAGCGTATATACGGCGGATTGGAGACCAAAATGTCGATGGGGGGATGCTCCTTTTCAAGCGGCTCCAAAAAACTTCCCAAAACCCACCGGATCCGCTTCTCCACCCCGAATTTCCGGGCATTTTGCCTGGCAACGGACAATGCTTGTTCCGAAATGTCAATCGCGGTGACCTGCCAACGGGGTTGTTCCAGTGCCAAGGTGACAGCAATCGCCCCGCTTCCCGTCCCGACATCGACCACATGCACCGGACGGCCGGCAAACCACTTTTCCCCTTCCTGCAATACGGCTTCCACCAGCAATTCGGTTTCCGGCCTGGGAATCAACACCCCGGGCTTCACCTCAAAAACCCGCCCGAAAAACTCCTGATCCCCCACGATGTATTGCAACGGTTCCCCCTCGCCCCGGCGTTTCAGCCATTCCCGGAGTTTGGGTTCCAGACATTTTGGCCAAGGATCGGCCATTTTCGCAAAAAACGCGGCCCGTTCCACTCCGAGAAGCCGGCGCATCATGTATTCCGCTTCAAACTGCGGAGAATCGGTTCCGCTTTGCTGTAAAAAAGAAGAAGCCTTTTGCCAGGCTTCCCGGATCGTTCCATTTTTCATCAAACTCACCCTTTGAATCAGGAAGTCTTTGTTTCCTGCTCCTTCAACAACTCGGTTTGCTCATGCAAAATGAGTGCATCGATAATCTCATCCAGTTCACCGTTCAGGATCAGATCCAACTTGTGCAACGTCAGTCCGATGCGATGATCCGTCACCCGGCTTTGCGGAAAGTTGTAAGTCCGGATCCGTTCGCTCCGGTCTCCGGAGCCCACGGCCATTCTTCGGGCGTTTGCCATTTTTTCCATTTCTTCTTTCTGCTTCAAGTCAAACAAGCGGGCACGAAGCACCCTCATCGCTTTCTCTTTGTTGCTGTTTTGTGATTTTTCATCCTGACAGGAAACAACAATCCCCGTCGGAAGATGGGTGATGCGGACGGCAGACTGGGTCGTGTTAACGCTTTGCCCTCCGGGTCCGCTGGAGCAAAAGGTGTCGATGCGAATGTCTTTATCATGAATTTCCACTTCCACTTCCTCGGCCTCCGGCAAAACGGCAACCGTGGCCGTCGACGTGTGAATCCGTCCGCCGGACTCTGTCTCCGGCACCCGTTGCACCCGGTGTGCCCCGTTCTCATACTTCAATTTGCTGTAAGCCCCGTTGCCATCCACGGAGAAGACCACTTCTTTAAATCCGCCGAGTCCGGTGGTGTTTGCCTCGAGGACTTCCACTTTCCAACCTTGTCTTTCTGCAAAACGGGTATACATGCGGTACAAATCCGCGGCAAACAATGCGGCTTCTTCCCCTCCTGCCGCTCCGCGCACTTCCACGATCACGCTCTTCTCGTCATTCGGGTCTTTGGGCAACAACAGGACTTTGATCCGCTCCTCCAGCTCTTGTTTCCGGCGGCTCAGTTCGTCGATCTCGGCTTTCACCAATTCACGCATTTCTTCGTCCAGTTTATCTTCCAACATCGATTTCGCATCGTTCAACTGCTCAATCGTCTCTTTATATTCGATATAGGCTTGATTTTTTTCTTCCAACCCGGCCTGCTCCTTGGAGTATTCACGCAACTTTTTGGTGTCATTGATCACTTCCGGGTCACAAAGCAGGCGGCTTAACTCTTCATAACGTTGATGTATCGCCTCAAGACGATCTAACACTGTGCTCACTCCCGTAAAATCGGATCATTTTGCCATGCATACCGGCTGACTCTGAGATATAAGTATGATGATTGATCAAGAATTGGCATCAATTGATTTTACCACAAGCCTTGGAAGAAAGCGAAGGAAATGGATTGGAAAGAATGGTATGATAAAAAAGCAGAAGACCGGTTAAAAAATATAAAGGGGAGCGATCATGAACGAAGTCATCTTTAACATCATCAATAATCTGTTGTTTATTGGTCCTTTGATTGTTTTATTTTGGCTGATCAACCACTCCGAGCATACATACTCCGATTCCAATATAAAGGGAAACATTCTGGGTTTTCTGTGTTACTTGATCGTATGGACCGGTTATCTTGCCGGTTTCATCATCGGTCTTTTGCTTTTTTTCTACAGTCATGCTTTCCTGCCATGGACACAAAACTTTGCGGCCGATCCGTATTCAGTGAACACGGTCAAAAACGTCGGCATGTCTCTTTGGATCCCGTCCTTGATCGCCATGTCTTTTTTGTTGCCGCCCGTACGCCGGTTTTGTACCCGTTTTCTCCGCATTCACCCCGGGCGCAGGGTCCATGCCGTCGCCTTATCCCTTTCCATGCTGGTTTTTATCCAGTTTTTTGTCACTCAGAGCTTCGGGTTGGAATCGATCAATGAACAGACGGTTCCCGGAGATGAAGCCGGAACGCTATCCTCCATCTGGTCGCAAGACATCCTGTTCGCCATTTTGGGACTGGTTGGGGTGGGATGGCTGTCCAGACGATCGTTCAAGGAATCCCTGGACCGCTTGGGAGTGAAAAAAATCACCCTCAAGCAGGCGGCAATCGGCATCAGCATCGGACTAATCATGCTTTTGGCCCCGATCATCGCGCAATCGGTGGCAGAAACCCTGAATTGGTCCGAGAACGTGCAAGCCAATGAGTTGACGGACAAAATGCTCGGACCGTTACTCTCATCCGTTCCCGGCATTTTAACAATCGGACTGGCAGCAGCTCTTGGAGAAGAAATGATTTTCCGGGGGGCATTGCTCCCGCGGTTCGGCTTCGTCTACACCAGTCTGTTGTTCACATTGGTCCACGCAAACTACGGATTCAGTTTTAATTCCCTTGTTGTTCTGTTGCTTGCCTTGGTGCTGGGTTGGGCACGGATCCGTTATAACACCACCGTATGTATGATCATTCATGCGACGTATAACATCTCCGTGAGCCTGTTGGGCGGTTAACCCCCGTTTTCAAACGGCGGGTTTTTTTATATTTCAAACATGCCTTCTTTCTGTCTCAACACCTCATGGCAGTGCCGGCAACGGGCTTCGTATTGTTCTTTGGCCCCGACTTGAATCACCGGATCATCAATGGCAGCCGGACGGCCATCGATCAGCCTTTGGGTGCGGCTGGCCGGTCCACCGCATTTCACGCAAATGGCTTGCAATTTTGTCACATATTCCGCCACAGCCAACAACACCGGAGTCGGGCCAAACGGCTTTCCCCGAAAATCCTGATCCAATCCGGCACAAATCACCCGTTTTCCCTGATCGGCCAATTGCTGGCAAATATCGACGATCTCCGGTTCAAAAAACTGAATTTCGTCAATGGCCACCACATCCACATTTTCTTCCAGCAAACCGGGAATCTCGCCTGCACTTTTCACCGGACGGGCATCCGCCATCAACCCGTTGTGCGATGCGATCGCTTCTTGATGGTAGCGGTCATCGATGGCCGGTTTAAAGGCAGCCACTTTCTGCTTGGCAATTTTGGCACGGCGGATACGGCGGATCAACTCTTCACTTTTTCCGGAAAACATTCCGCCGCAAATCACTTCAATCCAGCCGCTGTGATCACCACTTAATGGATGAATATCTCTCATTGTTGTTCCTCCAACTCCCGAAAAATTGATGCTCAATCCATTTTTACACAAAGAAAAAGCACCCAGCCCGTCTGGATGCCCAAGCAAACTCTCTTTATTTTAACATACCCTGTCTCGAGTTTGCTGAATGAAAAATAAAAAGGCAAGCCCGATTTTCTGCTTGCCTGACTTGCCAGGATATTATTTGAGGTTGTATTTCTTTTTGAAGCGATCGATGCGCCCACCTGCACTGACCATTTTTTGTTTCCCGGTGAAAAACGGATGACATTCAGAGCAAATATCCACCCTCAAGTTTTCAACGGTCGATCCGGTTTCAAATGTATTTCCACACGCACAGGTGACTTTGGTCAATTTGTATTCCGGATGAATTCCTTGTTTCATTCGTCTCACCTCTTTCCTAATGCCGCTTCCATACGTACATTTAAAACCACTGGTGTATTATAGCATGTTTGATGATGAGAAAGCAAGAAAAGCCCGGACCCCGTCGAAACCAGCTGTTTAAAAAGGCACACTCTCCGGTTTCAGGAGAGTGTGCCCTTCCATAAAAATAAAACAATATGAGAGCAAATTATTTTAAAACCCGCAAGGGATTTATCGCTTTCCCGTTTTTGCGAACCTCAAAATGCAAATGATAACCCGTGGCACGACCGGTCTGCCCCATCATCCCCAAAACGTTTCCTGTTTCAATCCTCTGGCCTTTGCTGACCAAAATTTGGCTGAGATGAGCATAATACGTGACCCATCCGCTGCCATGTTCAATGACCACAAGATTTCCGTAAGATCCGGAATAACCCGCCTGGATCACGACTCCGCTTAACGATGCGCAAATTTCAGCTTTTGCTTTCTTTGCGCTCCAAATATCAATTCCTTTATGCTGACGGCCGTTTCGCCAGCCGAAATTGCTGGTGATCTGACCATTGACCGGCCACCGGAACACATAAGCCCCTTCACGGTCCGCCAACCGGATCGTATTCTTTTTCTTTTTGTCCGCATCCGCTTTTTTCGGCCATGAACCAGGAATGCTTCCCCTCCATTTCTCGGGAACGGCAATGAGTTGCCCGGCATACGTGAGCGGGGCGTCCTTCAGTTTCGGATTCAAATAAATTAACAGTTCACGGGATGTATGGTATGTCTCGGCCAAAGCCGACAAGGTATCCCCGGACTCCAACCGAACCCATTTTTTCGTCAAAGGAATTTTGATCTCCTGACCAATGTGTAACAAATCCGGGTTTTCCAACCGGTTGAACCGCGCCAGCTCTTGATGAGGGATTCCGAACAACCGGCCGATCCGAGACAGCGTATCCCCCTTTTGCACACGATAAGTGAGAGGCTTTGTCTCCACCGTGGCAGCCAAATTCCCCTCGGCAACCTGCGAAATGGGGCTTAAAAATTGGTACATTGCTTCCTGCGCGATCTGCTCCTTCTCCGGATCCGTATCGGCTCCACCGGCCAATTCCTGGGCATAAACCGGATGCTTATCCGTCCCCATCATCCATGAAGCCGATGTCGAACAGATGGCTAAGGAAGAAGCCAATAAGGCACGTTTTGAAGACATTTTAGCACCTCACAG
Organism: Thermoactinomyces sp. CICC 23799; assembly: GCF_016055145.1. NCBI lineage: Bacteria > Bacillati > Bacillota > Bacilli > Caryophanales > Thermoactinomycetaceae > Thermoactinomyces > Thermoactinomyces sp. CICC 23799. The sequence continues at coordinate 147,587 of NZ_JAECVV010000002.1, forward strand.
AAGATAATGGATGGGGTGAAGTTCACCCGGTTTTATCTTTATGTGAGGAATTTCTTTCATATGACAACAAACAGGCATCAAGATACCGATGTCTTGGTGCGGTGGGGCTTGAGCTCGATCGAAGCGAGGAATTCCTCATTCGACTCGGTGTTTTTCAACCGTTTCACCATGGCTTCTGTATAATCAGAAGAATCATTCAACGACTTGCGAATCATCCACAACTTCTCCAGCTCGGTCTTGCTGAGCAACAATTCCTCACGGCGCGTTCCGGAACGGCGGATATCAATGGCCGGGAAAATCCTGCGTTCGGCCAGACGGCGGTCCAAATGAAGTTCCATGTTCCCCGTTCCTTTGAACTCTTCATAAATCACATCATCCATCCGCGACCCGGTATCCACCAGCGCCGTCGCCAAAATGGTCAAGCTGCCGCCTTCTTCCACGTTGCGCGCGGCACCGAAAAATCTTTTCGGCCGGTGCAAAGCAGCCGGATCGATTCCACCTGACAAAGTCCGTCCGCTCGGGGGAATCACCAGGTTATAGGCCCGTGCCAGGCGTGTAATACTATCCAGCAAGATGACCACATCTTTTTTGTGTTCCACCAGACGTTGGGCTCTTTCCAAAACCAGTTCCGCCACTTTGATATGGTTTTCCGGCAACTCATCAAAAGTGGAACTCACCACTTCCGCATCGACGGACCGCTGCATGTCCGTCACTTCTTCGGGCCGCTCGTCAATCAACAGGACAAACAGTTCGATGTCCGGATGATTGGTGGTAATACTGTTGGCAATTTCTTTTAACAGCATCGTTTTGCCGGCTTTGGGTTGAGCGACGATCAAACCGCGCTGTCCCAAACCGACCGGAGCGATCAAATCCATCATCCGCGTTGAAATCCGATCTGGGGTGGTTTCCAAAAAGAGACGTTTCTGCGGGTAAAGAGGAGTAAGCGCAGCAAAGTGGAGCCTTTCCGCAGCAATGTCGGGGTCTTCACCATTGACTGCTTCGACATGCAGCAATCCGAAATAACGCTCATTTTCTTTCGGAGGCCGGACTTTACCGGACACCAGATCTCCGGACCGCAAATCAAAGCGGCGGATTTGTGAAGCGGAGATGTAAATGTCTTCGGAAGACGGGAGAAAATTGATCGGCCTTAAAAAACCGTATCCCTCGGAAAGGATGTCCAGCACACCCTCCATAAACATATAGCCGTCTTTTTCCGCCTTGGCTTTTAAAATCGCAAAAATCAATTCTTTCTTTTTCATCTGGGAATAATACGGAATCTGATATTCTTTCGCCAGCTTATACAAATCCACCAAGCGGCGATTTTCCAAATCACTTAACGTGAGCTCCATGTGTCGCATCACCACTCGATTCTACTGAAATTCTCTTCCTCTTTCCGGATCAGAAAGAGGAAGAGGAGAAAATTATAAAATAAGATTTGGTTTTTTCTCAAGTTTGTGCGTTCCATCCATGAATCGGATGGTTCCGGTTTTCGCACGCATCACCAACGAATGGGTTTTGGCCAGGTTTCCTTTGTAACGGACGCCTTTCAACAATTCACCGTCCGTCACCCCGGTTGCTGCGAAAATCGCATCATCCCCCTTGACCAGATCTTCCATTCGCAAGACTTTGCCCGGATCACTGATCCCCATTTGAACACAGCGGTTATACTGCTCCTCATTTTCCGGCAACAGCCGGCCTTGGATTTCCCCACCCAGGCATTTTAAGGCAACGGCAGACAAAACCCCTTCCGGAGCACCACCGGCCCCGAACAAAATATCCACCCCGGTGTCGGGAAATCCGGTATGAATCGCCGCAGCCACATCCCCGTCCGGAATCAACTTGATCCGCGCCCCTGCTTTGCGGATATCCTCGATCAGTTTCGCATGTCGCGGGCGGTCAAGCACCACCGCCACCAAATCTTCGACATCCTTGCCGGTGGCTTTGGCAACCGCCTTCAAATTATCCTCCACCGGCGCATCAATATCAACTTGTCCAACGGCTTGCGGCCCCACGGCAATTTTATCCATATACATGTCGGGGGCATGCAACAATCCGCCGCTGTCGGAAATCGCCACCACCGACAGCGCATTCCACAAACCTTTGGCGACAATATTGGTGCCCTCAAGCGGGTCCACCGCCACATCCACTTCCGGAAGATAACCCATACCCACTTTTTCTCCAATGTATAACATCGGAGCTTCATCCATTTCTCCCTCGCCGATGACAACCGTCCCGCGCATCGGAATTGTGTCAAACACTTTGCGCATCGCTTCCGTAGCCGCTTCATCCGCTTCGTCTTTCTTTCCGCAGCCCATCCACCGTGCGGAAGCAATGGCAGCCGCCTCAGTCACACGCACCAGTTCCATCGTTAAACTTCTTTCCATGATCGATCCCCTCACCTGTTTAAAATAAACATCAAAATGACAATAAAACTTTCAATCAGAGTAACATATTTATGATATATGTTACACGATTGTGCGGGGATGGATCAATTTTTTGATATCTCGACGAAGGAAACGCTGTTTTGGTGAAGAAACTCACGAGAACACAAAGTGGTTGTGCACAGAAAATGCGAGGGAACGACGAAGATATTTATAAATCATTGAATGACAAAAACAGTAGAGTGAAAAATCCCAAAAATAGGAATTTACCGGTTAAAAGGGGAGTCCGGCCGGGAGTTTCCTTCCCGGCCAAACCCGTTTGCGATCAAGATTGTTTCACTTTTTCCCAATCGGCCTCAAACTTTTCAATTCCTTGATCCGTCAATGGGTGACGAACCATTTGTTCCAACACCTTGTAAGGCAAGGTGGCAATATGCGCCCCGTTCAGGGCCGCTTGCGTCACATGCACCGGATGACGGATGCTGGCCGCAATAATTTGTGAGGAAATGTCATGAATCCGGAAGATCTCAGCCACTTGCCGGATCAATTGCATTCCGTCCTGGCTGATATCATCCAGACGGCCGATAAAGGGGCTGACATAGGTAGCTCCGGCCCGGGCGGCCATCAAGGCCTGGTTGGCCGAAAAAATCAAGGTGACGTTGGTATCGATCCCTTTTTTGGCAAAATGATTGACGGCTTTTAATCCTTCCACGGTCATCGGGACTTTGATCGTCACCTGGTCCGAAATCGAAGCGAGACGTTCTCCTTCTTCAATCATCCCTTGCGCGTCCCGGCTGAGGACCTCCGCACTGACCGAACCATCCACGATCTCCGTGATTTCTTTGAGCACTTCTTCAAAATCCCGGCCCGATTTGGCAATGAGGCTGGGATTGGTGGTTACCCCGGACAACAGTCCCCATTCATGGACCTGGCGGATTTCATCAACAATGGCCGTATCTAAAAAAAATTTCATCGCAACCACCTTCTAACCATAATTGTTCAATCGCTTACGCTTTGCCGGAGCTTCCAAACAAACGCATTTTGGCTTTGACCGTTTCTTTGATGGCTTCGCGGGCCGGACCGAGGTATTTGCGCGGATCGATCATATCCGGGTTGTTATCCAGCAACTCACGAACCACTTTCACCATGGCAACTTGGTTTTCCGTATTCACATTGATTTTTCCGACACCCAGGGAAACAGCTTTTTGAATGGATTCATCCGGCACGCCCGAACCGCCGTGCAGAACAATCGGAGCTTCAATTTGGCTGGCAACTTTTTCAATGATGTCGTAACGAATTTTCGGCTCTCCTTTATACATGCCGTGAGCCGTTCCGACCGCGATCGCCATGGCGTCCACTTTGGTTTCTTCCCAAAAGCGGATGGCTTGATCCGGGTCCGCCAATGCGGCATCTTCTTCGGAAACGTTCAAATCGTCTTCCACACCACCAATGGTTCCCAATTCTCCTTCCACGGATACCCCCACGGCATGGGCCGCTTCAACCACTTTTTTGGTCAGGCGGATGTTTTCTTCAAACGGATAATGGGAACCGTCGAACATCACCGAAGAAAATCCGGCCCGGATACATTTCATCACCACTTCAAAGCTGCTTCCGTGGTCCAGATGAAGGGCGACGGGAACATCGGCTTCTTCCGCGGCGGCTTTGGCCAATGCCACCACGTTGTTCAGACCCATGTAGCGGATGGCTCCTTCACTGGCTCCGAAAATGAGCGGGGAACGTTCTTCTTTCCCGGCTTCGATAATGGCTTGCACGAATTCCAGGTTGTTGACATTAAATTGCCCGACAGCAAAGCCTTCTTTTTTGGCTTGCGGCAAAAAGGCATTCATCGACACAAGTGGCATGATATGTAGCCTCCTTTAGTTCAAAAAATCATCATTTTGACATTATAACACTTGATCGGAGGATTGGGTAGAAAGAGATGCACTTCCTTAATAAAACCGACTCTTTGTCAAATGCAACATTTGTCTGGCTTCATCCGGGGTTGCCACCTTCCGTTCCAGTTCCCCGGCAATCCGGACCACGCGCTCAACCAGCCGGATATTGGTTGCCAGTTCCCCTTTCCGGTAATAAATGTTGTCTTCCAAACCGACGCGGACATGCCCTCCCAAAATCACGCCGAGTGCGGCCATGGGCAGTTGGTGCCGCCCGATTCCCGCCACCGTCCAGGTCGCCCCTTCCGGCAACTGGCGGATCAGATGGAGCAGGTTTTCCGCCGTGGCCGGAATCGCACCGGGTACCCCCATCACGAAATCAAAATGAAGATGACCGGTAAAATACCCGTCTTTCACAAGCTTCAAGGCATTAGCTATCATTCCCACATCAAAGATTTCAAATTCAGGCCGGACCCCGTACCGTTCAAATTCCTCCGCAAACCGGATCAGTTGCGCGGGAGAATTCATGAACACTTCCCGTCCGAAATTGACGGTTCCCGTTGTCAACGTGGCCATCTCCGGACGCAGGGAAAGGGGTTGCAATCTCTCATCCGGGGACATCCCCACCGCCCCGCCCGTGGAAACTTGCACAATGAGGTCGGTCCGTTTTTGAATTTTTTCGATCGCTTCCTGATAAAGCGAACGATCCTGGCTGGGATGTCCGTTTTCGTCACGGACATGAAGATGGACGATCGATGCGCCCGCCTCTCTCACTTCTTCGGCTTGAGCGGCAATTTCATCCGCCGTGACCGGAAGATGGGGGGTGTCCTCTTTCATTACTTCCGCCCCCACCAACGCCGCCGTAATGATCAGCTTTTGCAAACCGGCTCCCTCCTTCAAACCGATGATCCGGTCTGGTTCTTTTTCGGAACCACACAAGTTCCGGAAGCTCTGGCAACCACCACCGGCTCCCTGAGCACCCGGGCACGGGACGGGCAAGCGGGATCAATGCCGCCTTCAATGACTTTGACCGCTTCAAAGGTCATTTTCCGTCTCGTGTTTCCCACTTTGACGATCCGTCCGGTCACTTCGATAAAATCGCCGGCATGAACAGGGGCCAAAAATTCGACTTGATCATAAGCCACAAACAACCCTTCGTCTCCATCATGGCGTATCAACAATTCCGTCGCGGCATCCCCGAACAAAGCCATCACCCGGGCCCCATCCACCAGATTGCCCCCGTAATGTGCATCCGACTGACTCATCCGCAAGCGAATTTTTGCTTCCATCCTGCTGATCCCCTTTATTCTCATTATGATGCCAGTTGCTTTAACACTTCCGTGCGCAGCTCTTCAATGTCAAACGGCTTGGTAAAATGGGTGAGCGCCCCGAGACGGCTGGCCTCGGCAACCATATCCAGTTCCCCGTAAGCCGTCATCATAATCACCTTCGATTCGGTGTTAAACTTCCGCAAACGCCTTAACAGTTCCAAACCATCCATCCCCGGCATCTTCATATCCAATAATATGAGGTCCGGCTTTTCCGCTTGTATGATTTCGAGTGCCTGTTTTCCGTTGGAAGCCTGAAAAATATGTACATTTTCCTTGGAGAACACTTCCTGAAGCAAAAGCCGGATTCCGTATTGATCATCCACCACAAGTATTTTTTTATCCATATCACCTTGCCTCCTCTCAGATCCGTTCCCTGCAAACCCCGCTTCCATTTTGCATCTTCGGACATCAAAAGGGATTTATGACTAATATTTATCGATTCCTTCACTTATTTCCTGCTTCTTGGCGAAAAATGCGGCACCCCCCTCCCCCGAAAATGCCTTGAAATTTTAAAATGAGCTTATAAAAGAGGGACTCTTTTCATCGTATAATAAATTCATCGCAAAAGAGTTTTATATGGACAAAGTAGGTGCAGACATTCATGAAACGGAAATGGTTTCCCATCATCACCGGGCTGGCCGTTCTTATATTCTCCGCTTTTTTCATTTTTCAGCATGTATCCGCCTTGGAGGATCAGGAACTGCATGCGTTAAGCGGGGACGGATCCGACCTGTCACACCAGCCGCAAGTGGTGTATTTGGTCCCTCATGCCGATGATGAATTGTTGTCCATGGGCGTCGACATCGTCAATCACATCCGCCTGCGCTATGATGTGCATCTGGTATTGATGAGTCCCGGCGGCCACTCCCGCGCACGCTTTTTGATCAACGGTTTCAAAGACTCCGACCAAGAGCCCTTCCTCTTTAAAACGCCGGTTTATTGCCCTCTGCACAAGCGGTATCATGACCCGGAAAAAGAACACTACCAGGATCTGTATCTCACCGTGGACGATGTGGGAAAAGCCCGGGTCCGGGAATTCAAAGAGTCGGCCAAACTTTTGGGGATTTCTGATGATCACGTCCATGTTTACGATCTTGAAAACGACCGGTTTGAAGAACAGGAACAAGAGATTCGCGACATCATGGACGAGCTTTTGCAACGTTTTCCGGACGCCCAATTCCGGACAATGAGCATCGATGATTACCATCCGGATCACAGGATGCTGGGTAAAGTCTTGAGCGAATTTGAGGAAGAAGGCAAAGTCCAGGGCGAAAAAACATTATATTTTCTTTCCATTTACAAAACACGATTCACAAAATACAAACCTTCCCAAAAAGAATATACAATGAAACTGTTGGTTCCGCAGGATTTAAAGAAAATTAAAAGTGCCGTCCAAATATACGGCAAGTGGGATCCGAAAAACGGATGGTACCAAATCGGCTATCACAGTGTCAAAAGCCAGTTTCTCCAATTAATGAAAAATGCCCAAAATACATATCATTATTAATCGGCAGACAAAGGTCTGGGTTCCTCACCCGGACCTTTGATACAATAACTGTACAAGAGGATCCTTGTCTGGTAAAAGGAGGAATACGATGCGCGTTTTGATGGTTGGTGCCGGTGCGGTAGGCGGATACTTCGGAGGAAGGCTGGTCGAAAAAGGAGAAGATGTCACCTTCTTGGTGCGGAAGAAAAGACAAGAACAATTGGAGCAGAACGGGTTGATGATCAAAAGCGTCAACGGCAATGCCAAATTAAAAGTAAAAACCCTGACCGCCGGGCAACCGGCCCCCGCTTTTGATCTGATCATCCTCTCGGTCAAAGCTTATCACCTAACGGAGACGATCAATGATATAAAGCCGTATGTCGGGGAAAACTCCACCATTCTTCCCCTGTTAAACGGAATCGTTCACATTCAGCAGTTACAAAATGAATTCGGGGCGGAAAAAATTTTGGGCGGATTATGCTTTATTGAATCCACTTTGAATGCCCAAGGGGAGATTGAACAATACAGCCCGCAACATGAAATCGTTTACGGCGAATTAAACGGAGATGTGACCCAACGGATCCTTGACATCCAGGCATTGTTTGACGGTGCCGGTTTTGACGCGAGGTACAGCCAAAAAATCCGGATTGAAATGTGGCAAAAATATATTTTCATCAGCGCCATGAGCGGAATGACCTGCCTGATGAACAGCAGCATCGGTCCGATCCTTTCCGCACCTTACGGGAAAGAAATGTACCATCAGCTGCTGGAGGAGATTGTCTCGGTTGCCCGTCATCAAGAACCGGAAATCCCGACCTCTCTGGCCGGAAAAATCCTTCACAACATGGAATCCCTTTCCCCAAGCATGAAATCTTCCATGTTGAGGGACATGGAAAAAGGAAAACCGGTGGAATCCGACCATTTCCACGGGGTCTTGCTCAAAATGGCACCCGAAGATGCCCGTTTGCCGCTCATCAAAGCGGTTTACAGCAAGTTGTCGATTTATCAGCAAGAACTTGAAAAATCCCGTCAATAAAAAAGCAGGTTCCACCTCGTGAAACCTGCTGCTTGTTCCTAAGTCACCCGTTTTTCAAAAGCCATGTACGGCTCATCATGACGGGGAAAATAAAATTTGCCTCTTTTTTCATAGCCGCAAGATTCATACAAATACATGGCTTTTTCATTGATCATCTGGGTATCCAGCCGGATGCTGGCATACCCTTCTTTTTTGGCAAATCGTTCGATTTCGGCCAGCAAAGTGCGTGAAATTCCTTTTCCTTGGTACTTCGGGTTCACACAAAGCCGGTGAACAACCAAAAACCGGCCGGATGAATCTTCCCACGGAATTTGCTCATATTCCGGCTCCTGATGTTGATCCAACACAACGCAAGCAACGATATCCCCTTCGCTTGTGAGCACATATAAATTTCCGCTTTGGATATCCTTTTCAATGTCCTCCCGGCCCGGATAATTTTCAGACCACTGATAGATATTGTTGGCATTCATGATTTTGGTGGCTTCTTTGTACACTTGGAAAACTTTATCTGTTTGTGATGGTGCGGCTTTTGCAAATTCCATTCCTGTCCCTCCCGTTGTCTCTAATTTGCGCAAAAAAAACCGATAATAAAAGTCCCCGAAAATAAAAAGAGCTGTCATATCACATGACAGCTCCAAACATCACAAAATTATACCAGCCTGCAAAGCGAATACAACGCTGAATCCAATCCTTTTTTAACCATTTGATGAACACGCCTTCCCCGTTACATGAGAAGAATCCCCACGGCACAAACCGTTCCGCACAACAGGCCAAAAAAGATGAAAATCCTCATCATCCCGTACCCTTTTTGATCGAGATGCATGAAAATATAAAGCTGCAAAATCACTTGAACGGCCGCCAAAAAAACGATCACAAAGAGCGTTCCCTGCAAACTGAACCATTGATTGATCACGGCCAGAAACGAAACGGCCGTCAAGGCAATCATGAATAAAAAAGAAACCACATGTTTGAAAGCGGTATCACTTTTCTGCCTGACCGGCTTCACTTCGTTTTGCAGTTGTGTCTTCAATCCGGAAGCACCCCCGCACTTTTGATCTGATTATTTTCATTATACAGAAAATAATCAATGTTTGCGAATCCCTGTGCAAGAAAAAACCCGGCTGGTTTCAGAGCCGGGTTTTTCGCCTCAAACTTCCACTTGCGGTTTTAAATGCATTTGAAGCGCCGCTTTTACAAATTCACGGAACAACGGTTGCGGCCGCGTCGGACGTGATACAAATTCCGGATGGAACTGAGCAGCCACAAACCACGGATGATCTTTGTACTCCACAATCTCGACCAGTCTGCCGTCCGGGGAAGTTCCCGAGAACACGTATCCCACTTCCTCCAACGCTTTCCGGTATTCATTGTTGAATTCATAACGATGGCGATGGCGTTCATACACCAAATCCGATCCGTATGCCTGATGCGCGAGGCTGTCGGGAACCAACTTGCACGGATACAAGCCACGGCGCATGGTGCCGCCTTTTTCTTCGATTGTCTTTTGTTCCGGCAATAAATCAATAATCGGATGCGGCGTCGATGCATCAAATTCCGCGCTGTGGGCCCCTTCCAGTTTCAGGATGTTCCGGGCGCCTTCCACGCAAACCATCTGCATGCCCAAACAAATGCCGAGGAAAGGAATCCGCTGTTCCCTTGCGTACCGGATGGCCGAGATTTTTCCTTCAATTCCGCGGTCGCCAAATCCGCCCGGAACCAGAATGCCGTCCACATCCCCGAGAAGAACATGGACATTGGAATCGGACACGTCTTCCGAATTGACCCATTTGATGTCAATCTCCGTATCCCGGTCAAAGCCGGCATGACGCAATGCTTCAACCACGCTCATGTAAGCATCATGCAAAGCCACGTATTTTCCGACGATGGCAATGCGTGTCTGATGGGTCAGGTTTTTCACTTTGTTGACCAGCTCCAACCATTCGGACATTTCCGCCGGTCCGCATTTCAAGCCCAACCGCTTGACCACAATTTCATCCAGTCCTTGCTCCTGGATCATCAGCGGGACCTCATAAAGGGTTTCGGCATCGCGTACTTCAATCACCGCTTCACGATCGATGTCACAGAACAAGGCGATTTTATTTTTCAGTTCTTCCGAGAGAGGATATTCGGTCCGGCAAACGATCACATCAGGTTGAATGCCGAGACTGCGCAGTTCCTTCACACTGTGCTGGGTCGGTTTCGTTTTCAATTCGCCGCTGGCCCGCATCATCGGCACCAGGGTGCAGTGAATATACATGACATGTTCCCGGCCGACATCGCTTTTGATTTGACGGATGGCTTCCAAAAAAGGCAAGCTTTCGATGTCGCCGACAGTACCGCCGATCTCCGTGATTACCACGTCGGCGCCCGTCTCGCGGGCCGCACGGAAGACCCGGTCTTTGATTTCATTGGTAATGTGAGGGATAACCTGAACCGTTCCCCCCAAGTAATCCCCGCGGCGTTCTTTGTTAATGACGGATGAATAAATTTTCCCCGTCGTCACATTGCTGTTTTTCGTCAAATTAATATCGATAAATCGCTCATAGTGGCCCAAATCCAAGTCCGTTTCCGCCCCGTCGTCCGTGACGAACACCTCGCCGTGCTGGTAAGGACTCATGGTTCCCGGGTCCACGTTGATATAAGGATCGAATTTTTGAATGGTAATTTTCAGTCCTCTGTTTTTTAACAATCTTCCCAGGGAAGATGCGGTAATCCCTTTCCCCAGAGAAGAAACCACACCACCAGTAACAAAGATATATTTCGCCATTTTTATCTTCCTCCTATAAACAAGGATGCCCTTTCTTTTCGCAAAATAGAAAAGAGCGCCCCCAATCAAGGGGCGCTCTTTTATTTCCGTTCATAACGAGCCCAAAAAATAATTTATCGCAGGAAATGACGATTGTCAAGCAACTAAATCACTTCATCCCCGTCGTCAAATCCATTATCTTCCTCATCCATTGCAAATTCATCTTCCGTATCTTCGATCTCGCCCAACTCTTCTTCTTCCTCATCAAACAGGTCTTCATCAAGGTCATGATATTCGTCGTCTTCTTTGACGTTGGCTGCAACCGCGGAATCCGTCGCCTGGTCCGTCGGGTACCATTCCCTCAATCCCCACAAATTGCGGCCGACACAGACAAACCTTCCGTCAATGTTGATTTCGGTGTAAAGCTGGGCGATGTAATGCTCGGTTTCTTCCTTTGTAAACCCTTTCATGCTCGAAACTTCGTCCATGATATCCCGGTACAGCATTGCTTCTCCCTTTTTTTTCAAAAGGTCGTAAGCCAAGTCAACCATGGCAGTCTCTCGCACTCTTTCCACAGCGAGATTGTCACTCAAATTCGGACACATCCTTCCATCCAGAGGTGAAGACCGTATATCCTGTTTCTAGTACAACTATTTTATCCAAAAAACAGGTGAAGTCAACCATAAACATCCAAATCCTGCCGGCGCAAAAAAGGGATGGAGCGGCAAACGTCTCCATCCCAGTCGTGAAAACCTTTACATATTCCGGCGGTACTGGCCGCCCACCTCATACAAAGCACGGGTGATTTGGCCCAAGCTTGCCACTTTTACGGTTTCCATCAGCTCAGCAAAAATGTTTCCGTTTTCGCGGGCCGTTTTTTTCAAACGCTCCAGCGCAACTTTTGCCTCTTCCCGGTGGTTTTCCTGAAACTCACGAAGTCGGCGGATTTGCAGGTCCTTTTCCTCTTTGGTGGCCCTGCTGAGCAGAACTTCCACATCTTCCGGGGGATTGGGGTTTTCAAAGGTATTCACGCCGATGATCGGCAACTCGCCGGAATGTTTTTTCGTTTCATACAGCAAGGATTCCTCTTGAATTTTCCCCCGTTGATACTGGGTTTCCATGGTTCCCAGCACGCCCCCGCGGTCACTGATCCGCTCAAATTCGCAGAGGACGGCCTCTTCCACCAAATCAGTCAGTTCATCAATGATGAAGGAGCCTTGCAAAGGATTTTCATTTTTGGCAAGCCCCAGTTCCTTCATGATGATCAACTGAATGGCCATGGCCCGGCGGACCGATTCTTCGGTCGGTGTGGTGATCGCTTCATCATAAGCATTGGTGTGCAACGAATTGCATTGGTCATAAATGGCCATCAATGCCTGCAACGTCGTCCGGATGTCATTAAAGTCCATTTCTTGCGCATGCAGGGAACGGCCCGAGGTTTGAATATGATACTTTAATTTCTGGCTCCGCTCATTGGCTCCGTACAAATGCTTCATCACAATGGCCCAAATCCGGCGCGCCACCCGGCCGATCACGGCATACTCCGCATCCAATCCGTTACTGAAGAAGAAGGAAAGATTCGGGGCAAATTCATCAATTTTCATTCCGCGGCTCAAATAATACTCCACATAGGTAAAGGCATTGGCGAGCGTGAAAGCCAGCTGGGTAATGGGATTGGCGCCGGCTTCGGCAATGTGATAACCGCTGATGCTGACCGAATAATAATTTCGGATGCCTTTTTCAATAAAGTACTCCTGGATGTCCCCCATCATTTTCAATGCAAAATCGGTGGAGAAAATGCAGGTGTTTTGTCCCTGGTCTTCTTTCAGGATATCCGCTTGAACGGTTCCACGCACCTTTTTCAGTGTCTCATTCTTGATTTCCTCCGCCTCTTCAGCCGTGGGCTCCCGTCCTTCCCGTTTGCGGAATTGTTCCATCTGTTGCTCAATCGCGGTATTGAAATACATGGCCAAAAGAATGGGGGCCGGTCCGTTGATCGTCATGGACACACTGGTGTTCGGAGCACAAAGGTCAAAGCCTTCAAACAATCTTTTCATATCTTCCAAGGTACAGACACTGACGCCGGATTCCCCCACTTTTCCGTAAATGTCCGGGCGTTCGTCCGGATCTTCCCCGTAAAGGGTCACACTGTCAAAAGCAGTGGACAACCGCTTGGCCTGATCGTTTTTTGACAAGTAGTGAAAACGCCGGTTGGTGCGTTCAGGCGTCCCTTCTCCCGCAAACTGCCGTTTCGGGTCTTCATCCGTTCTTTTAAACGGGAACACACCGGCCGTAAACGGGAATCTCCCCGGAACGTTTTCCTTGCGCAAAAAGCGTAAACGCTCTCCCCAATCCTCAAACCGGGGCAAGGCCACTTTGGGGATTTTGCTTCCGGCCAACGTTTTGGAATAAAGAGGAATCTCCTTTGTCTTGTTGCGCACCTTGATGGTGAATCGATCCTGCCGGTAGGCATCGGCCAACGCTTCCCATTCATCCAGCAACTTCCGGTTCTCCGGGGTGAGGCGTTCCTCAATTTTTTGAATGGTTTCTTTAAAGCGTTCAGTCAGGCTGTCTTCCGCGGCGGCTTCTTCCTTCATACACTGAAGACTTCCATTTAATTGATAAAGTTTTGTGGCCAGTTTGGCCTGCGCTTCCGTCTCTTGGTGGTATTTCCGGACGGTTGCCGCAATTTCCCGTAAATAATGGCTTCTTTCCGGAGGGATGATGTGATGGATATCCATTTCCGAAACCGGTGCTTTTATTTTGGATTCCCAACCGAGATCAAACTTTTCATTCAATTTCCGGATCATTTCCTGGTAAAACCGGTTGGTTCCGGGGTCATTAAACCGGGAAGCCATCGTGCCATAAACCGGAATTTCCTCATCATCGGCATCAAACAACTGATGATTGCGGCGGTATTGTTTTTTCACGTCTCTGAGGGCATCTTGCGATCCTTTCCGGTCAAATTTGTTGATGGCCACCATGTCGGCATAATCCAGCATTTCAATTTTTTCCAGCTGGGAAGGTGCACCGAATTCCGATGTCATCACATAAACGGAAAAGTCGCTCACTTCGACCACATCGGCATTTCCCTGCCCGATTCCGCTGGTTTCGACAATCACCAGATCATATCCGGCCACTTTCAAGATTTGAATCGCTTCTTTGATTCCGCCGCTTAATTCCGACCGGGTTTTCCGGGTGGCCAAGCTTCGCAGGTAAACCCTGGGATGATGGACGGAATTCATGCGGATCCGGTCCCCCAACAACGCGCCTCCCGTTTTTTGCTTGGAGGGGTCGACGGACAAAATCGCAATTTTTTTGTCTTCAAAGTCATGGATAAAACGCCGGACCAATTCATCGGTCAATGAACTTTTCCCGGCTCCCCCCGTCCCGGTGATCCCGATGACCGGAACAAATCCCTGCAATTCTTTGGATAACTGTTCCCCCAGCCTTGCCCGCTGGTCAGGATCATCCTCCACCCAGGTGATCAAGCGGGAAATCGCTTGTTTATCCCCTTTCTTGGCATGACTCATTTCCCGGGAAATGTCGCGAACCGTGGGGAAATCCGTCGCCTCCACCATGGTTTGGATCATGCCTTCCAATCCCATCTTTCTCCCGTCTTGCGGGGAAAAGATTTTCCGGACGCCATACTCTTCCAGTTCCTTGATTTCCCGCGGAACGATCACGCCTCCCCCGCCGCCGAACACTTGAATATGGCCGGCGCCGCGTTTTCTGAGCAAATCGATCATATATTTAAAAAATTCCATGTGCCCGCCTTGATACGAAGAAACCGCGATCCCCTGCACATCTTCCTGAATGGCGGCCTCCACAATCTCATCCACGGACCGATTGTGACCGAGATGAATCACTTCCACTCCGGCCTGTTGCAACAAGCGGCGGAATAAATTGATCGAAGCATCGTGTCCGTCAAACAAGCTCGCAGCGGTCACAAACCGAATGGCATACTTGGTTTTAATCCCCTGCATCCCGATCGCCTCCTGCTGTAAATTCTCCCAACAACAAAGCCATTTGCCGCTTTGTGTATTCTTCCACATCATATTCGCGCCCCAACGCCCAGTGGCGAAAGGTCCACATTTGGCCGATCACCATGATGTTGTGGGCCATCAACTTGATGGAGGAAGGATCGATTCGGATGGTTCCGTCGTCCATTCCTTTTTCTAAAATTCGGGAAAATAAATTGGTGATGTCTTCTTCTTTTTTCAATACATATTTCATCTTGTCTTTGGGCAAGGATTTGGTTTCTTGATAAATCAAAAGAACCAAGGAGCGCATCTCATCCATGACGCGGAACAATTGTTTCAAGCTTTTTTGCAAAGATTCCATTCCGGTATCTTCTTCGTTCATGACTTTCAGCAACCGGCTCTCCAATTTGGAATGGATATGCTCACAGACCAGATAAAGAACGTCTTCTTTGCTTTGAATGTATTCATACATGGTCCCGATCGACAGTCCGCATTCTCTGGCAATCTCGCGAGTGGTGGTTTTGTGAAAGCCTTTTTCCACGAATAACCGAACCGCCCCTTCGATGATCTGCTCCCGCCTTTGTTCGATCAAGCGCTCATTTTTAATCATCGAAGGAATCAGTTTGGAATGTTTCTTCACAGGCTCCCCTCCCCAATGTCCCGATCCATTTTTCAGCCAGCTTCCGCGGACTGATCTCGCGGGATTCCAGCTTTTGCAAATCTTTTTTCCAATCCGGACTCCTCCATGCCCTCTCCAAGCGGCGCCGGACCCATTCTTCAATGATTTGGCGGGTTTCCAGCTCCAACTGTTTCTTCCGCTTCCTTTTCAATTCCCCGTTTTCTTCCAGATGGCGGCGATGCCGTCCGATCGCTTCCCACCACTTCTCAATTCCTTCCCCCCGCGTCGCAATCGTCCGGACAATGGGGGGGTACCAGCAACCGGCCTTTTGCTTCGACAAATCGAGCAAATCGTTGATCTCGGATTCCAGGCGTCCGGCTCCCGGCAAATCGGCTTTATTGATGACAAACAAATCGGCAATTTCCATGATTCCGGCTTTAAACACCTGAATGACATCCCCGGCGGTCGGATTGAGAACCAGGCACACGGTATCGGTCACATGCATCACATCCAGTTCGGCCTGCCCCACTCCCACCGTCTCCAATAAAATCAGGTCATAGCCGGCGGCATCCAAAATTTTGACGGCGTCTCCGGCGGATTTGGAAATGCCGCCCAAAGACCCGCGGCTTCCCATGCTCCGGATAAAAACCCCCTCATCCAGGGAATGGCGGGTCATTCTCACCCGGTCCCCCAGAATGGCCCCGCCCGTATAGGGGCTGGAGGGGTCAATGGAGATGACCCCGACCGTCAAGTTTTGGCGTCGCAAAAAAGAGATGGCTTCGTCCAACAATGTGCTTTTGCCGGCCCCCGGTGAACCGGTGATTCCGACAATGTATGCATTTCCGGTGTTGGGATAAATCGCTTCCATCCATTTGTCCGCATCCGGATCTTGATTTTCAATCCGTGTGATCAGGCGGGCAATCTGCCGCTTGTTTTTTTGCCTGATGGCTTGGATCCAGCTCTCCATCACTCCCCCTCCCGGAGACGGTTTATTCTTTTAACAAGTGGTTTGAGATCACGACACGTTGGATTTCATTCGTCCCTTCATAAATTTGTGTGATTTTTGCGTCGCGCATCATGCGCTCCACCGGATATTCACGGGTGTACCCATAGCCACCGAAGATTTGAACGGCTTCCGTCGTGACTTGCATGGCAACATCCCCGGCAAACAATTTGGCCATGGCCGATGCCTTTCCGTAAGGAATACCTTCGGATTCTCTCCAAGCGGCTTGGTAGGTCAAAAGGCGGGCCGCTTCGATCTGGGTGGCCATATCGGCCAGTTTAAATTGAATGGCTTGCTTTTTCGCGATCGGTTTCCCGAATTGATGCCGCTCTTTGGCATAAAAAAGCGCCTCGTCCAAAGCACCCTGCGCAATTCCCACCGCTTGGGCGGCGATCCCGTTCCGTCCGCCATCGAGCGTCATCATGGCGATTTTAAATCCTTCCCCTTCTTCCCCCAAACGCTGGCTCACCGGAATCCGGCAGTCTTCAAACAAAATTTCCGTGGTTGGGGATGACCGGATCCCCAATTTCTTTTCTTTTTTGCCGATGGAGAAGCCGGGAGTCCCTTTTTCCACAATGAATGCCGTGGTCCCCTTATGTTTCAGCGACGGATCCGTCAAGGCAAAAACGACATAGATCTCAGCTTCTCCCCCGTTGGTGATAAAAATTTTGCTGCCATTTAAAACATACTCATCCCCATCGCGGACGGCAGTGGTTTTCATGGCCGCCGCATCGGAACCGGAACCCGGTTCGGTCAAACCGAAAGCCCCCAACTTCTTTCCTTCGGCCAACGGACGCAAAAACCGTTCTTTTTGTTCCGGGGTACCGAACTTAAAGATCGGCCAGCTGGCCAAGGAGATGTGCGCCGACAAGGTCACTCCGGTGGACGCGCAAACCCGGGATAACTCTTCCACGGCAATCACATAACTCAAAAAGTCCGCTCCGCCCCCGCCGTATTCTTCGGGGAAGGGAATGCCCGTCAGGCCGAGCGTTGCCATTTTTTCGAAAATGGTACGGTCGAAACGCTCTTGTTCATCCCGTTCGGCTGCAGACGGGGCCACTTCTTTTAATGCAAAATCACGCACCATCTTGCGCATCATTTCATGCTCTTCACTCAACTGAAACTCCATCGGGTTTCACTCCCATCCATCATCGTTTTCTAACCGTTTAACAGTTCGCCGGCGACCACAATCCGTTGAATTTCATTGGTGCCTTCATAAATTTGCGTAATTTTCGCATCACGAAATAATCTTTCGACCGGATACTCGCGCGTATAACCATATCCCCCGAAGATTTGGACCGCTTCGGTGGTCACCTTCATGGCCGTATCCGATGCAAACATCTTGGCCATGGATGCCTCTTTCTTGCACGGTTTTCCTTTTTGCCTTTTCTCCGCTGCCCGGTAAATCAAGAGACGGGCCGCCTCAATTTGCGTGGCCATGTCAGCCAGCTTAAATTGAATGGCTTGCTTTTTCGCAATCGGTTTCCCGAATTGATTCCGCTCTTTGGCATAAGAAAGGGCTTCCTGCATCGCTCTTTGGGCAATTCCGATTGCCTGGGCGGCAATGCCGATCCGTCCTCCCGCCAGGTTGGACAACGCCACTTCATACCCCTGACCTTCGCGTCCCAGCAGGTTTTCTGCCGGTACTTCCGCGTCTTCAAAAATCAGCTCGCATGTATTGGAGCCGTTTAAGCCCATCTTTTTCTCCTTTTTCCCGACACGGAAGCCGGGGGTGTCTTTCTCCACAATAAAGGCGGAAATCCCTTTGGAACCCTTGCCGGGGTCGGTCACGGCGAACGTGACATAAACATCCGCTTCCCCACTGTTGGTGATGAAGATCTTGTTTCCGTTCAAAATATATTTGTCTCCTGCTTTCCGGGCACTGGTCCGAAGATTGGAAGCCTCCGAGCCGGCCTGGGGTTCGGTCAGGGCAAAAGCCCCGAGATACTCGCCGGAAGCCAGCCGGGGAACATATTTCTTTTTCTGTTCCTCATTTCCGTATGTCAAAATCGGCATCGTGCCGACGGAAGTATGAACCGACAAAATCACACCCACCGTGGCACTGACTTTCGAGATCTCTTCCAGTGCAAGGATGTAAGAAATAAAATCCGCTCCTGCTCCTCCCCACTCCTCGGGAATCGGAATTCCCATCAAACCGAGTTGTGCCATTTTATTAACAATTTCTCTCGGAAACCGGTCTTCTTCATCCATCCGGTTGACCAACGGAGTGATTTCCGTTTCTGCAAAGTCCCGCACCATCTTGCGCATCATTTCTTGCTCAGCTGTAAAAGAAAGCCGCATGAGGATCACTCCACTCCATGAAAATGAAAATTCAGGATGCTTTTTCTCTATTTTTCATTGTCATATTGATAAAAACCGCGGCCGCTTTTCTTTCCGAGCCAGCCGGCTTTCACATATTTTCTCAACAGAGGGCACGGGCGGTATTTGCTGTCGCCAAACCCTTCATACAAGGTTTCCATGATATAAAGGCAGGTGTCCAATCCGATAAAATCCGCCAAAGTCAGCGGCCCCATCGGATGGTTCATCCCCAGTTTCATGACGGTGTCCACATCCTCGGGCGAAGCCACGCCTTCATACACGGCATAAATGGCTTCATTAATCATCGGCATCAGGATGCGGTTGGACACAAAGCCCGGAAAATCGTTGACTTCCACCGGAACTTTCCCCATCGTTTCCGCCAAATTCCTCACGGTTTCATTCACTTCATCCGCTGTGGCCAATCCCCGGATCACTTCCACCAATTTCATCACCGGAACCGGGTTCATAAAATGCATGCCAATGACCGATTCGGGGCGGGAAGTCGCTGCGGCAATTTCTGTGATGGGCAGGGAAGAAGTATTGCTGGCCAAAATCGCATGCTTCGGACTGTATTGGTCCAACTGGCGGAACAAATCGGTTTTGACTTCCATGTTTTCCACCACGGCTTCAATCACCAGATCCGCATCCTTGACCGCTTCCTGCAAGTCGGCAGTGGTTTGGATCCGTGACAACACTGCCTCTTTTTCTTCCTTGGTCCACTTCCCTTTCGCCACTCCTTTTTCCAAGAGGCCTTCAATCCGCGCCAGTCCTTTTTTCACCTGCTCTTCAGCCACGTCATGCAAAGAAACGGAAAAACCGGATTGGGCAGCCACTTGGGCAATTCCGCTTCCCATCTGCCCGGCACCGATCACTGCTATCCGTTTGATTTCCATCATTTCACTCCCTTTCTATCCATCCACCCGGACCAAGACGGCGTCTCCTTGGGCTGCTCCGCTGCAAATGGCGGCAACCCCCAATCCTCCGCCGCGACGTCTTAATTCCATGATCAGCGTGAGAAGAATGCGTGCACCGCTGGCTCCGATGGGATGCCCCAATGCCACGGCACCACCGTTGACATTCAGTTTTTCCGCATCGATTCCCAAAAGCTTTTGATTGGCCAGGGCCACTGCGGCAAATGCTTCGTTGATTTCATACAAATCGATGTCCTGAGGCGACAATTGGTGCTTGTTTAACAGTTTCCTTACGGCATATGCCGGTGTGATGGGAAAGTCTTTGGCTTCCATCGCCACGGACGCATGCCCCAAGATGCGTGCCCATGGTTTCACACCCAGCTCCTCCGCTTTTTTGGCGGTGGAAACCACCAATGCACAAGCACCGTCGTTCACTCCGGGGGCATTTCCGGCGGTAATGGTGCCGTCTTGTTGGTAAGCGGGTTTTAAAGCAGCCAATTTTTCCAATGTGGTGTCCGGCCGGACCGATTCATCCTGATCCACGACCTGTTCACTTTTTCTGGTTTTGACGGTGACCGGAACGATCTCTTCCGCAAAGAGGCCCGATTGAATGGCTTTTAATGCCCGTTCATGGCTTCTCAAAGCCCATTCATCCTGCTCTTCCCGCGAAATATCTTGTTCTTTGGCCGTATTGCTTCCATGGATGATCATGTGAACATCGTGAAACGCGCACCACAAACCGTCATGTACCATCAAATCCACCAATTTCCCGTCGCCCATCCGATGGCCGAAACGCGCTCCGGGCAAAGCATAAGGCGCATTGCTCATGCTCTCCATGCCGCCGGCCACCATCAATCCGGCATCACCGGCCCGCAAAATCTGATCCGCCAGGGTCACACTGCGAAGACCGGATGCGCAGACTTTGTTAATCGTCTCCGTTCCCACTTCCCAGCTCAACCCTGCAAGCCATGCGGCCTGGCGGGAGGGAATTTGTCCGGCTCCTCCCTGCAAAACCATCCCCATGATCACTTCGTCCACCGATTGATCCGGCACACCACTTTTGTCCAGAGCGGCCCGGATGGCCGTGCCACCCAATTCCACCGCTTTTTTATCCTTTAATCCTCCTCCGAGTTTCCCGATCGGAGTTCGTGCACCACCCAGAATCACCGTTTCGGACAAAGCGCTTCACCTCCGGTAAACAGATATTCTATCGAGCGTTCGTTCGATAAGCTGGCATATGGTTGAAAACGCCTTCATTCATTAGCTTACCGGAAATTATTATTTTTAACAATAGTTAATCGAATTTATTTATTACCATAAAATGCTTTATTCTGCATAAATAAAATTTTCTATAAAAAAATCCGCACGTTGTGTGCGGTTATTCGGAATCGATCGCAGGAAAACAGAGGCGAAACAACGTGCCATGATTGGCCTTGCTTTCCACTTCAATTTTTCCGCCCATGGCCTCCACCCATTCTTTGACCAGCGCAAGCCCCAGACCAGCCCCGTGTTCCCGTCCTCCGGTTTTCCCCTGGTAATACCTCTCGAAAATATACGGAAGTTCATCCTCAGAAATCCCCATTCCCGTATCCTGCACTTCGATGACACAGTGGTTTCCCGCCGACCTTGCCGATAATTTGATCATCGACCCGCTCGGGGTGAAGCGCAATGCATTGCGGATCAGATTGTCCAGCATTTGCGACAACCTCTTCCGGTCGACCCGGACCAGGGGCAATTCGGGCTCGATCTCCAACAAAATACTTACTTTTTTGCTTTGCCATGCGATCCGGGAAAACGTTTCATGACTTTGTTTGATGAGTCCGTCCACCTGCGTTTTTTCCGGCTGCAAAAAAGAAGCAAGCGATTTTTTTTCATCTTCGGTGGCAATGACAAAAAGGTCATCAATCATCTTTTGCAACCGGGTGACTTCCCGTTTCAGGATTCGCACCTCTTTCGTCTTCTTCCACGGGTCTTGCATGTGCAGTTGCTCCACATAACCCTGGATAATGGCAAGGGGATTCCTCAACTCGTGGGAAACGTTGGCGACAAACTCCTGTTTGCTTTTTAATAAACTCTCCACTTGTCTCTTTTCATTGTGCAATTTATGCGTCGTTTCTTCCAAAGATCCGGCCAGCTGATTCAACTGGCGGTTCAAGATTCCCAACTCATCGATTTGTTCGTCGCGAATCCGGAAGGCAAGCTCTCCCCGGGACCAGGCTTTGGCCGCTTCCCCCACCTGGACGATCCGCCGGGTGACAAAGCGGGCATGAAGATAGGAAAAGGGAAGAGCAATGACAAATGCGAGCAATACCGTCAACAGGATCAGCGGAATGGATAACAAAAATGAAAAGAACATGGTCAGCACCACTGCATCCACGTAAAAGAAATCGTCAAAGCGGATCATCTGATTGACCACGCCCAAAATCCGCCCGTCGTGTCCGTAAACCGGAGCGGCCGTCATGTACCGGCTCCCGCTTTTTAACGGGATGCTGATCAATTTTTGCGTCTTCAGCACCTCCCGGATAAACGCTTTTTCTTCGTGATGGGCCGCTTGAGAGATCAGGGCTTCTTTCAAAAACGGATAAGTGCTGTCGGCCACCAACTCTCCTTTCCTGTTGTAAATGGTCCAATACCGTTCAACCTGATAGGGGGACCACCGGAAAATCCATTCATTCCATGCTGTGGATTCCACCTGCCGGATCCACTCGGGCAACGACGACTGAAGCCGGGGGTTTTCCATCATGTAGGAAGCCCACCGGGCCACTTGAACCGTTTCATTTTCGCCCCGGACCACTTTCGGGATATAGGTGGTGACGGTATAAAAAACGAGAGAAGAAACCAGGGAAAACACCAGAAAAAGAAACAGATTGACATGAGATAAGGTGATTTGGCGCACCAGCCGGCCGGATGCCCATTCCCAAATAGCGCCCAGGAGGAAAAAGATCAGGCGGAAGGCAACCAAGATGAAAAGTGCAATGGCCAAAATCCAGACATAATCCGTATAGACTTCCTGATTGTCCGGCAGAAGAACAGGATATTCTTTGAAAACGGGCAACCGTTTCAACAGCCATTCCATGATCCACTCAAAACAAAAAACCCCCGTCAGGTAAGGGATCAAAAACTTTGCCCACAAAGCCAGACTTTCTTTGGCATTCTCTCCCTTTTTGAAACGATAGGCCGGCCAGACACTCATCCAAAACTCGGGAACAAACGTCAAGATATACATCCAGACCAACTCATAAAAAGTACGGACCTGCCAGAGGAGCATCAGCACATATAAAAGCAAAAACGGGGCAAAGGTTTCAATCAACACCCGCTTGATTCCTGCATTTTGAAAACTTTTCAACTGCATAGATGAGACCCCCGAATCCCTTTTAAAAAAAGGTCATCTGCTGTGCAGAGACCTTTTCACTCCAGTGATGAATCGTTATTTGCCGTTTTCTGTCTTTAACACAAACTTATAACCCATTCCCCATACCGTCAGAATATGTTTTGAATAAGGCGCCAATTTTCTTCGCAAACGCGATACATGCGTATCCACCGTCCGGTCAAATCCATCATAAGTCAAATCCCAGATTTGTTCCAATAAAAATTTCCGGCTGAACACCCGGCCCGGGTGGGCCAAAAACAAATGCAACAACTCATATTCCTTGGGTGTGAGTTCCAGCAGCGAATCCTCCAAAAAAACCTCACGGGTCTCCACATTCATGCGGATAAACCCGTAATCGATACAGGTCTGTTCACGTTTTCCCTTCTCCTGTTCCATCAAAACCATTCGGCGGAGCATGGCACGAACCCTGGCCCTCAATTCACCGGTGCTGAAAGGTTTGGTCATATAATCATCCGCACCGACATCCAGTCCCCAAATCCTCTCCATCTCACTGCCGCGGGCCGTCAACATCAAAATCGGCACCACCGATTTTTGCCGGATTTTTCTGCAGACCTCGATTCCCTCCATATCCGGCAACACCCAATCCAAAATCACCAGATCCGGTTGCTCCTGTTTCCAAAGCTCCAATCCTTCGCCGGCCGTATGGGCCACCAACGTGTCATAACTGTCGCGGCGCAATTCCCCGGCAACCAGACCGGCCAATTCCACTTCGTCCTCCACGATCAAAATCTTTGGCATTTGTGCTTCACTTTCCTGTCTTTTTTTCCTCAAAAGAAGAAGACAGCGAATACAGGAAGTTTTCTTCCCATATTCGCTTTCCCCTCGTTGATCAATGGACGCCTTCTGCCACTTCTTCCGGCTCATCCTCAATGGAGAGAGCCAAAATTTCAGCAACATCCATGGTTTGCACTTTGTCTTCCACTTCTTTGGCTTTGGTTCCGTCGGACAACATGGTCAAGCAATAAGGGCAAGCGCTTCCGATCACGGTCGGGTTCACTTCAAGCGCCTGCTCGGTGCGGGCGACATTCACGCGCACCCCTTCGGTTTCCTCCAGCCACATCAATCCTCCGCCGGCTCCGCAGCACATGCCGTTTTCTCTGTTTCGTTTCATTTCCACCAGTTCAATGCCCGGGATTTGCTGCAGGATATAACGTGGGGGATCAAACACCCCGTTATATCTTCCCAGATAGCAGGAATCATGGTATGTCACACGTTCATTAACTTCTTTGGTCGGCTTGATCCTTCCTTGTTTCAAGAGTTCGGCCAACACTTCCGTGTGGTGATACACTTCCGCTTCCAGCCCGAGATCGGGGTATTCTTTTTTAAAGACGTTATAGGCATGAGGATCGATGGTGATGATTTTTTTCACCTTATGTTTCTGGAACAAAGCAATGTTGTCCATCGCCAATTGTTGGAACAAAAATTCATTTCCCAACCGGCGGGGGGTGTCTCCTGAGTTTTTCTCTTTATTCCCGAGAATGGCAAATTTCACACCAGCATGAGTCAATAATTTCACCAAAGCCCGGCTGATTTTCTGACTGCGGTTGTCATAAGACCCCATGGACCCCACAAAGAAGAGGTACTCGAATTCTTTTTCTTCTTTGACGGTCGGAACGGGGACATCCGAATTTTCAATCCATTTGGCCCGGTCTTTCCGGCTGATTCCCCAGGGGTTCCCCTGACGTTCAATGTTTGAGAAAGTCCGGGATACTTCGGGGCTCATTTTCCCTTCCGTCATCACCAGGTAACGCCGCATGTCAATGATTTTGTCCACATGTTCATTCATCACCGGGCATTGGTCTTCACAGTTGCGGCAAGTGGTGCAAGCCCACAGTTCCTGCTCGGTGATCACATCCCCGATCAGATTGACTTCCCCGGTGTTTAAAGCCTGTTGATTCGCGCCGGCAAAAGCAAATTCCGGAACCCAGGGGCTTTTGGATGTAATGGCTGCCCCTTTGGCGGTCAAATGGTCCCTCATTTTGACAATCAAATCCATGGGGGACAACATTTTTCCCGTTCCGGCAGCCGGACACATGTTGGTGCACCGCCCACACTCGACACAGGCATACAAATCGATCAATTGGTTTTGGGTAAAGTCTTCAATTTTTCCTTTTCCGTATTCTTCGACGGATTCATCTTCAAAGTCGATTAATGACAGCTTGGATGGTGCCTGTTTCTGTTTTTGTTTCAAGAAAACATTCACCGGTGCCACCAACAAATGGAAATGTTTTGATTGCGGGACGTAGACCAAAAAAGTCAGCAAGACCAAGGCATGCATCCACCAGAACACATAAAACAGCACCTTGGCGGCCTCCGCGCTCATCCAATCCATAAACGGCATGGCAAGGATGGAAGAAAACGGGGTGTACCAAGTGACTCCCTCGCCGGCCCACAGTTTTTCAAAAGCCGCAGACAATAAAATGGAAGACATCAATAAGGTCAGAAAAATAATCACGAGCCCGGATTTAAACCCTCTTTTCAACCGGGGCAATTTTTCAATATAACGCCGGTAGAAAGCATACAGGGTGGCCAACAAGACGATGAATGTTGTCAGTTCCTGCAAGAACAGAAAAAACGGATATGCCGGCACAGGAAGATGATGTCCCGGCGCCAAACCTTTGATGAATAAATCAATCGCTCCAAATTGAATGATAATGAAACCGTAAAACATCAATACATGCATGAACCCGCTTTTTTTATCCTTGAGCAGCTTCCTTTGCCCAAAAACGTTTACCAGCACTTGATTGATACCGGTTTTTAAATCCACATCCAATTCGGCCGGCTTTCCCAATTTCACATATTGATACCGCCGGTATACAACACTGGCAAATAAGTATACGGCATAAGCGGTAACCCCTAAAAATGCCAGGAGGTTCACAATTTGCAGCATCGACATCCTTTTCTCCCCTTTCCATTATTTATGTTAATTCAGAAAAAAGATTTTGCAAACACACAAAAATTACTTTCAATTCAGTTTGTTTACATTCTATCATAAACTGAGCAGTCATTCATTAATTTTTATCAAAACCAGCTTCATCCAGTTCCATGGATATTTATTCAATTTTAGCATATTTTCATGCTTCAAGCGTTTTTTTGCGCTATAATAGACCCTAGTCCGGACTGTGGACCTTCATGGTCCGTTTATACAGACTCTAGTCATGACAAACGGCAACCCGTTATCCTGTTTCGTTGACTTTTGTCCGGACTGAAGTCCCCGGACGGACGGATTGAATGACGCATGTCATGACGACAGTCTCCATTTGCCAAAAATGATGCAGGAGGCGTTTTTATGTTAATTGCTGTGGATGCAGGACGAGCCTTTGTAAAAACAGTGACAGGAAATCAAAAATTCTCATTTCCAAGTAAAGTTTCAAAAGCGAGAAAAAGAACTTTTGTACAGACATTGGAGGAAGATATCGAGCTCCGGTATCAAGGGAAGGAGTATTTCATCGGGCAGCTGGCAGAGCGGGAAGGCTCTTTCACAAGGCAGATGATGACCGAAAGCAAAGTCAATGTGGAGACGGTATTGTTGATCCTGACGGCTTTGTTTAAAGCAGGAGCGATCGGGGATGTAAAATTGGTCACCGGGGTCCCGATCAACATGTATAAAGAGGATGAAAGAGCGCGGCTTCGTGCCAAGTTGGAGGGAGAGCACGAAGTGGTTTTAAACGGTACATATCGCAAAATCAATATCACCAAAGCCGCGATCACCATTGAGGGAGGAGCGGCCTATTGGGTGCACCGGCGCATGGGAACGGTGCGCATCGTGGATCCGGGAGCCCGGACAACAAACTATGCCACGTTTAAAGACGGGATTTTTATTGACCGGGAGAGCGGAACGTTGCCAAAAGGATGGGATAATGTCCGGGAAGCCGATCCGGAGGAAATGGCAGCCATGATCGTCGGACATTTGGGCGGAATGTGGTCCACGACTGATGTGGTCGAGTTGATCGGCGGAAAGGCAACGGAATTGGTGGAGCCCTTCAAACACGTGGGTTTCATCCACGCCACCACTTTTGACAATCCGCAATTTGCCAATGCACTCGGTTATTATGCACTGGGAAAGGAGACGCTCGGTGAATGAGGGAATATAAAAAGAGGGAAAGAAGACAAGTTTCCTTTAATACCGAAGATGCGGTCGAACTGGAACTGCTCAAGTTGGCAGACCGGGAAGACATCAATTTTTCCGGACTGGTCAAAAACCTGTTGTTTGCCTATTGCATGGGTCAATTGCAACCGGCCAAAGATCTTTCTCCCGTGAATCATTCCCGGATGCTGTCGAGTCAAAATGTGCCTCCATCCTCTTTTCAAGAGATTAAAGCCAGTGGCATCCCGTTTGATTATTAAGCTTATATAGAATAGGAGAGAGAGAATATGAAGCCTCATTCTTTTCAAATCCCGTATTCTGTCGTTGACAAACTCCCTCCCATCGAACGATTCGTTTACTACGAACTGAGCCGCCTGGCCTCTCCTGTCGCTAAAAAAGATACCATTTTCCGCGTGAATATTCCGCCACGGGGGCTCATTATCAACCATTTCCGTCTGGCCAAGGAAATGGATTTTCCCTATTCGCGGGTTTCCTTTGCCATGGAACAGTTGGAGAAAAAAGAATTGATTGAAATTCATCCCTTAAACAACAAGGAGTTCCGATCCTATTATCTGGTCTATGTAAGAAAAGTTTACCAGGAAAATGAAATCCCTTTGTCCCCTCCCGAATTTTCGTTTTAAAGAAAAAGGCTGGCGCTGGCGTCAGCCTTTTACAACATCCGGGACCGGTTTTGGCGGCGGACCAGTTCCTGCACAAAGTACGAAGCGACATCCGGGGCCAACGTGCCGGGACCGAAACCGGCATCAAACCCCACCTCCAAAGCCAGTTCATGATGAATGCGGGGGCCTCCGCATATGAGAATAAACTGGTCCCGCACCCCTTCCGCTTCCAGCAGTTCCACCAATTCGGTAAGGGTTTGGATGTGGGCCCCTTTTTGGGTCACCACCTGGGAAACCAGAATTACATCGGCCTTTTTCTTTAAAGCTTCTTCCATCAACACTTCGTTTTCCACCTGGCTTCCCAGATTGTAAGCTTCAATTTCCGGATATCGTTCCAGTCCGTATTCCCCGTGATAGCCTTTCATATTCATGATCGCATCAATGCCGACCGTGTGTGCGTCCGTTCCGGTGCACGCCCCGACCACAACCACTTTTCTGCCGATTTTCTCCCGGATATACTGATTGATCTGATCAAAATCCATGCGTACACTATCCACTTTCGGAACCCGGATGCTCGTGAAATCAACAAAATGGCGGCACTTTCCGTAAACGATGAAAAAAGTGAAACCTTCCGTCAAGTCTTTCATATGGTACACTTGCGGTTCATCCAGCCCCATTTTCATCGCCAGTTGTCTGGCGGCTTCCCGGGCTTCTTCCCCATATGGAACCGGCATGCTGAAACTCAGCTGGACCATGCCATCATTCAGTGTGTCGCCATACGGTTTCACACAGGTCAAATCCGCCTTCAACATCCGACCCCCTCTCTTGGTTTCAACCCGAGACGCGACCGGAGTTCCGCTTCAACCGGGTTATAATAGTCAGGGTTTTTTTTCAGAACCCCTTCCAGCCCCTTGCCTCCGGTCCTTGACCGTTTCACATCGGCAAACATGCCTTTTTCCAAAGCATGAAACAAGCCGGTTTCCCGGATTTCTTCCAACAATTTCACCGCTTCCTCCAAAACCTGGCGGGCTCTTTGTTCGATGCGCCCTCCGGGCCGGAAACAGATTTCTTCTCCCAAATGGCGGGCGTTGTTAAAAATGTACCGGGCATTTTCGATGGCCAGTTGCCGGTCATGGATATGCGGTGTATGCATGGCTTCGGTCATCATGCCAAGCAATTGCACCCCCTGGTTCGTCATGATGCCAACCAAATTAAACAGTGCATTTTGAATATGGCCCTTAAAAATATTTCCGGTCATGTATTTGGTCGGCGGCATGTATTTCAAGGGGGCATCGGGAAAGATTTGCCTTGCCATCTGGGCCTGGGCAATTTCCCACAACAACCCGTCTTCCAGATCCGGATTCATTTCAAACGCATGCCCGAGTCCCATTTGCTCCGGGGGAAGCCCCGACAACAGCGCCAACTGTTCATTGATGAATTGCGACGCCAGCACAGTATGCGCGCTTTTGACGGCATCGGCCGTTGTCAAATAATTGTCTTCCCCCGTATTGATCATGATACCGGCATAACTGTTGATCATGCGGGAAAACGATTGGTCGATCAGGGTCCGCTGCATGTTGATGTCCCGGAACAAAATCCCGTACAAGGCATCATTCAGCATGACATCCAACCGTTCAAACGCTCCCATGGCGGCAATTTCCGGCATGCATAACCCCGAGCAATAATTGCACAGATAAATATACCGCCCCTCTTCCCGGCTGACTTCATCCAGCGCTTTCCGCATGATTCGGAAATTCTCCTGGGTGGCAAACGTCCCCCCGTACCCTTCCCGGGTCGCTCCATAAGGCACATAGTCCAGCAAACTCTGCCCCGTGCTGCGGATCACGGCGATGATATCCGCTCCCTGGCGGGCCGCCGACTTGGCCTGCACAACATCTTCGTAAATGTCACCGGTTGCCACAATCACGTACAAATAAGGCTTTTTTCTCTCCCCGGTTTTCCTGATCCACTCTAGTCGCTCCATCCGGTTTTTCCAAATCTCATCCAGAGCCTGGCCGGCCATTTGCCTTCCTTTTTCCTGAATTTCAGCCAAGGGGACACGGCGGAGTTGCACCAAATCCCACTTTCCCTCCGCCACTTGTTCCGCGACATACTGCGCCGGACAACCGTTGAGCACCATGGCATTTAAAACCCAATAAGCGGCTCCCGTTTCCAACTGGTCTCTTTCCAACAAGTGATCCACAACCACATTGGCCAACGGCACCCCTTCTTCATTCACCCCGTCAATTCCAAAACAACGCAATACCGTCCGTTCCACCGCCACCGTGGTGTGAACGGAAACCAACCGGTCCACTTGGTCGGCAATCGCTTTGGCCGCTTGACGCGCACGCGTGATTTGCTCTGGATCCAACCTCAATTTATTCACTGTTTTTCCCCCGCTTTCTCCCCCGCTTGTTGTTTGGCCATCCGGATGATATCGGAAGGCAGGCCGATGACTTCGGCAATCCGGATGGCTTCATGCGGGATGTTTTTTCGTCCCTCTTTGACCGGGATGAGCCGGTAATCCATCCTTTCTTCCAGAGTGTCGGGATAAAATGCACCGGCTTCCGCCATTTGACCGGAAATCCCGGCCACTTGATACAGGCGGATGCCTTTGACATCCAGCACCTCCTGATAATGTGTCACATGCACGGAATAATGCCGCTCTTTGGCAAGGAACGACGTGACGGCCCGGGCCAATGCCCCTCCTTCCACCGGATTGGTCCCGCTTCCCGTTTCATCCAACAACATCAATCCCGTTCCCGGAAGCTTCAACAACTCACGAAACCGGACCATTTCCGCGCCAAAACGGCTTAACCCCTGCCGGATTCCCTGGCCGTCACCGAGCAAACCGGCAACCCAGGAAAACAAAGGCATTTCACAGCCGGCAGCCGGGACAAAAAATCCGTATTGCGCCAAGACTGCAATCAACCCGAATGTTTTTAAAGCGACCGTTTTTCCGCCCATATTGGGGCCGATGATCACCGTCACCCCGCGCCGGATCGAACAATCGACACGAGTCATGGACCTGCCGCGTTCGTTCAGCGTTTGCTCCAAGGCGGGATGGAAAGCGCTTTTCACCCGGAATTGATTCTTGGACCAGCGCGGGCGGACTCCTTGCCAGTGTTCGGCCGCCCGGATCCGGGCCCATTGCAAATCGAACCGGGTGATGTGAACCAGCCACTGACGGAAATCCGGAACCAACGGAGCCATTTCTTGTACCAACCACCGGTTGATTTCCTGTTCGATCCGGGCGATCTTTTCTTCCCATCCGGCGATTTCACGGGACAGGGGATGCCCGTTTTTCAAGCGGTAAACCGATTCATGGGCCGTTTGCCGGACCAGCATCAATTCCGCCTCTTCTTTTAACAACCGGTCCCCTTCCGTGTCCCGGGGCACCACCCATTCGCCAAACCGGTTGCAAGTTTGCCCTGTTTTTTCCGCAATCCCGGCCGCCTTTTGTTCCTGATCCCGCTTGACGGTTGCCTGCAATTTCCTGAGCGTTTTTCTGGCTTCTTTTAAACGGTCATCGTAGGCATCATCAAACCAAAAAGAAGAGGTGCGCGTTTTGGCGGGGTTTAAAAGGAGAAAAGCCTTTTCGCATTGTTTTTCCATCGCTTTGTTTTTGAGAATCATGCGGGAGAGCGTGGTTTGTTTCAACAACGAATGGAGCTTCTGCGTGTTGTATAAAAAAGTTTTCAATTGGTACCATTCCGTCAAGTCCAATAACCGGGACTCCTCCAGTTTCCGCAAAACGGGGGAAATGTCCGGGAGGTTCGCAAGAAGGGCATGAACCGGTTCCCGTATGGAAAAGGCATCCAATTGCTGTTTGATCTCCGCTTGCTCGTTTAAACATTGCTGCCAAGCTTCTTCCTCTCCCGGCAAAAACGGCCGGCAAGCCTTTTGCTCTTTTCCGTAAGGGGTGAGCGGCTGAAACAAGTCCAGGCAATCCAAGAGGCCGATTTCTTTGGCCGTACGTTCATCACAAAACATCACACCACCCTCCCTGCTTATACCGGTCCCGCATCACATCGACCACGGGGACGGGAAAAAAAAGGCGGCCAATTTTTTCTTTCATCTCCCCAGGAGGAAAGGAATATCCGTCCGGCGATTCCGGATTGACGGCCACCCGGAGGAGACGGATCGGTTTCAGGACGCGGATTTCCCCTCCTTGGTTATAAAAACGGCGAAGCACCGGCATGCTGACAAATAAATGTGTAATGTCGGGAACAATGATACGGACCGCCTTCCGGCAGCGGAGAAACATTTGCAACATCCGATCGGTCAACGCCCCGCTGATCGCCAGTGCCTGCCATTCGTTTTGCAACCACTCCCCTTCCTCCCGGATGGAAAACAACCCGGAGAAAGGAAGCACTTCGATGCGGTTGCCGAAAATGCCAACCACCCGCTTTTTTTCCAAAGCCAAGGACCCGGCTTTTTGTTCCGGGAAACAGTCGCATGCCTTCAGGCGCAGCAAACGGCTCCATTCCCCGGCTTTGCGGATGACCCCGGCAAAGTTTGAATCAAGGGAAGCCCCGATGACAAGAATGGTGGCATCGGTCAGTTGGGGACTGGACGGAGATCGCCGGTCATAAGCCCCGTCCAGCAGGATTTTTTGTGCACCGGCCCGTCTTAACAACTCCATCGCCCGCTTGGCCCCGCTTTTGGAAGGAAGGCCTGCCAACAGGACCGTCCCCTCCCGTTTGGCGCGGGCAATGAACACTTCCCCCATCACCGATTGGATTCCGCAGGATTGAATCACTTCCCAGTGTCCCGGTTGGCGGTTCAGCCATTGGGCGGAAGTGGCCACCAGCATATTCTCCCTCACCCGGATCAACGGCTTTTCCTTGCCGCTTATGGCATCATGTTTCTCCCCGTCCACTCCCATGCTTAATATCCCGAGCACACCGGCTTCGGGGGCATCGCGGATCAATGCATTCAACACGGTTGTTTTTCCGGCGTTTTTGGACAGTCCGATGACAGACAGGGAAGCGATTTCTTTTTTTAAACCCATGGCCCCGTTCCTTAAGACGGTTGGACACGCCGGTCTTCCCGTGTCAATTGTTTCGGCTCCAGATTGATCCGTTCATCGTTCATCAAAGCCGCAATTCCCACTTGCTCTCCGGCCGCCTGGCAGTATTCGCATTCTTCTTTGTTGTGCGGTTGATAATGTGCCGGCTCGGGATAACTGGTGATCACGCCTTCAAAGTTGCGCAACACGGTTTTTTCGGTGCTTTGCGAGATCAGATAATTCGGGCTGAGCGGAATTTTGCCTCCTCCTCCCGGCGCATCGACCACAAACGTGGGAACGGCATAACCGGACGTATGCCCCCGCAAATACTCGATGATTTCCAACCCTTTGGAAACAGGGGTTCTGAAGTGCCCGATGCCTTCCGATAAATCGCATTGGTAAATGTAATAAGGCCGGACACGAATTTTCACCAACTCATGCATCAATTTTTTCATGATATGCGGACAGTCATTGATCCCCGCCAGAATCACGGACTGATTTCCCAGCGGAACCCCCGCATCCGCCAGCATTTCACAAGCCCCTTTGGCTTCCGGCGTGATTTCTTTCGGATGGTTAAAATGCGTGTTCAGCAATACCGGATGATATTTCTTCAAAATATTGCACAAATTTTCGGTGATCCGTTGCGGGAAAACCACCGGGGCCCTGGTTCCGATCCGGATGATTTCCACATGGGGAATTTCGCGCAGGTTTTTCAGCAAATACTCCAAAATCCGGTCGTTGACCAATAATCCGTCTCCCCCGGACAACAGCACGTCCCTGACCTCGGGCGTGTTCCGGATGTAGTCGAGGCAGGCATCCATCTGTTTTTTGGGAACGCCCATCCCGATTTGCCCGGAAAAGCGGCGGCGCGTGCAATAGCGGCAATACATGGAACATTGGTTGGTGATCAAAAACAGGACCCGGTCCGGGTAACGATGGGTCAATCCGGGGACAGGGGAATCCGTATCTTCCAACAGCGGATCTTCCATATCGTAAGGAGTGCGGTCCAATTCGGCAGAAATCGGCACCGATTGCATCCGGATGGGATCTTTCGGATCATCGGGATCCATCAACAGTGCATAATACGGCGTGATATTCAGCGGAATCGTCTGTTTGGAGATCTTCACCCCTTCGATCTCCTCCGGCGTCAAACGGATCACCTTGCTTAAGTCTTCAAAATTGCGGATGGTGTGTGTCAGTTGCCACAGCCAGTCATTCCACTGTTCCTCCGTCACATCTTTCCACAGTTCGATTTCACGCCAATCTCTCATCATCTTCCGACCCCTTTCATTGATAGCGTTTGGCAAAAACTTGAAACAACCGGTCGCATTCGCGAAGAGACTGAAAAGCCAGCGTTGCGTGCCCGGGAGCATAACCGTTTCCAATCATCATCTGCACGTCTTTGCCCATTCCTTCCGCTCCCAAAGCCGCTTTGGTGAACTGTACCGCCATGCTGAAGAAATATACCAATCCTTGATCCCGGGTGGCCAAAATGGAGGAAAGCTCCGTATCAGAAGCATTGACACAGTTGATGGTTAAATCGGCCAGCTTCCCGCGGGTTGCGGTGTGAACCGCCTCATAAACCGCCATCGGATCCGTGGCATTCAACCGGATCACGTCATGGGCCAGCCCCAGGGAACGAATCTCCCGGCATGCCTTTTCGCCGGCCTCAATGGCGATCACTTGCCCGGACTTGCCTGCTTTTTTCCATGCCTGATACAAACTGAGCAGTCCCGACTTTCCGCCGGCTCCCAGCACCACCACCCGGTCCTGCGGCCTAACCAGGCGGGCCGTTTGGGCGGGGGCACCACATACGTCCAAAACAGCCAGTGCCACTTTTTCCGGGATGTCATCCGGCAAAAAGGCAAACGGACCGCTGGCAAACAGGACAGCCTGCCCCTTGATTTCGACTTGCCCGGTATCCATGTGTATTTTTTTGATCTTTTCGATGCGAAGCGGGGTCAGTGTCAAGGACACCAAAGTAGCGATTTTCATCCCTTTTTTGACGTTACGGGCCGGAAACCGGGGGCCGGCCTCCTGCACCGTGCCGATCAACATGCCGCCGGACCCTGTCACCGGATTGTGCATTTTTCCGCGGCGGGAAACAATGGCCAAAATCTGTTCTTCCACCTTGCCGGGGTCATGGCGGGCTTCTTCTTTCAATTGCTGAAAAGAAGCGGAATCAATGTTTAAGCAATCCACGTCAATCAACAATTCATTGTCATAAACCACCGGATCCGCATTCAGCTTCCAGGCGGGTTGCGGCAACGTACCGGCCGGTTCCATCACACGATGCAACCCATAAGGGTGGCCTTTCGGATAAATCAAGTCGCTCCCTCCTCTCACCCTTTATGCATGCAAATCCGGTGCCAAGCGAAAAAATGGGGAAAGCACGGTTTTTTCACATAAAAAAAAGCCCAATTTTGGGCACTTTTTAAACCGAATTGATTTTCTTCAGTTTGTATTGCAGGGTCTGGCGTGGAATCCCCAACCGACGGGCAGCTTTTAACACATTGCCTCCGGTTTCTTTCATCGCCTGCCGGATCAGCCGGGTTTCCACTTCTCTCACCACTTCCCGCAGTGACTTGCCATTTTCTTTGCATAAAGTTGAAAATTGGATCCCGTCATCGGACTTTCTGTTTTTGAAATGGCCGGGCAGATGATCGACACACAGTTTTTTTTCGGTCGCCAACGTCAAAGCCCCTTCAATGGTATGTGCCAACTCTCTGACATTTCCGGGCCAGTGGTACTGCTGGAACACTTGGAACACTTCCTCGTCGATTTCCCCGGACGGCGAATCGATTTCGGCCTTTAACTTCCGGAAAAAATACCGGGTCAAACACGGTATGTCGTCTTTCCGCTCCCGTAAAGGAGGAAGATGAATTCCCACCACATGGATGCGATAGTACAAATCTTTCCTCAACTTCCCTTTTTGCATGCTGATGAGCGGATCTTCGTTGGTCGCCACAATAATTCGCACATCAACCGACCGGAATTTCGCATCCCCGACGCGCCGGACACCGCCTTCCTCGAGTGCCCGCAATAATTTGGCCTGCAACTCAATCGGCATCGATTGGATTTCATCCAGGAACAACGTTCCTCCATCCGCCAATTCAAATAACCCCGGGCGGTCTTCGGATCCTGTAAAAGCTCCCTTCACCGTGCCAAATAAGATCCCTTCCAGCAGAGTTGACGGAATCGACGCACAATTTTGCACAATAAACGGTCCCTTTACACGACCGGAGGCACTGTGAATCGATTGGACAAACAATTCCTTTCCGGTTCCGGTTTCACCGACTACCAAAACGGGGGATTTGGTTTGCGCAGCCCGCTTGGCTTTCTCGATTTCCTTCAGCATCACCGGGTTTTGCGTCACAATATCGGCAAACTGGTAAAAGGATTGTTTTTTTGAAGTGAAGCGGCGGGGCGGCGGGTTCATTTTTTCTTGCAAGTGAATCACCTGGTCGGACAATTCCTTCACCTGCGTGATGTCGCGCGAAATTTCAGCGGCTCCCACCACTTCGCCCCCGACCCGGAGTGGAATGGTGCGGTTGACGGTCAGCACCCTCTGTCCTCTCCGGTTCATAAACGACTGCTGTTTTTCTTCGATGGATTTTCCCGTTTGCAGCACGTTCAGAAGCGTGCTCGTTTTCTGCGTCAATGAAGGGAAGGCCTCAAGCACATGGACGCCCATGACTTCGTCAATGTCCATGCCGTCCAGCCTGGAAGCCGCTTTGTTGTAAAAAACCGTCATTCCCCGGGCATCGACGATATGCACCCCTTCATTCAAACAATCCAGAAACCGGCAAATCATTTTTTTGGACAAGCGGGTATGAATCAGACCAAATTCCTCCTTCCGCGGTTGGTGCCGAAAAATAATCAGAATTGTGCTTAAAATTCATCACTATCCATTGTAACCGATTGACCCGACAAAAAACAGGAGGGGATTTCCCTCCTGTCAATCAGATTTTTTCCCGGTTTCAGATTCGGGGACCGTTCCCCACATCTGCAATAAATTGTCGATGGTGTATTTTTCTTTCCGGTTCTCTGATTTCTTGTCGAGGCTGTATATGGTGATTTTGGCAATTCCCTCACCCGATATGGGCATGATGGCTTCTTTGGGAATGTTGACGTCAAAATCCACCATCGTAAAATCCTGATCCTTGTCTTTGTGAAAGGTGACCGAACGGCCGTTTAACACCAACCGCGAACTGAATCCGTCCACCACATAAATATCATAATAAAAAGTCCGTCCTTTCAGGTCATTGTTCACTTTGAGGGTCACCTCGTATTGGCCGTCGGCTCCCTTCACTTCAAAATCACGAAACATTTTGCTTTCGGTCTTTTCATCATCCGGAATTTCCTTCCACCATTTATGGTTCCATTCAGGGCGCGACTCGTTTGCCTGTGTTTGCGAAGCCGCCGGAGTGGAAGAAGGCGGATCCGGTTTCTTTTCCTGCTTGGTTTCCCCGATCATTTTGATGCCGAACGTCAGCAGGAAAAGCCCGACAACCGCCACACCGGACAAGATCCCGATTTTTTTGGGGCTGAATTTGCTTGATTTTTTCTTCTTTGGCCGGTCCACCGGCAACATATAAGCATCCGGCTTTTCCAAGGCTTGTTGCAAAGCGTGTTTCAATTCCGCTGCCGTTTGGTACCGTTTTTCCGGATCCTTCTCCAACGCCCGCATCAACACTTGCCGCATCGATTCAGAAATATCCGGATTGTAGGTTGTCGGGTCCGGAACCGGATCGTGCAAATGTTTCAAGGCAATGGAAATGGAACTGTCCCCGTTAAAAGGAACTTTTTTGGTCAACATCTCATAAATCACGATTCCCAATGAATATAAATCCGAAGAGTAGTCCACCTTTCTCCCTGAAGCTTGTTCCGGGGAGAAATAATGAACAGATCCCATGACATAACCAGTTTTGGTTTTGACGGTGGCGGCACTGGGTAAATGCGAAATCCCGAAATCGGTCAACTTGTAACGTTGGTCGGAACCGACCAAAATATTATGTGGTTTGATGTCACGGTGAATAATCCCGTGACGATGGGCATGAGACAAACCGTCACATATCTGTGACGCAATTTTCACCGCTTTTTCCGGCGGGAAAGGACCTTCTTTTTTAATGAGGTCAATCAGCGACGGACCGTCCACATATTCCATCACCATGTAATAGATGGAACCTTCCCGCCCCACATCATAGACACTGACAATATTGGGATGGGACAAACTGCCGGCCGCTTTTGCCTCCCGGATAAAACGCCGGACAAAATCCTGGTCATGAATCAATGAATTGTTCATCACCTTGATCGCAACATACCGGTCAATCACCAGGTCCTTTGCCTTGTACACAACCGCCATGCCGCCCCCGCCCAGAGAGTGAAGGATCTCATATCTCTCCGCCAGCTTCATTCCTTCCATAATCATTCTATCTCCTTAATCGCAGTGTTTATTATCCAAATCATATCTTTCATTTCCCAAGCAACAAAAAAAGGTCTGAGCATCTCTATTAAAACTCGGTTTTCAGTGATAGAATGTTACATTTTTTCAAACATTCATTCAACATATGAAAAATACCACTATGATGATGGCATAAAAAAAGCCAGAAGGGATTCCCCCCTCTAGCTAGTATAACATTACATTTGCTCCGGTGCGTCCACTGCGATCAAATTTAATCCGTTCCGGATCACTTGGGCGATTCCTTGAAGCAAAGCCAGTCTCGCCCGCGACAGGTTGACATCATCACTGATGACGCGATGGGCGTTGTAATAGCGATGGAAGTCGGAAGCCAACTCATACAGATAACGAACCAACTTGTGGGGAGCCAGCTGCACGGCCGAGGAAGCAATCTCGCCCGGGAAACTTCCCAATTTCTCCAACAAGTCGTATTCCTGTTCCTCCCGGAGCAATTTCAAATCTTCGCGGTCTCTGGAAGGAGTGATGCCTTTTGCCTCCGCCTGGCGAAACACGCTCATCATCCGGGCATGGGCATATTGGACATAATAAACCGGGTTTTCATTGGACTTGGAAACCGCCAAATCCATGTCAAAATCCAAATGCGTGTCCGGACTTCTCATGACAAAGAAATACCGGGCGGCGTCCGTTCCCACTTCTTCCATCAAATCGACGAGGGTCACGGCTTTGCCGGTCCGTTTGGACATCTTGACCAGTTCGCCGTTTTGGTACAATTTCACCATTTGCGTAATCACGATTTCCAGTTGATCCGGGTTATACCCCAAGGAAGCCAGCGCCGCTTTCATCCGGGCGATATAGCCATGGTGGTCGGCTCCCCAAACATTGATCAACCGGTCGAATCCCCGGTGGAATTTATTGCGGTGATAAGCGATATCCGGGGTTAA
The DNA here is from genome assembly GCF_016055145.1 of Thermoactinomyces sp. CICC 23799. Lineage (NCBI taxonomy): Bacteria > Bacillati > Bacillota > Bacilli > Caryophanales > Thermoactinomycetaceae > Thermoactinomyces > Thermoactinomyces sp. CICC 23799. Next base: position 186,766 of record NZ_JAECVV010000002.1, read on the forward strand.
ATACGTGTAAGAGCCGTCTTTTTTGATCAGAACACGGTCTTTGTCATCCCCGAATTCAGTGGATTTCAGCCACAAAGCCCCGTCCTTTTCATAGGTGTAACCCCGTTCCTTCAATGCCTTCAGGGTTTCTTCCACGGCTCCTGATTCATAAAGCGAGGTTTCGCTGAACCAGACATCAAATTTCACACGGTATCGGGCCAAATCTTCCCGGATTTTGTCAAGCAGGCGCTTTTTCCCGTATTCACGCAATTTTTGGATCCGTTCTTCCCGGTCGATCTTTAACAGACGGTCGCCCTCTTGTTCCACCAGCTCTTTTGCCAGGTCGATAATGTCCTGCCCGCGATAACCGTTTTCCGGGAAGGAAACGGGCTGCCCCAGCTGTTCCAGATAACGGGCTTCCAGCGACAACGCCAACATGTGGATTTGGTTCCCGGCATCATTGATGTAATATTCACGGGTGACATCATATCCGGCAGCTTCCAACAGGTTACACAAGGCATCGCCCACCGCCGAGCCTCTGGCATGGCCCAGATGAAGGGAACCGGTCGGGTTGGCGGAACAAAACTCGACATTCACTTTTTCGTTCTTCCCGGCCGGGGAATATCCGTATTTTTCTTTTTGGCGGTCGATCTCATCCAGCACATCGACCAAAAAGCTGCGGTCCAGGAAGAAATTGATAAATCCGGGGCCCGCAATCTCGATTTTTTCAATGTGATTTTTCTCTTTGTCCAAGTGTTCCACAATTTTTGCCGCGATTTCACGTGGATTTCTGCGTGCCACTTTGGTCAGTTGCATGGCAAGGTTGGTGGCCCAATCCCCGTGCTCTTTTTCCCTCGGCACTTCGAGCAGTATCTCCGGAATCTCTTTTTCCTCAGCCAGTCCGGCCTGCATCACCGCTTGTTTCAGTTCCTGTTTCAACTTCTCTTTTTTCTGCTCAAGCAGACTCATTCCATGATCCTCCCATCCACCGTAAACTCAACTGGTATTTTCCTAAATTTTGTTGACCCATATGTAATAAAAAGGAAAAATCAATCCATCCTTCCTGCCCTTTAAGCTTCCGCTCATACGTCAACGTGGTGACTTCCATTTCCGTGATTCCGGCAGGTGTGTGAACCATGCTTCCCAACGTCTTCCCCGGTTCGTAATTTTGCCGGTAGGAAACGGCGCCTTGCCGGATGATCGTGACCTTTTCCGGCATGGACTTGACAGAGGTTTTCACTTCCTCACGGGTTCCGCTGTTTTCCTCATATTTCAGGACCCACTCTCCGTTTTCCTTTTCTTGAAAGCGGCCGCTCACTTCTTGTTTGATCACATCCGGTTCCTGGTCCGGTTCCGATTGAATGACCGATTCAATGTAGATCTTGACCGGAATCATCATCCTGCCCCTTTCTGTCTAATATTAGTATCTTATCACTGGTTTTTGCCGTTTGCCAATCTTGAGGGCGCCATATGAAAAAAACCCCCTTGATCAGGGGGAAACGGCACCGGACGTGACGTTTTTTACTTAACAAAACCGAGCAGCATTTCACGGACCAGTTTTGCCGCCAAAATGGGGGTTTGCTCACTGTGATCGTAGCAAGGCGCCACTTCGACCAAATCGGCCCCGACCACACGCACTTCCGAGCGGGCGATCGCATGGATGGCCTGCAACATTTCCCGCGTCGTGATTCCCCCCGGTTCGGGTGTTCCTGTACCCGGAGCGTGCGCAGGGTCCAACGCATCGATGTCGATGGTGACATAAACCGGACGCCCTTTGAGTTCAGGCAGGCATTGTTTCAACGGCTCCACCACATCAAACGGATAAAAATGAATTCCGGCTTCACCGGTATACATCACTTCTTCTTTGGTCATGGAGCGGATGCCGAACTGATAAAGATTTTCGCCTCCGATCCGCTCGGCGATTTTGCGCAAAGGGGTGGCATGGGAATAAATTTCCCCTTCATAATCGGTCCGCAAATCGGCATGGGCATCAATATGGATCACGGCCAGATCGGGATAAGCCCGGTAAACTTCCTCCACCACCGGCCAGGTCACCAGATGTTCCCCTCCCAGTCCCAAGGGGAATTTCCCGGCATCCAGGACTTTTCTCACGAACTGCCTGATACACTGCAAGCTTTTTTCCGCATTCCCGAACGGAAGGGGAATGTCCCCCGCATCAAAATAAGTCACTTCCGACAACTCACGTTGTAAATAGTGGCTGTATTCCTCATGGACCAAAGAGCTTTCCCGGATCCGGGCCGGTCCGAAGCGGGAACCCGGGCGAAAGCTGACGGTCCAGTCCATCGGCATGCCGTAAATCACGGCCTGAGCCCGGTCAAAATCATCGTCGGCTCCGATAAACACGTTTCCGGAATATTTCTCGTCAAAGCGCATCGTTTTCCTCCCCATCCTCTAACAGCTCCTCAACAAACCGTGGCAAATCGAACAAAGCATGGTGCATCTTCGGATGATAATAACGGGTGTCCAGATCGCGAATGGACTGTTCATCCACATCGAGCGGATCATATTTTTTGGACCCGATGGTAAAGCTCCACAACCCGCTGGGATAGGTGGGAATGCTGGCCGTATAAAGGCGGGCGATCGGGAACGTTTGGGAAATGTCCCGGAACACCTGACGGATCAGCGGCCGGTTAAACCACGGGGATTCCGTTTGCGCGACCATGATCCCGTCTTCTTTCAAAGCTTCGTAAATCCCTTCGTAAAACGGTTTTTGGAACAGACCCACGGCCGGCCCGACCGGTTCGGTGGAATCCACAATAATCACATCATATTTTCCTTTATTCTCCTGAATATGGCGCACGCCGTCCGTCACTTGGATGTCCACCCTCTCATCGCTCAACTTGCCGGCAATTTGCGGGAAATATTTTTTGGCGGTTTCAATCACTTTTCCGTCGATCTCAGCCAACACCACTTTTTCGACGGAAGGATGGCGCAAAACTTCGCGAACGACGCCGCCATCCCCGCCACCGACAATCAAAACGTGTTTCGGCTCCGGATGCGTATTCATGGCCACATGGCTGATCATTTCATGATAAACAAATTCATCGCGGTCAGTGGTCATCACCATTCCGTCCAAAACCAGCATCTTGCCGAATTCAATGGTATCTATGACATCCAACGATTGATACTCTGATTTGTCGTGATATAAGGTTTGCTTAATTTTTGTGGTAATTCCGTGGTTTTTGGTTTGTTTTTCCGTATACCACAATTCCATGTCCATCTTCCATCCAATCTCCTTTCATCCTGTCCACACTGACCAAATCCATAACATACTAAGAATAATGCATGTTTTCAGTGGTTACAATCATTTTTCCCGGGAAATACAAACATAATTTTTTCAGGTATATTTTTCCTGAAGGCTCCGCATAATACCCTTTGTCAACTTGTTGGAAGGAAGGAGCCTATTTGTGAAAAAACAGGATTTCCCAACCGGTGTCCAACCCGGGCATGTCCCCCGCCTGGCAAAAATCATCCTGCGTCTTGCACACATGGTCAAATTGGCATTCATCAGCATCATCCTTTTTTCCCTTTTCTGCGGGCTTGCTTTGCTTTACCTGAAAGGGCGCCCGCTCCCTCCTCCCGATACATACGCCAGTTCCATGATGCTGGATGACCGGGGAAGGGTGATCGGCTCATTGGATCACGGGGAACCCCGGGACATCATCCGTTTGAATCAACTTCCCAAATCGTTGATCCATGCCACCTTGGCGGCCGAGGACAAAGATTTTTACCGCCATCACGGATTTTCCGTTTCCGGAATTGCGCGGGCCGTTTTTGCCAACTTAAAAGCGGGCGGGGTGGTGCAAGGGGCCAGCACCATCACCCAGCAATTGGCCCGAAACCTTTATTTGACGCATGACCGGACTTGGACCCGGAAACTGAAAGAAGCGATCTATACTTTGCAATTGGAGTTGCATTACACAAAAGATGAAATCCTGGAACTGTATTTCAATGAGATCTATTACGGCCACGGGGCTTACGGAATCGGACGGGCTTCCAAAATGTATTTCAACAAAAAGCCGGAAGAACTGAGTTTGGCTGAATCCGCCCTTTTGGCAGGAATTCCCCGCGGGCCTTATTATTATTCCCCTTACCGCCATCTCAACCGGGCCAAAAAGCGGCAACATCACATCCTGGATCTCATGGTGAAAAACCGGTTCATCTCTCCGGAAGAGGCCGAAGCTGCCAAGAACCAGGCCATCAGCATGCATCCCTTGTCCCGGTCCAAGCCGGCCAAAGCCAGTTATTTCCGCGATTACATCATCCAAACCGCGGTCACCCGGTACGGACTGGACGAATCGCTGGTCCGGAGCGGCGGGCTTAAAATCTACACCACCTTGAATACAGACATGCAAAAAGCGGCGGAAAAAGCGGTGCAACAGCATACCCGGGATGACAAAGATCTGCAAGGCGCCCTGATCTCCGTGGATCCGGTCACCGGTCACATCAAAGCCATGGTGGGCGGAAAGGATTATCAACAATCTCAATACAACCGGGTTTTTGCCCGCAGACAACCCGGATCGTCTTTCAAACCGGTCGTCTATTTAAGTGCATTGGAAAACGGCTTTACGCCCCTGTCCAAAATCATGAGCCGTCCCACCATCTTTCAATTTGGCGAAGACACTTACACGCCCCGCAATTTTCATCAGCACTATGCGAACCGGCTGATTACGCTGAGAGAGGCGATTGCCCGTTCGGATAATGTTTATGCCGTCGGGACACTGGCCAAAATCGGCACCGCCCCGGTGATCGAAACCGCCCGCCGGCTCGGGATTAAAAGCCCGATTCAAGCGACTCCTTCGCTGGCCTTGGGAAGCTATCCCGTTTCCCCGTTTGAAATGGCACAAGCATACGCCACCTTGGCAGCCGGCGGTGTCAAAAAACCGCTGATCGGGATCACCAAAATCGTAGATCCGTTTGGCCGGGTTCTGGTTGAAGAAAAGACGGAACCCGAGCGGGTGGCTTCCCCGGCACACACTTTTGTGCTGACCAAACTTTTGGAAAATGTGTTGAAACCGGGAGGCACCGGTTACCGGGCGGGGCATCTTTTCCATCAGCCCGCGGCAGGAAAAACCGGAACCACCGATTGGGACGGATGGTTGTCCGGATACACACCGAATTTGGTCACAACAGTGTGGGTGGGGTATGACCAAGGAAAAAAACTGCCTTACCACAAAGCACGTCTCGCCCAAAACATTTGGGCCGAATACATGAATAAGGCAACCGGAAAACAACCGGCCCGCATCTTCACCATGCCGCCCGGCGTGAAGGTTGTCTATGTAAATCCGGAAGAAGGGAAAATCGCCGCCCCCGGATGCATGGGAAAACAAGCCTATCTGGAGTATTTTGTGGCCGGCACCGAACCGGTCGTGTCCTGCACTCCGTCTCATATCCCCCGGAAGAAAAAGCCTTCCATGCTGGAACGTTTCCTCCGCTGGTGGAAAAACGGATGAAAAAACACCCCGGCTTTACGGATGCCGGGGTGTTCCCGTTTTTTAGCAATCCTGGCTTCCTCCCACATTTCCCTCTCCATCGGTAAACAAACCGTCATTGTAAATGGTGATCATCCCTGCCGATTCCAATTCTTGCATCACTTGGAACATGCTTTGTCTTTTGTGTTCCGGTAAGGACCGGACATACAGGTTGATTTGTTGCTTGGGGACATTGGTCCGGTAATGGACTCCCCCGTGTTTGGCAAAAAGATCGACCGAATTGAAATCACGCATGAAAAAACGCCTCCTTTGCCCTTTATGTTGAGCCAAAGGAGGCGAAAATATCATCCGTTTCCAAATAAAAAACAGCGAGCGGATATGCTCGCCATTTCCGTGTCCTAGCAAAAGATTCCGAAACCACAAATCAAGTGTACCCCTGCCCGTCAACCCGGGCAAGATATATGTTGATTTGTTCACGAACCGTTCACTTTTTGGACAATTGTTCTTTCAACTCATCTCCACTGTTTTCCCACATTTCCTCATTATGCCGGATCAAAAATTCCTTCAGGGCTTGTTTTTCCCGCCCGCCCAACTCATTGATTTTGATTTTGCGCTTCAGGGCATCATCCATCCGGTTCACATGAAAGGCCAGATTTTTCCATCCTTTCCGTTTTTCCCGGTCAATGCGCATCGGACAAGCGGCCACACCTGCATAGTAAGGCCCTTTTTCATTCCGGTCGGTGGCCACCCAGACGACCCAATAATCCTTTCCTTCCGGAACTTCTTCCGGATCGGCCGTAAATTTGATGCCGCGCTCCACCGTACTTTTGGCATGAAGAAGCCCCAAATCGATTTTTACTTCATCCCCGTCAATCAGAAGTGAGGACAAATTGTTGAGATTCAAAGTTCCGGTATAGTAACTGCCGTGGATGCTGCTGGATTTGTTACCGAGAATCTGAAATTGCGTCTTTTTTTTGTCTGCCATTCTTCATCCTCCTTCCTTTTATTTTACAGCACGTTCAACCCGATGGGCAAAATCGGTTTTCTTCTTTTCAGATAACCCTTTTCTTTCCGCCCCGTTTTCTTCTTTCAGCCGCTTATGACCGGTGATCGGGCTTACCTTTGCTTCCTCCTTCCATTTCAAGGCGATGGTGCGCTCCGCTTTTTGCATCATGTCGGCAATTTTCCGGGACACTTCCGGACTGATCGGCACTTTTTTCCCACCGGCCGCCGGCTTCTGTAACACGGCCACTTCCCCTTGTTTTTTCTCCTCTTTTCCCGGTTCCGCCTTTTGAACGGGAACGACGTTGCCTTGCGGTGCCCCCGGATCAGGATCCGCCTGCAGATGGTGTTCTCCTTCATCGGTTTCCTGACACATGCTTGTTTGTTTCAGCGGCAGATAAATCTGGAAAGTGGTTCCCCGACCCGGACGGCTGTTCACCGTGATTTGCCCGCCATGCTCTGACACGATGCGCTGACAAATGGAAAGCCCCATGCCGGTTCCATCGCCCTTGGTGGTGAAAAAAGGATCGAAAATCCGGGAGAAATCTTCCGGGTTGATTCCGTTTCCATTATCTTTGACAGTGATGAGGACATACCGGTTTACCTGCTTCCATCCCACTTCCACCCTTCCTTTTTCGTTCAGGGCTTCCAACCCGTTTTGGATCAGGTTGATCAAAACTTGCTTGATTTGTTCGGGATCCGCCTCAATCTCCATGTCTTTCTCCGGCGGATCTTGTTTCAATTCATGCCCCATCAACAACGATTTGGGCTCCAATAAACTCAACACGTCACTCATCAACTGATTCAAGGAAAAGCGCGTCACTTGTTTCGGTTTGGATTCACTCAGGTTCAAAAACTGCTTCAAAAGATCATTGATCCGGTCAATCTCCGGCAAAATGATGGACTCCCATTTTTTCACGGCTTCCGATTCCGCCGCCGAAATCTGCACAAATCCCCGGATCGACGTCAACGGATTGCGGATTTCATGCGCCAGCCCCGCAGCCAGTTGGCCTACCGCCGACAATTTTTCCATGTGCCTTCTTTGCTCTTCCTCTTTGTGGCGAATCCGGTTTTGTTCAATCCGCAACCGTTCCTCAGCCAACCGGATCAATTCCCCTCCGGAGCTGGCTTCCCGCGGATAACTGGCAAACCCGACGCAATATTGGATGATGCTTTGCTCGGTGCGGATACCGGCCATGATCACTTCAATGGTCTCCAAAAGGCGACGCAACACCGATTCATCCCCCATTAATCCGATCGCATACTGATCCCCGTCATAGCGGGCCAGCTTGGCTGAAGGAGGAAGATGTTTTTTCAGTTGGCGGGCAATCTGCACGAGAATGCGGTCGCCCGTCTCGATGCCTTCTTCAATGTTGATTTGCCTGAACGAATTCAAATCGATGCAAATCACGTGATACGCCGTTTCCGGCCAAAATCGCGACAAGCTGCGGATTACTTGCTCCTGAAAACCGTGAAAGTTATACAGTCCCGTGAGCGAATCCCGGAGGTATGTCTCGTCCAGTTCCCGCTGGAAATCCCGGAGCCGCTGATTCGCCTCATTCTTTTGATCAACAAGGAAACGGATTTTTTCTCTTTGTTTTTGCAATTCAAAAAATATATCCCGTACATGATTTGCCATCCAGGAGACCCAAATAAATAAAAGCCCGTGGCTGATCAGCTCAATGATCATCAACCGGTTCCAAACCGTCAACGCCGAGATGACCAAATACACAGACAAAAAGGCAACCGCCACTTTATAGCTTTTTTCCTCATTGGACCGAAACAGGACGTATCCCAATACAATCAGGTAAACGGTTAAAATCGGGATGGATAAAGTAAATAAATCCAACAATGCAATGCTCAGCAAAACGGAAGCCATATATCCGTAGCGCGGAAACCGTTCCATCGTTTTTTTCGGGATCAACAACAAAACGATCAACAACCCCGTGACCAATCCGACACTGATCCAATGCAAAAAGGGATAGGCCGAAAACAATTTTTGGATTTCATAATAGAAAAAACCCTTTTCTGCCAGTGCATAATAATCCAACACGATGATTCGCACTCCCTTAGTTGCTATATTTTGTCAAAATTCATTCTTTATCTACATCCACTGCATTTATACATCGTTGATTTCTTCCACTTGCAAATAAAATAATCCTTCAAACCTTGTTTTATTCGACAAAAATTTTCAAACTTCGATCCTCTGCGCGAAATCCAACCAAATAAAATAGAGCCCGCACTCAACAGTAAACGGACTCTTTCATTCCTTCTGCCTGAATTTCCTCCACACTGTCATTCCTCTTTTTCCCATGATGTCGTTCATCTTTGTGTGCATTTTATCTTTCCGTCAGCAAACCGTCTGTCATCCCAGATAGTTGACCAAATGGCTGAATCCTTTGGTGGCTTTATCCTTCCCCTCTGCATCCCCTTCGGTCGGATACGGTTCTTCCATCGCGATCTGTTCCCTTTTGAGCAGGGTCAATTTTTGCGTTTCGTCCGGATAAGGGCGGTACATGCCTTGCGCTTCGTGGGCTTCCATGCCGCCGTAAGGGACTTGTCCCATCATGCGTTGCGGATAGTGCGGTTGTTCATTCAGCAATGTATGAACCACCGTTTCCTTCAAAATGTTTTTGATTTCCTCACTGCGGTAACCGCTTTCCAGTCCTTTGATCCATTGATAAACCGGACCGTCTTCCGGGGTGAACGTGACATTCCGCTGGGTGGGAACGTACTCGCTTCTTTTTTGGATTTGCTCTTTCAGCTGTCTTGCATCACAAATGGATTGCAACGGGAAATAGTTGTTTCTCAAATAAGACTGAATGCAGTATTTGACCAACATCGGGAATTGGCCTTTCGGCAAAATTTCGTACCAATAACGAACCAACCGGTCCTTTTTCCCCAGATATACGCCAACCGTAATGGAAGACATAAATACACCTCCAAAAAATCGTTAAAAAATTTTAAATACCTAGAATTAATATTAATGGTAACAGGTGTTATACAAGAACGTCAACGGGAAGACTTTGTCGAAACATGTTATATATTTTCGAAAACGAAAAAAACATGCTTTGCGCATGTACAAATCATTTAACCCACAATGGTTGGCGTGATAATTTTTCTTCTTAAATTTTTAAACGATCAAAGCATGGTTTTTCAAAATTCGACGGTACATCCGGGAATTGTTCAAAGAACGGAACATTTTAAAGTCCGGCCGGGTGTTGACTTCAAAAATCCAGATCCGCAAATCTTTATCCACCCCCAGATCAATACCCAACTCTTTCAAGCCGGGGAAAGCCGCGTTTAATGTACGGGCCGTCTCTTTGGAAAGCGCTTGGATCTCATTCATTAAATGCATCGTCCGGCCCGGATTGCCCGCCACCTGAAACAGGGCATGTTTTGCTTCCACCGGCAATCCTCCCTTGCAATGGTTGGTGACAATCTTGCCGGGAGCGGCCACTTTGGCGCAAACCCCGGTGATGTGCCAACGATGAAAAGGTTTTTGCAAATGAACCCGCAAATCAAACGGGCGTCCGCTGATTTCCCCCAGGTCGATTCCCTGTTGGATGATGTAGTTTTTTTCGGGGTGCATGCATTGGTTTAAATAATGAAAAAGCTTCCCGATCTCAATCACTTTTTGGCGGTTCAAGGTGCGGATCTCAATTTTCCCCCAACCTCTTTTTAACAACCGGACTGCCCCCGCGCCGCCTCCTCCTTTATCCGGTTTGACAAACAAAGAAGTATGGCGGGTCAGCATCCGGACCAGGTTCCGGGGACTGAAACGTCTTGTTTCCGGAATGTAGGGCCGGATCCGGTGATTTGTCATCAGGACCATGGTCTTTAAACTTTTGCTGGCAACTTGCTGATACGGCAATGGTTTCAATGGCGCTCCCCCCTTTTTTTGTATCCTATTCCAAAGAAAGGCGCCCGGATCAGGAATGAAAAGCCCAATTTCCGTAACGCCCGTCTCCGGGAGATTTTTTAAGGTTCCGTGGATTTCCATCTTTTCGTCTGTCTTCTCTGAATTCCGATGTTAAAATAAGACATAAAAACAAATTGTACACATGAAGGCAATTGTGGGACAATGGTTTTAACTTTTTTCTGTTTTGTTCACTGAAACCAGAGAATGACCATAAATTCTCCGATTCCTGAAAACCTTGGGAGGGATGGGCTTGAGCGCCAAAATTTATGTCGTCGAAGATGAAAAACCGATTGCAGACATCATCCAGTTCAATTTGGAAAAAGAAGGATACAGCGTGGAATGCATTCATGATGGCAGTGAAGCCATTCAAAAAGCGTTGTCCTCACCTCCGGATCTCATGCTTTTGGATCTGATGCTGCCGGGTGCCGACGGCATTGAAGTTTGCCGGCAGGTGCGGCAGCGTTACCAATTTCCCATCATCATGCTCACCGCCAAAGATTCGGAATTGGATAAAGTGCTCGGACTGGAAATGGGCGCGGATGATTATGTCACCAAGCCTTTCAGCAACCGGGAACTTTTAGCCCGGATCAAAGCCAATTTGCGGCGGACGCAAACGTTGAAACAGGCAAATGCCGAAGAAGAAAAGAATGGCACATTAAACGTCGGGGACATTTCGATTGACCCCAACAGCTTTGTCGTCACCAAAAAAGGGCAAACCGTGGATTTGACCCATCGGGAATTTGAGTTGCTCCTTTACCTGACCAAACATGTCAATCAGGTTTTGACCCGGGAGCATCTTTTGCAATCCGTGTGGGGATATGATTACTTCGGGGATGTACGCACGGTGGATGTGACAATCCGGCGGTTGCGGGAAAAAATTGAAGATGATCCGGGTGCTCCCAAATATATCATCACGCGCCGCGGGATCGGTTACACGATCCGGGATCCTTATTCGAAACAGTAGCCGGGTGATGGATGTTGAAGAGATGGAAACAACTTGCAAACAGTATCCAGTGGAAACTGGTCGTGATCTATTTGTTGATGATCATCATGGCCATGCAGCTGATCGGGGTCTATTTCTTCCGTCAGCTGGAAAATCATTTTACGAGCAGTTTAAATCAGACCTTGCGCACCCAAGCCGAGGTCTTAAAGAAAATGGGCGTCACGGAAGAATTGGCGAAAGGACAAAATGACGAAGAGCGTTCCAATCACCTGAACACGTTGCTTGGCAAACTGGCTCCGTCATTGAAACAATCCGACATCACCATTCACATCATTGACGAAAACAACTTTATCATCGCTTCGACGGAGCCCAACCAATCCAAACTGAAAAAGCGGCCGTTCACCTACAATCTGCCCCAACAGCCCACGGAAGTGTTGAAACGCACCAACCCGGCCACAAACCAGGATTATCAATTCTACACCGAACGCCTGTCCCATGCCGGCAACTATGTGGGAATGATTTATGTTGAGGCACCTTTAAAACAAACTTACGAAAACATCAAAGACATCAGTGTGATCCTGGTGCAGATCACCATGGTCTCGCTGGTGGTCACTTGCGTTTTGATTGTCATTCTGGCCCGCACCATCACCTCTCCGGTGAAAGAGATCACCGAACAAGCCACTTTGATGGCGGCGGGGGATTTTGACCGGAAAGTGGACGTCCGCAGTCACGACGAGATCGGGCAACTGGCTCATGCCTTCAATCATTTGGCAGCTCATCTCAGAAATGCCCTTGCTGAAAAAGAAGAAGAAAAAGAGAAGCTGGAATCGGTCCTTTCCAACATGAGCGACGGGGTGATCGCTTTTGACAGCACGGGAAAAGTGATTGTGAAAAACGAGTGTGCGGAAAAACTGCTGGATCGTCCGATTCCGATCGGGGAAAAAATCGACCGAATTCTCCCGCTTGATCAACCCCTGGACAAACCGCTCGCCCAAGAGTGGCAAACTTATTTGGAGATCCGTCAGCAGGATTCGGAAGATCCCGTGATTTTGCGGGCCACGTTCACCCCGGTCAAGCTGAAGGGAGAAAACGTGTACGGCACGGTGACCGTTTTGGGGGACGTCACCGAGCAAAAAAGGCTGGATCAGCAACGAAAAGATTTTGTGGCCAATGTTTCACACGAGCTGAGGACACCCTTGACCACAATCAAAAGTTATTTGGAAGCACTGGAAGACGGAGCGGTGGAGGAGCCCGAACTTGCCCGCCGCTTCTTGAAAGTGTCCCTGCAGGAAGCCGACCGGATGACGCGTCTGATTCAGGATCTGTTGCACCTTTCCCATTTGGATTCCAGAAAGGCGACCTTTAACAAACAGTCCATTTCGTTGGAACCTTTGCTTGAGGAAGTGGCCGACCGTTTCCGTTTTCAATGCGAAGAAAAAAACATTTCTTTCACTTTGTCCGTTCACCCGCCGGTTCCCAACGTCTACGCCGATAGGGACAAACTGAATCAGGTTTTGGACAATCTCGTCTCCAATGCCGTGAAATATACGCCGGACGGGGGATCGGTTGCCCTGGTGCTGCAAACCAACCGCCAAGGAATGGTGGAAGTCGGCGTGGCCGACACGGGGATCGGGATTCCCAAAAAAGACCTGGGAAGAATTTTTGAACGGTTTTATCGCGTGGACAAAGCGCGCTCCCGAAGCATGGGGGGAACGGGATTGGGACTGGCCATCGCCCAAGAGATCGTTCGTCATCACGAAGGCGAAATCGAGATCGACAGTGTTTACCAGAAAGGGACTTTAGTCACCTTTACCTTGCCCCCTGTCACAGGAGGGAAAAACGATGAGTGAAAAATGGGTGGAGCACATCAAAACGGGACTTCTCATTGCCCTGGTCCTCGCCAGCTTCCTTTTGACCGGCTTGTTGTGGTTGAATCAACCCGGGGAAAAGCGGACCTACAATCCGCTCGATGCTTACACCATCAACCCGATTTACGACGAAAAATACAACGACCGGAAAATTTACCAACTGGCTGCTCCCAACCAAATGATCGTCCACCAAAAGGGAGCCCATTTTTGGTTGCTGCCGGAGGAAGCCGATTATGAACAATTATTGAGATCAATGCAATCCATGTCCGTCAGTGACATGGAAAAAATGGGGAAGGTGAGCCCGGACACATGGAAAAACATGTTCACCCGGTTTCCGGGGGTCGAACTATATTTTCCGGATGAGGTTTCCCTGGAGCAGGCCGACCTCTTTTTCCAGGAGTCTTTGTCCCAGCATTATCCCATGTCGTACCTTTCTTCGGTGAGCCGGATCTGGTTCTTTTCCAACCCGGAAAAAAAGCAAAACTTTGTCTGGTTTATTTCCGATCAAGACCAGCAAATCATCCAGGCCAAAACGGACATCGACTTGGAAAACCTGCTTTCAAAGCTGAAACATCCGTCATCCCCGTCTCTTGAGGCGGTGCCTTCAACCGGAAAAGCACCGTGGGATCCGGCCAATCAAGACGAACCTTTTCCGCGGATGTTTTACCTTCCCACCCGGCCGGTCTCTCTGAGCGAAAAAACCTATCAATTGGAAGACATCTCTGCGGATGCGATGATTGACTGGTTATTTAAAGATCCCGAGGTTCGCCCGATCCCGATCAATAAAAATGAAGATCTGTACATGTATGACGAACAAATGATGACCGTCAACAAAAACAACCGGTTCATGGTCTACAGCGAAGCCGTGGAAGAATCCCCCGGAGAAATCCAGCCGGTGGAACAACGGTTGTCGGCTGTGAACAACTTTGTGCAACGGCCGCATGGATGGACCGGCAATTATCTGCTCGATCAGGTGGATGACAAAGAGAATGCTTTCAGTGAATTCACCTTCCGTCTTTACATGAACGGCTACCCGGTTTATTGGAAAGACAGGAATTTTATTCACCCGGATGAAATCAAATTGCAAACCAATCCGGTGGAAAATGCCGTCAATGTCAACAAATACGAGCGTTCTCTCTTTTATCTCACAGGAGAACCGCAACAAAAACAGGCAGCCTTGCCGGATAAAGAGACCCTGATCAAACAACTGTCCAAGCATAACCTTTCCCTTTCCAACGTAAAACGGATCCATCCGGGGTATCAGGCTGTCACAACCAACCAACAAGTCCGGTTGACCCCCGTCTGGGTGGTCAAAACCACATCCGGACAGCAAGTATGGATTAGTTCTCCATGACAGGGAGGAACCCAAATGGATTGGAGTCGGGCCAAAAGTATCCTGATCGCCACCTTTTTTATACTCGATCTTTTTCTCGGCTTGCAATTGAGCCAAATGATGCAAACACAATCCAAAATCATCCGCGAAGACCAAATCAACCGCAAACAGATTGAGCAGTTGCTGGATCAGGTCCATGTAAACGCCAGGTTGGACCAACTGGAAAAAAAAGATTATCCCGGGCAACTGACGGTGTATAAAGCGATGATTTCCGAATTGGGGAACCCTTGGGTCAAAGAAAAACAAGGAAGCTACATCCAGACCTTTTCCCCGGGGCTTCCGTTTCAAAATGAACAAGATTTAACGCGGATTTTAAATCAACAAATTCCGTTTTTTCAGGACTTCCGTTACTTCAAAGCATTTTCATCGGACAAAAAACGCGTCTATGTTCAAGTGGTGGATCAGATCCCGCTTTTCAATGGAAAAGTGGAAGTCCATTTAAACGGAAAACAAATTGAAGCAATTCGTGTGTTGCATTTTAATCACTTGGAAAAGCTGTCTTCAGTCTCCGCGGTCAATCTGCGCACGGCTTTGTACCGCCTGATCACCAATTGGGAGTTTAACAACAATACAACAATTAATGACGCAAACATCGCTTACCGGTCCAAACTGTACAACAGCGTCAACAACGAACATATCCTGCTTCCCTATTGGTACTTTGAGGTGGGATCGGATTATCTCCTCATTCAGGCAAACAACCGCGGACAAAATGAAGGGGTTGAAAAAATACCAATAAAGCAAGGGAACGAATGAATCATGAAATTCAGTGTACTCGCAAGCGGAAGTACAGGCAATGCCTTGTATATCGAGTCGGAACAAACCAGGATTCTGGTGGATGCCGGAATCAGCGCCAAACAATTGACCCGGCGCCTGCAACAACTGGACGTTGACCCGTCGACCATCCAGGCGATTTTTGTCACCCATGAACACATCGATCATGTGAAAGGCTTGGGCGTGTTGGCACGCCGCCTGCAAATTCCCGTTTATATGAACGAACCGACCTGGCGACATTTGCCGTCCAGTGTGGGCGAAATTCCGGAGCCTTTAAAAAATGTGATGGAAACAGGAGCGTCTTTGGAATTTAAAGATCTGCTCATCGAATCCATCCCGGTATCCCACGATGCGGCCGAACCCGTGGGATACCAGATTCACCACGGCAAGGAAAAGCTGGCAACCGTCACGGATCTGGGTTATGTCAGCTCCCGCATCATCGACTTCTTGCAAGGCGTGGATACCTTGATTTGGGAAAGCAATCACGATGTGGAAATGCTCCGGATGGGTTCTTATCCTTGGAATGTCAAACGGCGCATTTTAAGCGACACCGGCCATTTATCCAACGAAGACGCCGGAGAAGCGTTGGCGGAAATTTTAAAGGGGATGGGGGAAAATGTTTATCTCGCTCATCTGAGCAAAGATAACAATTTGAGTGAACTGGCCCATCTGACCGTAAAAAATATTCTGGAAGAGACCGGACTTAAAACCGGCCGGGATGTCCATTTGTGGACAACCTACGATGATCGTCCCACGCCTTTACGGGAAGTGAAATAAGCGCAACAAAACAGGGCAGCCATTCACCGGCTGCCCTTTTATTCTTCGGTCGGCTTTTGTTCCAGGGGATACAGATCTTTTGCCAATTCCATATCTATTTTCATCGCCATATGAGCAATTTCTTCTTTTTGCAGTAAATCTTTTTCAATCAGCAAATCCATCATCGCGGATAACAGCACACTTTGCTGGTAAAAGCTTAATTTCAATTCTGCCAACTGGCCTGCCAAGTCCAATTTGTCAACCGAATCCAACGAGCCTGAAAATTTTGCCCGTTTGGGTCTGTGTTGATCCATATTCTCAACTCCTAATCTGTCCTGGCATATTTACTTTTTCTATTCATCTCCTCTTTTTTCCTATTTTATATAGTCAAAGTAAGAAAATTGTGACCAGGAAGTGAATGTTCCTAAAGAGCTTTGTGTCATACAAAAAACCCCATCCTCATACCGATGGGGTCAAAGGATCTCCTTAAGGCCGGACGGCATACAACACGCGCTTTCCGGGATGCTCGGTCACCGTCCATATCTGATCGCGCTTTAGCCAGTAATACAAATCTTCCGGTCCGATCCCCGCAACACGGGAAGAAGGTACATTCCCCGGGGTTCCTTTGTACAATTTTCCGTTGCTGGTCTCTCCGGCACTGGTCATCGCATACCAATTGCCGTTTAACGCCAGGGCCCCTTGTGCATGGGCTTTGGGCAGGCGATATGCTTCACTCGCATAAACTTTCCCGTCCTCCGCCGTTTTCAGTTGCCCGGTCGAAGCATCGAGCGGCCATCTTGCCACCCGCCCGTATAATGTACGGTCCTCTTCCGGATTGGGGGGATTGCAATATTCACCGGTAATCAGCGAATCAGGCACGGTGCTGCGATCCAATCCGACAAAACTGAAGCGGGGTGGACCCGAAGGTTCGCAAGTGTCTCCGGTTTGGTCCCCGGAAACCGTCCAGGCACCGACCTGCGGCATCACATACCGGTAACCGTGGCCGTAATAAACCCCGTTTTGCCGCCCGATTAAATCTTTGTTGGAGGTATTGCCGTTTGAACTGGCCCCCAAATCAAACACATACCTCATGTCAAAAACGCGAAACCCTTTTTTCGTATCCACGACATACAAATAGTTGCCATACCAGACGATCCCGCCGGCATGAATTTTCACCGCCCGGTAACTCGGATTTCCATACGAGTTGGTGTAAGGTTCCACCAGCAGGACATGCCGGTATTTTCCCGTATCCGTATCGAGAAAACTGATCCGGACCCCTTTTTGGGAATGGTACCAGCTGACCAAAACCGCCTGTTTGCTTCCCCAATAATCATCGGCTTGGGCATCGCCCGTACCCGTCACCCCTTGCGGATACCATTCGGACGTCTGATTGTCCCCGCTGTTGAAGCACCAGTTGTCCAGAACGCCCGACACTTGGTTCAGTGCCGGGGAACTGCATCCCCGCGTTGCCTCCCGGTTGGCCTCATCCAGCAATTTTTGAATGCCGCTTTTTTGGAGCTCCCCTTCCAGCTTGCTCACCTCACCGGGCAAATTCGTCGCGGTGCGGGTGAGAACAAACGGTTTCGTGCTGACGGGAGCCATCGGTTCCTCTTCGGAAAATGCGGGCGGAACTGGGAACCCGCAAACCAAAACCAGCGAAAGGAGCCACACTGTGACAGCCCGACGGAAAAACCGTTGGTTTTTAATATCCAAACACTCTCCTTCACTTTTGGAATGTTTTTTGATCTTTACAAATCTATTCCATTCATTCCGGTTGTTTTCCTCTTTGATTTTGGCAATTTCCCCGGTACGGGAGGAAACCGGATGTTCCCAGATTTGATTGATCTTTTTCACATGAACTACACACAAGTCCGGTAGAATGAAAACAGAAACACCACGAAGCACAGGAAAATCTTGCAAACTTCCGTTTAAAAAAAAGAACATTTTGGGTATATTAACTTGCAGGAGGGAACGCCATGGGATTTTATGATGAACCCGATGTTCAAAATCCGCCGCCGAAAAAGCAATTTTCCCCGTCGACCATATGGGTTCCGCTCGTTTCGGCCATCATCGGCGGGCTTGTTGCATTGTTCTTGGCTCCTTTTTTGATGGAAAAAGGAATCATTCCTGAGCCTTCCAAACAACAGGAACCTTTATTTGGCGACTCCAAAACAGCCAGTTACCGCGTCAATTCCGAGGTGACGGAAGCCGTCAACAAAGTGGGGCCGGCTGTTGTATCCGTGATTAATTTAAAAACTTCGGGAGATTTCTTCAGTACCGAACAAGTGCAACAAGGAACCGGATCCGGAATCATTTTTAAAAAAGCCAACGGCAAAGCGCTCATTGTGACCAACAACCATGTCATTGAAGGCGGATCCAGCTTTAAAGTCAACATCTCCAGCGAAGACGGCGAGCATCATGAAGTGGATGCCAAACTGCTCGGCAGCGACCAATATACGGATCTTGCCGTTTTGGAGATTGATGATAAATATGTCACCAAAGTGGCCGAGTTCGGCAACTCCGATTCGCTGAAAGCCGGGGAACCCGCCATTGCCATCGGCAATCCGCTGGGACTCGGACGCTCCATCACCGTCGGGGTGATCAGTTCCCCGAAACGGACGATTGAAGTCAGCTCAAACATGGCGACCGATGTCATTCAAACGGATGCCGCCATCAATCCGGGAAACAGCGGCGGCGCTCTGGTCAATGTGGCCGGCCAGGTGATCGGAATCAACACATTGAAAATTTCCGACCAGGGCGTGGAAGGACTGGGATTTGCCATCCCCGTCAGTGAAGCCCGCCCGGTCATTGAAAGCTTGGTCAAAGACGGTAAAGTCCAACGCCCTTATTTGGGACTCAGTCTGATCGACCTCTCCAACCTTCCGGTTTATGTCCTTGAGGAATTGAGATTGCCCGGTTCCGTGCGTGAAGGCGTGGCCGTGGCCGAAGTGGTTTCAGGCAGCCCCGCCGATCAGGCCGGACTTCAGCCGCGGGATGTGATCATCGCTTTGGATGGGCAGGAAATCTCAAGCAGTTCGGAGCTTCGGAAGTATCTGTACACGAAAAAAGAGATTCATCAAAAAGTGGACGTCACTTACTACCGAAACGGCGAAAAACAAACCACATCCATTGTCTTGGGGGAAGCCCCGAAATCATTCCAATCATGATGTTAAAATGAAACGGGTGAAATGCTCGTTTCATTTTTCATTTCATCCGACGGTTGAAAGGAGGAAAGGTTTTGGACGGAGAAAAAATCGTCTGGTATGCTTGTGAAGAGCACGCAGAAATCGTCATGGAAGATTTCATCGATACTTACCAAGCCCCGCCGGTCATGGAACCCTGCGACACGCAACAAGCCGGGGCACAATGCAAATGGTGCGGGGAAAAACCGAAATACCAGTTTGAAATTCACACCCAAAAGCAGGAGATCTTATGAAAATTCAAATCATCACAGTGGGAAAGTTGAAAGAAAAATACTTGCAACAAGCTTGCAAAGAATACTTGAAACGATTAACCCCCTATGCCAAAACGGAAATCATTGAAGTGGCGGAAGAAAAAGCGAGCGATCCGGTCCATCCGGCACAAAAAGAGCAAATTTTGGAGAAGGAAGGGCAACGGATCTTGCGCCACTGTCCGCCGGATGCCTTTCTCATCGCACTGGCCATCGAAGGAAAAGCTTTTACATCCACCGAATTCGCCCGGAAACTGGATCAGCTGGCCACATACAGAAAAAGCCATATCGTTTTTTTGATCGGAGGCTCTTACGGCTTATCTCCCAAGGTGCTCAAACAATCGGATTTGTCTCTTTCTTTTTCAAAGATGACTTTTCCCCATCAGCTGATTCGTGTTTTTTTGCTGGAACAAATCTATCGGGCCTTTAAAATCAACCGGGGAGAAGCCTATCATAAATAAACAAAAGATAAATTTAAAGACATATGGAAAGAGGGATGGCATGAAAATCAATCATCTCAATTTAACCGTTCATGATGTGGATGAAACACGAGAGTTTTTAGAAACTTATTTTGAATGAAATGTGTGAATCGGCGCGGAAATCCATTTGCAGTGTTGTTTGATGATGACCAATTTGTCCTCACATTGATGAAAGAAAAAGAGATTCGGCATCCAAAAACGTTTCATATCGGGTTTCCGCCAGGGAAAAAGCGGACCAAATCCATCAACGCTTGAAAAATGACAATTATGAAGTGACTGCTCCCGTTGAATCCCACGGATACACTTTCTATGTAAAAGCGCCGGGCGGGTTAAAATAGAAATCATATCAGAATAAAATACAAGAAAAAACAAAAAGGACATTACACATGTAATGTCCTTAATTGTTCCATATGCCTGTCTTCACAAAGACCCGTCTTTAAGCATAAACCGGACGGACTTGAACTGTTTGATCCCTGCCCGGTCCCACTGAAAAAGTAGTCACCGGAATGCCGGTCAATTGGGACACCCGTTCGATGTAATGCCGGGTTTCCTCCGGCAGTTCATGAATGCTGCGAACGCCGGTGATGTCTTGTTTCCATCCGGGCAATTCTTCGTAGACCGGTTTGCATCTTTCCAGAAGGGACAAATTGGCCGGGTAATTTTCAATCCGTTTGCCGTCCACTTCATAGGCGACACAAATTTTGACCGTATCCAGCCCGGTTAACACATCGAGTGAATTCAAAGACAAGCCCGTGATGCCGCTGACCCGGCGGGCATGCCGGACCACGACGGAGTCAAACCATCCGACCCGTCTCGGCCGGCCGGTGGTGGTTCCGTATTCCCGCCCGATTTCGCGAATTTGGTCACCGATTTCATCATGCAATTCCGTCGGGAAGGGTCCGTCTCCGACCCGCGTCGTGTAAGATTTCGCAACCCCGATGACATGATGGATTTTGGTCGGTCCGACTCCGGACCCGATGCAAACGCCTCCGGCTACCGGATTGGAGGAAGTGACAAACGGGTAAGTTCCTTGGTCGATATCGAGCATGACCCCTTGCGCCCCTTCGAACAATACCCGTTTTCCTTGATCGATCGCATCGTTTAACACCACCGAGGTG
Source organism: Thermoactinomyces sp. CICC 23799 (assembly GCF_016055145.1). Lineage (NCBI taxonomy): Bacteria > Bacillati > Bacillota > Bacilli > Caryophanales > Thermoactinomycetaceae > Thermoactinomyces > Thermoactinomyces sp. CICC 23799. The sequence continues at coordinate 207,901 of NZ_JAECVV010000002.1, forward strand.
TCGGTGACATATTGACGGAGACGTTCGGCGCAGGCCAGATACGACTCATAAATTTCCTCAAATGTAAATCCATCCGTTTGATAAATCTGTTCCAACAAGCGGTTTTTCTCTTCCAAATTTCTTTTCAATTTCTGTTTAAATTGTTCCGGATCCAGCAAATCGCTGATGCGGATTCCCACCCGTGCAGCTTTGTCCATATACGCCGGTCCGATTCCTTTTCCGGTGGTTCCGATTTTTTCGTTCCCTTTCAGTTTCTCGCTCGCCAGATCCAACCGCAGATGATAAGGCATGATCACATGGGCACGGTCAGAGATTCTGAGATTATCGGTCGAAACACCATGTTGGTGTAAATAATCCAGTTCTTCGACAAGCGCCTGGGGATGAATCACCATCCCGTTTCCAAGTACACAGATTTTTTCTTTGTAAAAAATCCCGGAGGGAATCAGGTGCAATTTATAGCGGGTTCCGTCGAACACAATGGTGTGCCCCGCGTTGTTTCCACCTTGATAACGGGCAACGACTTCCGCTTTTTCCGCGAGATAGTCGGTGATCTTCCCTTTTCCTTCATCTCCCCATTGGGTACCTACGACAACCACTGTAGACATCTTATCGTTCCTCCTGAAACGAGGTTTTGCTATCGCTTTAGCACAAGCCCATTTTATCAGTATCCTGTAAAAAGAGTCAAACAAAAATCGAACATTAATAAAGAAAAAATAAATATTATTCGGGAATTGGCGTTCTGTTCATCTCCAAGCTTAAAAACTTGTTATAGTTCTTCAAAAACAAGAGCTCCACTTTTCCGACCGGGCCATTCCGCTGTTTGCCGATGATCAGCTCCGCGATGTTTTGTTTTTCGGATTCCTCGTTGTAGTAATCATCGCGATACAAAAAGGTCACCACATCGGCATCCTGCTCAATCGATCCGGATTCCCGGAGGTCCGATAACATCGGCCTTTTATCCTGGCGTTGTTCCACGGCACGGGATAATTGCGACAAAGCGATCACCGGCACATCAAACTCGCGGGCCAACAACTTCAAGGACCGGGAAATCTCCGAAATTTCCTGTTGGCGGCTGTCTCCGCCACGGCCGGAAATCAGTTGCAGATAGTCGATTACCACAAGCCCCAAACCGTGTTCGGCTTTTAACCGCCGGAGTTTCGCCCGGATATCATACACCGTCACTCCCGGCGTATCATCAATAAAAATCGGTGCTTCGCTCAGCGTGCTCATCGCCATCGTTAGTTTTTCCCAATCTTCCTCATTCAAATTACCGGTCCGAAACGCCTGGGCATCGATATTCCCTTCCGCCGCCAACATCCGGGTCACCAGTTGGGAAGCCGACATCTCCAGGCTGAAAATCGCCACGGTTTTTCCGCTTCGCACCCCCACATTTTGTGCCAGGTTCAGTGCAAATGCCGTTTTTCCCATACTGGGACGCGCCGCCAGAATGATCAGCTCCGAACCTTTCAGCCCGGAAGTCATCCGGTCAAAATCGACAAAACCGGTCGGAATCCCGCTGATCCCGCCCTTGTTGAAATGTAGCGTCTCAATCTGTTCATAGGATTCCATCAAGGCATCGTGGATGGAAACAAAATCCTCCCCACGAACCGTCCGCTGTGAAATCTCCAAAATCTTTCTCTCTGCTTCATTCAAAATTTGAGTCAATTCGGCTTGTCCCGAGTAACCGGATGCGGCAATTTGTGTGGCGGTGCGAATCAACCGCCGCAAAATGGCCTTTTCTTCCACGATTTTGGCGTAATACTCCACATTCGCCGCAGTGGGCACGGCATTGGCCAATTCGTTCAAATAAGGAACGCCGCCGATTTCATCGAGCAGCTTCCGGTCATTCAATTCAGCCGTTAACGTCACCAAGTCAACCGGTTCACCTTTTTCGTCCAGTTCATTCATCACTTGAAACAGTTTTTGATGAGCCTGGCGATAAAAGTCCCCCGGCTTTAATCGCTCATTTACAGTTGTTAACACAGAGGGGTCCAGTAAAACCGCTCCCAACACGGCTTGTTCCGCTTCATGGTTGTGAGGGGGGAGCCGGTCCGCGAAAAGATCACTCATGATACATCCCTCCGATCCATAAAAAAGCACTCCAGATCAGTGGAGTGCTTCCGCTCATTCTTCAACCACATGCACGGCAAGGGTCGCCGTCACTTCCGGATGAAGTTTCACGGGAACTTTCGTGACTCCAAGTGAACGGATGGGCTGGTCCAATTGAATCTTTCTCTTATCCACATTTATTTGATGCTGTTTCTTCAATGTCTCGCTGATTTGTTTGGAAGTGATGGAACCGAAAGTTCTTCCGTCTTTCCCCAATTTCATGGAGAAAGAAACCTTCATCTTGTTCAGCTTTTCTGCCAAAGCCTCTGCCTCTTTCCGTTCTTCCTCTTTACGCCTTTGTTCTCTTTGTTTTTGGTCCTTCAATGCATTCATATTTCCCTGGGTGGCCGCCACCGCCATTTTCCGCGGAATCAGGAAATTTCGGGCGTACCCTTCTGCAACCTCTTTGACTTCCCCTTTTTTCCCGGTACCTTTCACATCTTTCAACAAGATTACTTTCATCGGTTCACTCCCCCACTCTCTAAGGTTTCATTCAATACATCCAGCAACTTTTCTTTCGCTTCCGCCAAAGAGACTTGTTCCAGTTGGGAAGCCGCATTGGTCATATGGCCCCCGCCCCCCATTTTCTCCATGACCACCTGGACATTGATTTCTCCTTGAGACCGTGCACTGATGGAAACCAATCCGTCTTCTCTTTTGCCGATCACAAATGAAGCGCGGATTCCCTGCATATTGAGCAAAGTATCCGCCGCTTGGGCAATCAGCAATTGATGGTATTCCTCATCTTCCTTCCCGAGCGCCACGGCAATGTTGTCAAAATAAATTTCGGTGTTTTTTATAATCTCCGCCCTTTTCACATAATGCCCCAAATCCTCCTTGAGCAAAGACTGCACCATCATCAAGTCCGCCCCGTGGCGCCGCAAAAACGAAGCCGCTTCAAAAGTGCGGGACCCGGCACGAAAAGCAAAATTTTTCGTATCCACCACAATCCCGGACAACAAAGCAGTCGCTTCCAGTGTATCCATGGGCAGGCGGCCGTCTTGGTATTGCAAAAGCTCCGTCACCAATTCACAAGTGGAAGAAGCATAGGGTTCCAAATACACCAGCACCGGATCCGAAACAAAATCTTCCCCCCGCCGGTGATGATCGATGACCACGACCCGCTTGGCCTTATCCAACAAACGGGGTTCCATCACGAGCGAAGGTTTATGCGTATCCACCAGAATCAACAACGTGTCCGGATCATCCAGCCAATGCATTGCTTTTTCGGGAGAAATCAAATGGTCTTTCAGGTACTCATGATTTTTCAAGGCCATCAACAAGCGCTGAATGGACAGGTTGTCTTCATCCTCATCCAATACGATCGCCGCTTCACAATCATGGAGGGTGGCAAATTTGACCACACCGACGGCCGCTCCGAGCACATCCATATCCGGGCGCTTATGTCCCATCACCAGAACCCGTTTGCTGTCGCGAAACAAATTGCTCATGGCATGGGAAATCACCCTGGCCCGGACACGGGTCCGTTTTTCAACCGCATTGGTCTTTCCACCGTAAAAGGTAATCTGTTCGCCCGCATGGACAGCTGCCTGGTCGCCTCCCCGCGCCAGCGTGATGTCCAACGCCGCTTGTGCGTTTTGGACTCTTTCCGCCATGGTTTGGCCAACACTGGCTGCCCCAATGCTCAGCGTAATCGGAATTTTATTTTGACGGGTCATTTCCCGGACAACATCCAAAATTCCAAAACGGGATTTCATCAACTTCTCCAAGGATTTTTGTTGAGTGACAAAGAACATTTTATCTGTTTCAATTCGTTTGAGGGCGATATCATATTCCAGTGCCCATTTTGAGATCGCACTTGTCACGTTGGACAACAGCAAGGTGCTTTCCTGATCCGTCAAACCTTGACCGGCTTCATCAAAGTTATCCAAATGAATAAATCCCAAAACGGCCCTGTCATCATGCAACTGCTTTTTCAAACGGCTCAACTCGGTGATATCCCAGAAAAAGTACAGCCGTTCTTCCGACTGGGGAGTGACTTGATAAATATGCTCCCCCAACTCCATGGTAAAGCTCCCCTCTTTTTCCGAAGCATGTTGTTTCAAGGAGGGAAGCACCTCACCGATTTCCTTGCCCACCATCCGGTCAAGCCCTGTCATGCGCTCGACAAAGGTGTTATGCCACTCAATTTTTCCGTCCCGGTCATAAAGCAGGATCCCGAGCGGCAACTCGTCCACCGCCGTCTGTCCCGCATTCTTCACCCGGTTTCCAAGCGTCAGCACATACTCGGTAAAATCCTTGCGAAAGGCACGCTCGGCCCGGTACAAGACCCATGCCAACACTGTAAAAAAAACGAGACCGATCACTCCATAAATCCATTTGTACGTCGATAACAGCGCAATCAAAATCAGGCTGAAACACATGGCAAAAACCATGTGATAGCCATGCCATCTTTGTATCACAAACTTCGGCATCCTATACACCCTCAAACTATCCGATGCATCACAATATGCAACCGTTTCTCCTTCTTATTTTACCCTAGTTGGCACAAGGAGCAACTCCCCTTGTGAAACATCCGCGGTTCCATAAAGTACCTGTTGTCATTTCTGTATTCTTTTTCGCAAGGGTGTTCCTGTATCAATCATCCCCATCAGCAAAATAACAAAGGAAACCGGGGGAAACCACGCCAGCAAAACGGCCGGTGCCATCCACACCATGCTTCTTCGTTTCTGTTTCAGTAAAAACGCGATCAATGACAAGCCCTGGATAAAAAACAAGACATGCAAAATCAAGAGGGCGCTGATGATCCACCGGAAATTTTGCCCGTACTCCTCCGAGATCAAAAGCCACTGCAACAGCAACACGATGACAAAAAAATAAAAGAATACTTTCGGCAAACGCCACTCATAAAACGGAGGAAGCGATTTGCTTTCATATCCTTTAGCGACAAGCCGTCTTTTGGCGGCCGCAAACGTTATCAATACCATGGGCAACAAAGCCATCAACAAAAAGATGAGCACAAACGTTTCCACCGGCGGGATGATTTCCCCGGGCACCGACACTCCTGACTCTTGCAAAATTTTTTGGGCCTGATTCCATTCATTCAGCCACAGGGCATTCAACCGGTCAAAGAACCCGAAGGCCCATTGCATCACACTCATGGTCAAGACGGAGACGATCAATCCGCTGACCAATCCCCCCAGTACCACATCGGTTCCGGTCATCTTGGTTTGGGCATATAAATTTCCCATCACCACGCCGACACACCCGGCCGAAACGCCGAGCAGGATGTACCAAAGCGGAACACCGGTGAAAAACATGATGAGGAGGCTTAGCAGCGGAACAACCATTGCACTGACCGGCTGTTTCACGCGCAACATAAAAAAAGGAAAAGGAATGATCCACAATGCAAGCCATTGGATAAAAGGAATGTGAATGGAGGCCAGCAAGAAGAGAAACAGCCCTGTGTACAGGAAGCTGTCTTTTATCCAACCTTTGTCCATGTGCGGCAAATATCCGTCACCTCTTGTTCAGATACTCGTCCAATTTTGACAAATCACCATACCATTTCTCCAGCTGGTGCCCTTCCCGGGCATGTTCACGCAACTTTTGCGAAACCGACTGATCCAATTCGCTGAAAGAAAAACCCATTCTCCGTGCCAAAACATACACCGAAATCACCAAGCTGGACAAACTGTCTATCATCAAATGCTGATTGGCTGAATAAATTGCCCGGAACAAAACGGCAATTTGATCCAAGATTTCTGTCTTCAACCAATCCACAATCTTTATGCTCTTTGCGAATTGTAACCCCCGCTCAGGCCGACTCATTGGTTGCACTCCTCCAAAATCCAACATATTTAGGAGAAGTTTCCACAGATGATTCGCGTTTTCCTGCTTTTTATATGAAAAACAGGGGCGTCATCCACCCCTGCTTTCGATCAATCATTGGTATATGGCAACAGAGCCATTTGACGCGCACGTTTGATTGCACGTGTCAACTGGCGTTGATATTTGGAACTGGTTCCCGTTACACGACGGGGCAAGATTTTGCCGCGTTCGCTGATGAACTTGCGCAGCAAATCAACATCTTTGTAATCGATGTATTCGATTTTGTTCGCTGTAAAGTAGCAGACTTTACGGCGCTTATTCCCACGACGGCGTGCCATGAGACCATCCCTCCTCCCTTAAACCGTTTTTGTTCTCAGAAAGGAAGATCATCGTCAGAGATATCAATCGGTTGTCCGTCATCGGCAAAGGGGTCATCCAACGGCGTGTTCTGGCTGTAACTGTTTCCGTTCCGACTGTTGTCAGAAGCTCCAAAAGCACCGCCGGATTCCGCATTCCGGTTGCGCGGCTCCAAGAACCGGACATCTTCCGCGACGACATCGGTCGTATAGACCGTCCGTCCTTCCTGGTTCTCATATTTTCCGGTTTGCAAACGTCCGTCAATCCCTACCAACGAACCTTTCCGCAAATAGTTGGCACAGTTTTCCGCCAAATTCCGCCAAGCGACAATATTGATAAAATCCGCTTCACGTTCGCCGCGCTGATTCAAGTAGTTCCGGTTCACCGCAACATTGAACCGCACCACGGCGACACCGCTCGGAGTGTAACGAAGCTCCGGATCCCGCGTCAAACGCCCGACCAGGATGACCCGATTTATCATGACAAACCTCTCCCTTTCCCGTGATCAGCCTTTGAATCTATTCCAACGTTTCAATTATTTTTTCTCATCCACATTGATGATCAAATGACGCAAAATGTTGTCATTGATCCGGATCGTGTAATCAAGCTCGTCAATCACTTCGGCATCCGCCTGGAAGTTCACAACGGTGTAATAACCTTCGCGATAGTGATTGATCTCGTAAGCAAAGCGGCGTTTTCCCATGTCATCGGTATCCGTGATTTCACCTTTGTTTGCTTTGATGGTTTGCGCCACTTTTTCACGGGTTGCTTGCAATGTTTCTTCATCCACATCCGGACGAACAATATACATCATTTCATAGCTGTGTTGCATCTCTTTCCACCTCCTTCTGGACTTTCGGCCCTGCCTTCCTCGGCAGAGCAAGGAGCGTATCATCGCCCATGTACAATACGGTATTTAATTCTAACAAAGCCACCGTCATAAATCAATAAGGGGGATGCGCATCCGGCATTGAAATTTTTGCCCGTTCCGGTTTTCTCACCCTCAAACATTAAAACGGAACGTGATAATGTCGCCGTCCTGGACGATATAATCTTTTCCTTCCAACCGGAGCAACCCTTTCTCCCGGGCATTGGCCAGGGATCCGGAGCGAATCAAATCCTCATAGGACAAAACCTCCGCACGAATAAACCCGCGCTCGAAATCGGAGTGGATCACCCCGGCGGCTTGCGGCGCTTTCGTTCCTTTGCGGATGGTCCAGGCACGCACTTCTTTTTCCCCTGCCGTAAAGTAGGTCATCAATCCCAACAGGCGGTAGGCCGCCGCAATCAACCGGTCCATTCCGGAAGAACGGAGCCCCAGCTCTTCCAGGAATAATTGCCGCTCCTCTTGATCCAACTCGGCGATTTCCGCTTCCACCTGCGCACTGATCGGAACCACTTCAGCCCCTTCGGCGGCTGCAATCTCTCGGACCACCCGGACATATTCGTTGTTCTCCGGATCGGCAATATCCGACTCGTTCACATTGGCTGCATACAGCATATTTTTCATGGTCAGCAGGTTTAAGCTTTTGATCATTTTTTTCTCATCCGCGTCCAATTCCACCGTGCGGGCCGGTTTTCCCTCTGCCAACGCCTCTTTTAAACGCGTCAGGATGTCAAATTCCAAAATCGCTTCTTTATCGCCACTTTTCTTGATGCGCGCCACCCGGTCCAGCCGCTTTTCCACGGTTTCCAGATCCGCCAACACCAGCTCCAGATTGATCGTCTCAATGTCACCGGCCGGATCTACTTTTCCCGCAACATGCGTGATGTTTTCATTTTCAAAACAACGAACCACGTGGATGATCGCATCCACCTCGCGGATGTGGGACAAAAACTTGTTTCCCAACCCCTCCCCGCGGCTGGCTCCTTTGACCAACCCGGCAATGTCAACAAATTGGAAGGAGGTGGGGATCACTTTTTGCGGACCCACAATCTCTGCAATTTTCTCCAGTCGTTCGTCCGGAACATCAACCACGCCCACATTCGGGTCAATGGTGCAAAACGGGTAGTTGGCTGATTCAGCCCCTGCTTGGGTGATGGCATTAAATAAAGTGGATTTCCCCACATTGGGAAGTCCGACGATTCCTGTTGCTAACGCCACATCGGCTCCTCCTTGCTATTTATGAAATGGTTTTTCGCACCGGATTTTATGCCCCGTCAATCCTCGTCCATTATAGCGTAAAACGGGAGGTCTCTTCCATCCGCAAAAAGAGAACCTCCCTCCCGGGCTGATTCAGGGAGGGAGGTTCTCTTATTCCGGGTCTTTTGCCGAAACCAAAACCCGCTTCATTCTTCTTTCAAACCGGCTGCGCGGCAGCAAGACACTATGGTCACAACCGGTGCATTTCATCCGGATATCTGCGCCCATGCGAATCACTTTCCAGGCATTCGTTCCGCATGGATGAGGTTTTTTCATTTCCACAATGTCCCCTAAGCCAAATTCCTTCCTCTGCAATCGGGATCACTCTCTTTACTTATTTTATTGCTTCATTATAGAAAGAGCCCCGTTAAAATTCAACCGGACATTCCGGATGTCTCCCGCCTCTTTTCACCAGGCCGGTTTTCCGGAACCGGCTCCCACATGATCCGGCCGCTGAACCGGCAAACGAAAGTTTAGCTTGCAACAACCCATTCTTCTTTTTCTTTGAATCTATTTATATTTCATTTTGAAAGAAGCGCCTTCTTTTACGCCTGCAGAACTTGGCGGTATGTATATTTTCTCCTCTCCAGCCGTATACTGAATTTGAGATTTCAGAGTAAAGGAAGGGATCCCCTGAATGCGAGAAACGATGCCTCCCCGGTTCCGCGTAAAACCCCCCGGCCTCTTTCGGGTGGAATACAATGACCCTTATGCTCCACATCAATTTTCAAATCAATTGCAAAAATTAATGTCTGCTTTTTCCCCGTTTGAGGAAGTCGTCTGTGTCTCCATCGGGACGGATCGTTCCACGGGGGATGCGTTGGGACCGCTGGTCGGCTCCCTTTTGGAGAAAGATCTTCCCGATTCGCTTTCGGTGTACGGGACACTGGATGCGCCTGTTCATGCACTCAATTTGAAACAAACCCTTTCAAAGATTAAAGACTCTCACCCTCATGCACTGATCATCGGCGTCGATGCATGTCTCGGACAAATGAAAAATGTGGGTTGGATTCAAGCGGGGCCGGGTCCTGTGAAGCCCGGGGCCGGCGTCCATAAAAAATTGCCGGAAGTGGGCCAGATTCATATCACCGGCATCGTCAACGTGGCAGGATTTATGGAATACTTTGTCCTGCAGAACACGAGGCTGAACCTGGTCATGAAAATGGCCGAGCTGATTTCCTCATCCATCAGACAAGCCGTGTGCAAGCTGTCAGAAGAAATACCTGTATATCTGCAGCCATGAAAAAAGGCGCCTTTTTCGGCGCACGACGCATGGGAAAGACCGGTCCCGGGTCAGCCGGCAAACTCCCGCGTCGAAACGGCAAACCTTTGGAGGCTTACAGGGAATATGCCTTGCTGATTTCCCGCACCGCTGCAAGCAGTTGATCCACTTCATCCTTGGTGTTGAAATACCCCGGACTCACCCGTACCGTTCCTGTTTCCGTCTTCAAACCGCGATGTTTCAATGCCGCACAATGAAAACCGGCACGCACCGCCATTTGATAATGCTGATCCAAGATCATGGCCACTTCATTGCTGTCCACACCCTGGATATTAAATGAAATCACAGGCAAAGCAGGCGGGGCATCCGTCACCAATTCCACCCCGTCGATCTCCCTCAATCCTTCCCAAAGCTGCCGGGTCAAAGCTTGTTCATGCTCACAGACCTCCCCGACACCGGTTTTTAATAAAAATTCCACCCCTTTGCCCAATCCCGCAATTCCGGGAGTATTGGGAGTGCCGCTTTCAAAACCCGTCGGACGGATTTGCGGCTGATCCATCTCTTCCGATTTCGTCCCGGTTCCCCCTTGCATCCAAGGGGTTAGCGGAACATTCGGGGCCACATACAAGCCTCCCGTTCCTTGCGGTCCCAATAAGCTTTTGTGTCCGGGAAATGCCAGCATGTCAATGGGCATTTGATCCAGTTGGTACGGAAACAAACCGGCGGTTTGGGCTGCATCCACCAGATAATAAATCCCCTGTTCACGGGCGAACTCCCCGATTTCCAACACCGGCAGGCATTCTCCCGTTACATTGGATCCATGGATGGTCACCAACAAGCGGGTATTCGGACGAATCTCTTTTTTGATTGCCGAAACCCAATCGCCACCGGCATCCACATCCACCACACTCACACCGATCCCGTGATGATCCTGCAACCAAAAGGCGGGGCGTGCCACGGCATTATGCTCCCAACCCGTGATCACCAAATGGTCCCCTTCTTTCAATAATCCCTTCAACGCCTGATTGATGGCATGGGTGGTATTGAAACAAAACAGCAGATGCTGTGGATCATGAACGCCCAGCAATTCAGCCAATCTCCCGCGCGTCCCTTCAATGATGTCTTCCGCTTTCCGGGCCAGTTGATGCCCGCCGCGCCCGGGATTGGCTCCTGCATGCATAATCGCTTGTTGCACAGCTTCCGCCACTTCCGGAGGTTTCGGCCAGCTGGAAGCCGCATTGTCAAAATAAATCATGGTTCGTTTCTCCTTTGACTGTTAATCCGTCATCACTTGATCCCGGTTTAACATTTCAATCAAACGTTCCAGTTCCCGTTCGGAATAATATTCGATTTCAATTTTCCCTTTTTTCTTACCGTGTTTAATGCGCACCGGCGTGCTGAACACTTGCTGTAACATGTTTTCATAATGCTTGATGAAAGGATCTGCTGCTTTCTTCTTTTTCTTTTCCTTTTTCGGAACGGATTGATTCAATTGTTGCACCCATTCCTCCAATTGGCGGACACTGGGCTTTTCTTTTTTTACTTTTTCCGCCAGTTTCTTCATCAAATCACGGTCTTTGATTCCCAATAAAGCCCGGGCATGTCCCATGGACAATGTTCCACGTGAAACATCCTCTTGAATTTCCGGCGGCAGTTGAAGCAAACGAAGGAAATTTGCAACATGAGGCCGGCTTTTGCCCACCCGCGCCGCCAACTCTTCCTGCGTGATGGATAAATGCTCCATCAATTTTTGATAGGCACGCGCCATTTCAATGGGATTCAAGTCCTCCCGCTGAACATTTTCCACCAAAGCGATTTCCATCATCTGTTCATCGGTGAAATCGCGCACCACCACCGGAACCCGTTCCAGTCCGGCTTCCTGGGCGGCCCGGAAACGACGCTCTCCCGCCACAATTTCATATCCGCGAATGCTTTTCCTTACGATTAACGGTTGGACAACCCCGTGTTGTTTGATGGACTCTGCCAATTCCTGCAACGAGTCGGGATCAAACTCTTTCCGGGGCTGATAAGGGTTGGCGCGCAACTCGGAGATCTCCGCTTCATGAACGGTTTCATCCCCGTCTTCCACATCAATCGGTTGAAACAACGCCCCCAATCCCCGTCCCAAACCTTTAGAGTTGCTCATTATTCATCACCACTTCTCTGGCCAATTGATTATAACATTCCGCTCCCCGGGAGCGGGCATCATAAATCGTGATCGGCTTGCCATGGCTGGGAGCCTCACTCAGCCGGACATTCCGCGGAATCACCGTTTCATAAACTTTTTGTTGGAAATACTTTTTCACTTCTTCCATCACTTGGACGGACAGATTGGTGCGCCCGTCAAACATGGTCAGCAACACACCTTCAATTTCCAAGCCCTTGTTCAAATGTTTTTGGACAATGCGAATCGTATTTAACAGTTGTCCCAATCCTTCCAAAGCATAAAACTCGCATTGGATGGGAATCAGAACAGACTTGGCAGCCGTTAACGCATTCAGCGTAATGATCCCCAACGACGGAGGACAATCGATAAAAATGTAATCATAATGTTGGGTCGCATTTTTCAACGCCCTTTTTAACCGCAATTCCCGTGAGATGGCCTGAGACAGTTCAATTTCAACCCCTGCCAACTGAATGGTTGCGGGAATAATCGATAAATTCTCAACCTCAGTGGGCAAAACCACGTTTTCTGCCGGAACTTCATCCACCAAAACGTCATACACACACTGCTTCACGTCCGCTTTGTTGATCCCGAGCCCGCTGGTCGAATTCCCTTGAGGATCAATATCCACCAGCAAAACCCGTTTCCCCATCGCCGCGAGGCTTGCCGCCAGGTTGACCGAGGTTGTCGTTTTCCCAACGCCCCCCTTTTGGTTTGCAATTGCAATTACTTTGCCCATTCTCCCACCTCATTTTCGGACTTTTAGTTTTCCGAACCACACCGCCGAACCAGCCTATGTACGAAAAGAAAATGAGGCGAATCATTGCCTCACAGCCCCATCCGTTTCTTCTCTTATTTTAATGATAAAAAAGAAAGAAAAAAAGATAAAATCAAATTCATCATAACAGGAAGAAGATCCGTTTCCCGTCATTTGGGAAGGCGGATAACCACTTCAACGAAATGTTCATGTTCCCGTTCATCCACCATGACATCCATGCCCGTTTTCTTCACCAGATCCACCGATTGGCGGATGGTGTTCATGGCAATGCGAAAATCACGCGTGACCGACTTGCGTTTGGCCTGCTGTTTCTTGGTTTCCTTGACCAGAAGCTTTTTGACCCGTTCTTCCGTCTGCTTTACATTCCAACCTTTGGCCAAAATCTCTTCCAGTACTTGTTTTTGCAAAAACCCCTCTTTTAACGGAAGGAGCGCCCGTGCATGACGTTCGGTGATCATCCGCTTCTGCAATGCTTCCTGCACCTCGGCCGGCAGCTGCAAAAGCCTCAATTTGTTGGCGATGGTGGACTGCCCTTTTCCCAACTTTTGCGCGAGGCCTTCCTGTGTCAATTGATGGATCTCCATCAACCGTTGATAAGCATGCGCTTCTTCAATGGCCGTCAATTCCTCGCGCTGCAAATTTTCAATGAGGGATGCCGCCGCCGCCTGATGATCATCCATTTCCCGAATCACTGCAGGAATCCGTTTCAGCCCCAATTTTTTTACCGCACGCAATCTGCGCTCGCCTGCAACCAACTCATAACAGCGTTCGGTGCGGCGCACCACGACGGGCTGAATAATCCCGTGCATACGGATGGTTTGGCATAATTCATCAATTCGTTCCTCATCAAAAATCGTGCGGGGTTGATAGGGACTGGGTTCAATTTCGTCCACGGGAATCTGCATGACTTGATCGGGATGAACCTCTTGCTCTTTCTCTTTCAGACCGAATAATCTCGTGAAAGACTGTCTCATGAACACAGACACCACCTTACGGTCAACTCAGGTCACGGAATCACCTAATATACCTTTTCGCTTTGATCGTTCAACCCCCTTCTTTCCCGAAACATTATAGAAAAAGATTCACATGTTCCACGTGGAACATGACCGGTTTCGTTGTATGATATGAGAGGAAAGTTTATCATGCCAAACCCGTTCCTTTCACCATTTGGTTAAAAAACAGGGGAGAATCCGGAAACTTTATCGTGGAAAGAAAGGTCTGATACATCGACGCAAACCTTCTCCCCCTGCCTTTCGATATAAAAGAATTTACAAATCTAAAAAACCCGTTATAAGCTGGTGAAGATTCACTTTATTCTGTTGACCCTTTACCTTCACAATTGATAGAATCGTGGGAAGAAGGGGATTTCATCACTTGAGGAGGATATTTCAAAAATGAGCGTACCTGTATACATAGGAAATGACCAAGGATACTATGGTACCAAAGTAGTGACCCGGGCGAATGGAAAGTTTTATAAAATGTTCATCCGGAACATGGTTGTGCCAAACCGTGTGGGGGAAATCACCTATAACAACGATCCCCATAACATCATGTACCGGGATCATGAAGGGGATCAAGAATGGTTCTGCGGAAAGTTGGCCATCGAGCAAGCCGGGGATGACGAACTTTTTGATTCACACAAACGCCGGCTCTTCAGCCCGACCTGGTTCCGGGAACAAGAATACCTGATCATGTTCCGTGTCAGCACCGGCCTCATGCTGCAAGGATCCACGGAACCGGTGGTCGCGGTCGCTTTGCCGACGGACAACTACATCGATTACAAAGATGAATTGAAACGCCGGCTGATCGGGAAACACAGTTTTGAAGTAAAACAAGGAAACTTGCCCTGGCGCAAAATCGAGTTTGAAATCAAACAAGAAAATCTTTTCGTCATCAGCCAACCCATGGCAACCTTGTTCCATATCGCCTTGGACCGCGAAGGAAAACTGCTCAATGAAGACTTGTTTATCCAAAAAGTGAGCATCAACGACTTGGGCTTTGGTACTTCGGACATCGAAACCCTGCACGGGGAAACGATTATCAAACGCCAAAGCTTCACCTCCCGCCATGCCATGTTGGGCGTATATCAAAACCTGGCGAAACGCTTGCTCGAATTCACCCGGAACGCGGATAAAGACGGAAACGGAAAAGAGTATCCGTTATGGAGCCTGCCCCGGATCGTCCGTTCCGGCGAAATCAGCTTTAAAGGAAAATCTTATGATGTCAGCGCCATCGTTCAGGAATCGATCAAGGAAGTGGGCGAAGCTTTGGTGGATGAAGTCTGGCACCGTCTGGACTATGGTGACGACATCACTTATATCATCCTCACCGGCGGCGCTTCGATTCCGTTCAAACCATTTTACCGGGAACGCTTTGGCGATAAACTGATCTTCTCCGAAGACTATGGAATTGAAGCCCAATTTGCCAACGGCTTCGGTTTGTGCAAATTTGCCCAATCCAAAGCGCGCACCGCATCATCCAAAGAAATGATGGAAGCAGCAGCCTCCATTCATCAAGAGTTCAACGTTCCTGATAAATTCGGGGACAACCAGCAAAAGAAAGATCGGAAATCCGGGAAAAAATAAAAAAACGATTCACCCCCCAAGGAAATCCTTGGGGGAAAACTTTTCATGGGCTTTCCATTGAGGAAATTTGTCAAATAAACAAAAATAATTATAGAGATTGTCGCTGAAAAAAGAGATAATAATTGAGAAAGAAGGTTGGAAGGGATCAGGCGACTTTAAGGAGGGCGGAGTAGATGTCACAATTTGAATCCCAATTCGATTGCATTCTTATCGGTACGGGCAATTCGGGAAAAGCGGCTGCCGATGCACTCAAAGAAAAGGGGAAAAACGCACTGTATATCGAATTGAAACCCGAGATGGTGGCAACGTTGATCAGCCAACAAGCCGTCGGGCAATCCACCGGATCAAGCAACCCCTCCTCACAAACAGAAACGCATGGAAACGGGGAAATCTTTGTACAAAAGCAAACGTTACATACCAATCAGCTTGAAACCAACACATATACTTTCCAAAGCAAACCGGCTGAAGATTTTTCATATCAGACCGACTCTTTTTATGATGAATCGTCTCAGGCCGACCAAAGTTCCAGCGCCAAAGACATGGAAATCATCGAAGCTCAAAAAGTCGAATATGCGCCTCCCCACTATTCTTTTTTCACCAATCGCGGCCCTTTACGCAAAAAGACGTTGCGCCGTAAACAAAAGTTAAATTTCCAAGAAACCCCGGAAACAGGGGATGACTATCCGGTTTACCACTTGGAACGGGTTCAGTTGGGGGAAGAGGAAGAATCAAGCAACAACATGGAAGATCCCTGGAATCCGCCTTTTATCGACGAAGATCAGGAAAAACAAGAAGAAATGTATCTGGAACGGGAACAAAAACTTCGCAAAAAACGGACTAACAATCAGTGGATCCATTCATTCAACCAAGATGACGAGGAATCGCCGATGCAAACAGACCGTTCCTCTTTTTCGCCGGCAACGTACGGGCCTTCGGACAACCCGTTTTCTTCTGACTCGTTCCCTGATTTTTATTCGAACGGATTCCAAGCGGAGTCCGACAAAAACCTCCCATCGGATTATTACAAACCAAATGAACAAAACAAAGACAACCCGTCCAACGAACTCGTCCCGTTCGAGCCTTTTTCACCGCGCCGCCGGGTCCGCCAGGGAAAGCGAAGCCGATTGCAAAAAAAGCGGGGAGCGCTTGCGGAAAAAACAAACCAATCATTGACGGAAAATCATCAACAACAAGAAAACCAGTCCATGCTGTTTTCGGGAGAACCCGCCGTCCATGAAAAAAACCCCATCTTTCCCGACGGATCATCCGGTGTCCAATCCTTCGGGAATGAAGAAAAGATCGAGGCGCAACAACCGTTTTCCGCTTTTCAGACCAATGAAAGCAACGAGTCTGCATCCAGTTTGAAACGGGATGACATTGAATTTGAAGATGCTTACGGCGGCTACAGTTCGTGGGAAGAAATCATGACCCCTTATTCCCAAAACAGCCGGAAGCGCCAAGAAATCGATAAAATCGAAAAGAGAAAAATCGCTTTGCGTGGATTGCACAATTTAATCAATAATATGGGTTAATCAAAGAAGCCGAATCACTCCCTGACTCCAAGAGCATTCGGCTTTCTTTTTATCTATGAAACGGGATTTTTAAACCAATGGTTGCTTGGCCGGGGTCCCTGCTTTCCGCGGATAAGCTTTGGGCGTGTGATCCCGTTTTTTCATCCACAACAAACTGCGCGTCCCCATCTCTTCCGGCAAGCGGAACTGCTTCACTTCCAGCGTCGTTTTCCCGAGGGTGTGCAAAGCCTTGCCCGCTTCTTCCATTTCCTCTTTCACATCCGGTCCTTTCATAGCGATGAAATGTCCCCCCACTTTGACAAACGGCAGGCAATATTCCGCCAGGACATTCAACCGGGCGACCGCACGCGCCGTGGCCAGATCAAAATTTTGCCGGTATCCTTTTTTCTTCCCAAACTCTTCGGCCCGTCCATGGATGCATTCCACCCGGGTCAATCCCAATTCCTCCACCACTTCGTTTAAGAAGTTGACCCGTTTTTTCAGCGAATCCAACAAAACCACCCGCAAATGGGGAAAAGCAATCTTTAATGCCAATCCCGGGAATCCGGCACCGGTCCCCACATCGATCACGGACCGGACCCGATTCAACGGAATGACGCGGGCCAAGGTTAATGAGTCATAAAAATGCTTGATGTAGACTTCCTTTTCTTCCGTGATTGCCGTTAAATTCATCACTTTGTTTTTTTCCACCAGGAGCTCATAATACCGGTGGAACTGCCGGAGCTGTTCATGGGACAGATGAATGTCCCATTCCGCTGTCTCTTGTTGCAACCAACTCCCCCAATGCATCCCCTGAAACCTCCTTTAAAAAAGCCTGACAAGATTGTCAGGCTTGATTTTCCGATATGGCATAAGCTTTTCCGCCTTGCTCAATATGCACCATCAAAATGGATATGTCCGCAGGGTTCACCCCGGAAATCCGCGAAGCCTGGCCCAAAGAAACCGGCTGTACTTCTTTTAATTTTTCCCGGGCTTCCGAAGAAATTCCCGAGATTTTATCATAATCCACCCAATCGGGAATCCGTTTTTCTTCCATCCGGCGCATTTTTTCAACTTGCTGGAGCGCTTTTTTGATATAACCTTCATATTTCAATTGGATTTCCACTTGCTCCATGACATCCGCCGGGAGCGGCTCAGGCGGCGGGGACATGCTGGCAATTTCTTTGTATCCCAATTCGGGACGTTTGATTAAGTTCGCCAGTTCCACCGCATTGTTGATCTCCGAGGTTCCCATTTCCTTCAAGATCGCTTGGACTTCAGGCTTCGGCCGGACTTTGGTTTCCCTTAAGCGTTGAATTTCCTTTTGGATCAATTCTTTCTTTTTGACAAACCGCTGATAACGCTCTTCCGGAATCAACCCGATTTCATAGCCCAATTCCGTCAAACGAAGGTCCGCATTGTCATGACGGAGCAACAAGCGGTATTCCGCCCGTGATGTCAACAGACGGTACGGTTCATTGGTCCCTTTGGTGACCAAGTCATCAATCAACACGCCGATGTAAGCTTGCGAACGGTCCAAAATCACGGGTTCTTTGCCTTGCACTTTACGGGCGGCATTGATTCCGGCCATGATACCTTGTGCCGCAGCCTCTTCATAACCGGAAGTTCCGTTCAACTGTCCCGCGGTAAACAAGTTTTTCACCAATTTGGTCTCCAGCGAAGGCCAGAGTTGCGTCGGAACGATGGCATCGTATTCGATGGCATAGCCGGTGCGGAGCATTTCCGCTTTTTCCAGCCCTTTGATGGTGTGGAGCACTTTTAACTGGACATCTTCCGGTAAGCTGGTGGACAGACCTTGGACATACATTTCCTCCGTGTCCCGTCCCTCCGGTTCGATAAAGATCTGGTGCCGCCCTTTGTCGGCGAACCGGACGATCTTGTCTTCAATCGACGGACAATAACGGGGTCCCCGCCCTTCAATCATCCCGGAATACATGGGGGCGCGGTGCAAATTGTCCCGGATGTAACGGTGCGTCTCTTCATTGGTGTACGTCAACCAGCAAGGCAATTGATCAGTGATGTATTCCGTCGTTTCATAGGAAAAAGCCCGTGGTTCCTCATCTCCCGGCTGAATGGTCATTTGACTGGTGTCAATGGATCTTTTGTTCACCCGGGGCGGGGTGCCTGTTTTAAACCGGACCATTTCAAAACCGAGTTCTTTCAAATGATAAGCCAGTTGGATGGAAGGCTGTTGGTTATTCGGGCCGCTTTCATAACTGATATCCCCGATGATGATTTTGCCGCGCAAATAAGTTCCGGTCGTCAAAATCACCGTTTCAGACAGATAGTGCGTTCCGGTCCGGGTGATGACGCCTTTGCACACGCCGTCTTCCACAATCAGCTTTTCCACCATTCCTTGCTGCAAACAGAGATTGGGTGTTGATTCCAGGGTTTTCTTCATCTCTTGCTGATACAGCACTTTGTCGGCTTGCGCCCTTAACGCATAAACGGCCGGTCCTTTCCCCGTATTCAACATCCGCATCTGGATATGGGTTTTGTCAATGTTTCTTCCCATTTCCCCACCCAGCGCATCAATCTCACGCACCACATGGCCTTTGGCCGGTCCTCCGATCGATGGATTACACGGCATGTAAGCAATGGTATCCAGACTCAGGGTCAACAGCAGCGTGGAACAACCCATCCGGGCCGCGGCCAAGGCGGCTTCGCATCCGGCATGACCGGCACCGATCACAATCACGTCAAATTTTTGGGATTGGGATGCATCCCTCATCCTGTTCACCTCTCTTTATTTGCCCAAGCAAAATTGCGAAAAAATCTGGTCGATCAAATCTTCGGAGACGGAGTCCCCAATGACCTCGCCCAACGATTCCCAAGCATTTTTCAAATCAATCTCCACCATATCCAAGGGAACCCCTGAATCGATCCCTTCCACCACGTCTTTCACACTTGCCAAAGCTCTGCGAAGCAAGTGGATATGCCGGGAATTGCTGACATACGTGGCATCGGCAAGTTCCACTTTCCCCAACTCAAACAGCCGGGTGATGGCTTCTTCCAAATCCTCCATTCCCCGATCCTCTTTGACGGAAGCGGAAATAACCGGAACGTCGCCGGCCAAACGCTTCACTTCATCCATATCGATTTGCCGGGGCAGATCCGTTTTGTTCACAATGATGATCGAACTGTGCTCCTTAATCAGCGAAAGCAGTTCCCGGTCCAACGGGGTGAGGGGCTCGGCGTAATTTAACAAAAGCAACACCAAATCCGCCTGTTTCAATGCCTGGCGGGAACGCTCCACCCCGATCCGTTCCACCACATCCTCGGTCTCGCGGATTCCGGCCGTATCCAACAGTTTGAGGGGAATCCCCCGCACATTGACAAATTCCTCAATCACATCCCGTGTGGTTCCCGGGATGTCGGTCACAATGGCCTTGTTTTCATGGGTCAATGCATTCATCAGCGATGACTTGCCGACATTGGGACGCCCCACGATTGCCGTTTTGATTCCCTCCCGGTAAATTTTCCCCTGGCGGGCGGTTTGAAGTAACCTTTCAATTTCACCGGAAATGTAAACACAGCGCTCACGCAAAAATCCGGCCGTCATCTCTTCGGCATCATACTCCGGATAATCCACATTGACCGCAAGATGGGCCAGGGTTTCCAGGATTTCGCTTCTCAAGCGTTGAATCATCCGGGAAAGTTTTCCGTCATGTTGGGACAGAGCCACTTTTGCGGCCCGGTCCGTTTTGGCGCGGATCAAATCCATGACGGCTTCGGCCTGGGACAAATCAATCCGGCCATTTAAAAAAGCCCGTTTGGTAAACTCGCCAGGCTCCGCCAATCTTGCCCCGTGATCCAACAGGATTTCCAACGTCTTTTGAACGGGAATCATCCCGCCATGACAACTGATTTCAACCACATCTTCCCGGGTGAATGTGCGTGGTGCGCGCATCACGGTCACCAGCACCTCATCGACCCGCTCTCCCGCTTCCGGATCCACGATATATCCGTAATGGACGGTATGCGAAGGCACCTTGTCCAGAGATTTTTTTCCTTGATATATCTGATCTGCAATCGAAATGGCATCGGGTCCGCTGACACGGATCACCGCAATGCCTCCTTCCCCCACGGGGGTGGAAATCGCTGCAATGGTATCGGTCTCCATTTTTTCACACTCCAACATGATTCCTAATATTTAATCTTAGCATAATCCGATTCATTCAATCAAAAAAATCGCCGAAACAAAAAACCCCCCTGAACGGGGAGTTTACGGGCTCCGTCTGCTATGGATCTTTTCTCAAAGCAATCACCACAGAGCGCCGGGGTTCTTTTCCGACACTGTATGTGATCAAATCTTTTTCCCGCTGTACAAAGCGATGGATCATTTTCCGTTCGCTTGCGGGCATCGGATGCAAGGTCACCTCTTTGTTCGTTGCACGGACTTTTTCCATCATTTTCGCCGCCAGGTGCTTTAACGACTCCTCCCGGCGACGGCGGTAATCGCCCGCATCCACCGTCACGCGAATGCCGTTGTTGTATTTCCGCCAGACAACGGTTTGCACCAATGTTTGAATCGCATTTAACGTCTGGCCGTGTTTTCCGATCAGAAGAGACAAGTCCTCTCCTTTCAACACAAAGGAAATCTCCACCGGCTCTTCTTTCATTTCGACTTGGCACGGCCAACCGATCCGCTCCACGATCCCCTTCAAAAACTGACAGGCGTATTCCCCGGGAGTTTCCTTCCGGATGACGGTGACTTCCACGATGGCATCCCGTCTCCCGAATAGACCGAGGAACCCTTTTTTGGGTGGTTGGATCACTTCATACCCGATCTCATCGGGTGACACCTGTAACGCTTCACATGCTTTTTCAATCGCCAATTCAACGGACCGGGCCCGCTCTATCCGTTTGCTCAACGAGTTGCACCCTTTACTTCTTTTTTATTGAGTTTCTGCAAAATGAGCGATTGGGCAATGGTGAAGATGTTCCCGTATACCCAGTACAAAGAAAGCGCAGACGGGAACTGATAGGCCAGGAAAAAGATCATGACCGGCATAATCCAAACCATCACTTTCATTTGCGGATTGCTTTGCGCTCCGGTGACGATAAACTGCAAGTACGTGGTAAACGCCGCAATCAAAGGCAGGATGAAGTAAGGATCCGGACTTCCCAATTGCAGGTACAGGAAACTGGATTCTTTAATATGCTCATTCCCCATGATCGCCTGGTAAAAAGCGAACAATACGGGAATCTGGATCAATAAAGGCAAACATCCGGCCATCGGATTGATGTTGTGCTTTTGGAACAGCTTCATGGTTTCTTCTTGCATTTTTTGCGGATTTTTTTCGTATTTTTTGCGGATCTTCATCATTTCCGGCTGAATTTCCTGCATCCGCTGGGTGCTTTGTTGCTGTTTCCAGGTAAGCGGAAAAACAATCAGACGGACCAAAAAGGTCAGCACAAGAATCGACAATCCGTAATTTCCCAAAACATCTTTAAAGATGTCCAGCAATTTGACCATCGGGATAACCAAGATCTGTTGAAAAAAGCTGGGATGATTGTAATCGATCTTGTACCGGTTTTGATCGGGGGCACACCCCGAAAGGATGGTGACAGCCATAATCATCAGCAAGAGTACAGCAATCCCGCGCCTCCGTTTTTGCAAGGAAAACTCCTCCTCATCTTCTCTTCAGTCTCTGAATCCATTTGTTTGCGGTTTCTTTTTTTTCTGGCACATCATCAAATCCGCCCGGATGAAAAGGATGGCATTTCAACAGACGGATCAATGTATACCATCCCCCGACAATAAATCCGTGTCTCCGAAAGGCAATCAAAGCGTATTCCGAGCAGGTGGGAACGAAGCGGCAGACAGGGGGCTTAAGCGGTGAGATGACATAGCGATAAAATTGAATCAGACCGATGGCAATCCACTTCATTCCACTCCCCCTCCCTTATTCCGAAGGCTTCGAAACAAAACATTTCCCTTTGCGAAACACGTGAAACAGGCTGGATTTCACCTGTTTGTAATCCATTTGGGCAACGGGGTTTCGGGCGATGATGACGTAATCGGTTCCGGGTTTCAAATGGGAAACCCAATGCCTCGCCACCTCTTTGATTAAACGTTTACACCGGTTGCGTATCACGGCATTCCCGACCTTTTTGCTCACGGAGATGCCGATACGCGGCGGTCCGGAAGGAGAACGGCCATATTGGATCACGACGAATTGCCGGTTGGCAAAAGATTGACCGGCCTGAAAAACCCTCCGAAAATCTTTTCTCTTCTTCAGACGGTATTCCCGCTGCAATGAAAATCTCCTTCCTCGCTAAAATCCCCGTTTTTTTACTTCACATTATAAAACAAAAAGAAGCAGATTAAACACTTTCAACGTGAATTAAATAGGAAAAAAGGCCACAAAACACGTGGCCGGCATTTATTAAGCAGATAATACTTTTCTTCCTTTTCTTCTGCGTCTTGCAAGAACACGACGTCCGTTTTTCGTGCTCATGCGTGCACGGAAACCGTGCTTGTTTTTACGTCTGCGGTTACTTGGTTGAAATGTGCGTTTCATTTTCACTCACCTGGTTCCCATCACTCAGCCACGGCAAGTATGCCGGCTGAGGACCGCGTTCCAGGATACCTCCCTTCTTCAATCAAGTCCGTGAATAACCGATGGACAATCTCTATCATTATAGACAGCATCGGCAATCACTGTCAAGAATCCGGCTGCATCCCTTCCTGTTTATCCACATGTGGATAATTTTTTCTTAATCCACCCGTTATCCCAAAATTATCCACGATTTATCCACAAATCCCCGGCTGTGGATAACAAGGTTTTTTCCGCTTTGTGAATTGTGGATAACTCACGATTTTTCATTGTAAATATTGGTATATTTTGATATTCTATTCTTGTTTTCCTGTGGATAAATATGTTGCGGATCAGTGAATATCCACAATTGTGGATAAGTCGGGAGATCAATTAACCACAACCTGTGGAAAAAAGTATCCACAGGCTGTGGATAATGTGAATAAATGCAACAGACTTTGATGTATCGCCGCTTTCAACTGTGGATAAGTCATGTTCAATTTTTTGTCAGGAAGGAGGTTCTTTGGGTGATTCACATCCAAGAATTATGGTCCCAAACGTTGGATTCCATCCAAAACAAAATCAGCAAGCCCAGTTTTGAAACCTGGCTCAAGGCGACCGAAGCCATCGACATGGAAAATGACATCCTGATTGTCTGCGCCCCCAATGATTTTGCCCGGGACTGGCTGGAATCGCGCTATGCCGATTTGGTGCGGGACACCTTGAAGGAAGTAACCGGCGGCTCAAAAATCGGCGTCAAATTTGTCAGCCAAACCCAGGAAAAAAGCCATCATGAATCGGCAAATGAACCGCAACAACCCGCGGCGGAAAACGGGGAAGACGAAAAGGACCCCGGCTCCCAACTGAATCCGAGGTACACTTTTGACACGTTTGTCATCGGTTCCGGGAACCGGTTTGCCCACGCGGCTTCCCTGGCGGTGGCCGAAGCGCCGGCCAAAGCTTACAACCCTTTGTTCATCTACGGCGGCGTCGGCCTTGGAAAAACACACTTGATGCATGCCATCGGTCATTATGTACTGAAACATGATCCGTCCAGCCGGGTGGTGTACATCTCATCCGAAAAATTCACCAATGAATTCATCAATTCGATCCGGGACAACAAAACGATCCAGTTCCGGAACAAATACCGTTCCGTGGATATCCTGTTGATCGACGACATTCAGTTTTTGGCGGGTAAAGAACAGACCCAAGAAGAGTTTTTCCACACCTTCAACGCATTGCATGACGCCAACAAACAAATCATCATTTCCAGCGACCGGCCGCCCAAGGAAATTCCCACACTGGAAGACCGTTTGCGCTCGCGCTTTGAATGGGGGCTGATCACTGATGTGCAACCGCCGGATTTGGAAACGCGGATCGCGATCTTGCGAAAGAAAGCAATAGCTGATAATTTAGATGTTCCAAGTGAAGTCCTTGCATTTATCGCGGATCGTGTGGATACAAACATTCGCGAGCTGGAAGGTGCGTTGATCCGGGTTGTGGCTTATTCGGCCCTGTTAAACCAACCCATCACTCCCGATCTTGCACTGGAGGCACTGAAGGATATCATGCCCGATTCAAAGCCAAGAATGCTCAGCATTCATATTATTCAACAGACGGTCTGTGATTATTACCGGCTCCGCATAGAGGATTTAAAAAGTAAAAAGCGAACCAAGTCGGTGGCATTTCCGAGACAGATTGCCATGTACCTGTGCCGGGAAATGACGGAGTTCTCTTTGCCGAAAATCGGGGAAGATTTCGGAGGGCGCGATCATACGACCGTGATTCATGCACACGAAAAAATCAGCCGCATGATCGAAGAAGACCCGCAAGTCAAAGAAGTGATCAAACAGTTGAAACAACAACTCCAACGCAAAGCTTAAAAGCGGTGCCTGTGGAAACTGTGGATAAGGTGTACAAGCTTATGCACACTTTCTCCACAGCCGGCAATCCGCTTTATACCTGGACCAAACGAGGTTTTCCACATTATCCACAACTCCTACTACTAGTGCTACTGCAATTTTAAAAAATATATATATGTACAAGCGTCCTGTTTTATGCATGCCTGTCATGATTTTTCCCAAAACAATTTTTGGTTTTATCACCAACAAGGAGGATCGATATGAAGTTCCGTGTCATCAAATCAGCTTTGGTTGATGCTGTTTCTCAAGTATCCAAAGCGGTTTCTTCCAAAACAACCATCCCCATTCTCACCGGGATTAAAATTGCTGTGGATGAAGATGGGCTCACTCTGACCGGAAGCAATTCGGACATTACCATTCAGGTGCATGTTCCCGTCAAAAAAGAGGACTTGGATCAGGTGTTCGTGGAAAAAATAGGTAGTATCGTACTCCCCGGACGCATCTTTGGCGAGCTTGTCCGCAAATTGCCCGGCGATGAAGTGGAATGGATCACCAATGATCAATTCCAAACCACCATCCGATCGGATATGGCGGAATTTCAACTGAACGGATTGGATCCGGTGGAATATCCGCGCTTGCCGTATTTATCCACAGACCAGATGTTCAGTATTTCCGCCGATGCACTCAAGTCCCTGATCCGGCAGACCGGATTTGCCGTGGCCGCCAAAGAAGCAAGGGGCGTATTGACCGGAGTTTTGTTTCAACTGGAAAACGGGGTGTTGACCTGCATCGCCACGGACAGCCACCGTTTGTCCAAACAACAGGCTCAAGTGGAAGCTTCCCCGGAAGTGACACTGAAAAATGTGATCGTCCCGGGCAAAAGTTTGTCGGAACTGGCCAAGACCCTGGGGGATTATTCCGGATATGTGGATATCCTGATTGCGGAAAATCAAATTCTGGTAAAAACCGATGAATTCTCGTTTTATTCCCGTTTGCTGGATGGGACCTATCCTGACACCAACCGGGTGATTCCCGAACGCGGTGAGACGGAACTGGTTTCCTCCACCAAGGAATTGTTACAATCCGTTGATCGTGCATCCCTGATCAGTCGGGATGGCCGGGATAATGTGATAAAATGGACTATAAAAGACGGAAAAGTGGAAGTTCACTCCACCGCCCAAGATATTGGAAGTGTGTCTGAAGAAGTGAATGCCAAGGTGAACGGGCCGGAAATGAGCATCTCTTTTAATGCGCGTTACATGATGGAAGCTCTCCGCTCCATTGATAGCGATGAAATCCGAATTCAATTCACAGGCGCGATGACACCGTTTATGATCCAACCGACGGACCGGGATGATTCGCTCCATCTGATCGTGCCGGTTCGCACCCGTTAGAATAAATCGGCACGGATGACGCCCGAAAAGGAGGACTGGGATTGGAATCCATCAAGATTGACACACCGTACATCACATTGGGACAACTCTTAAAACGCCTGGATGTGATCGACAGCGGCGGACAAGCCAAATACTTTTTGCAAGAGGAAACGGTAAAAGTCAACGGCGAAGTGGAAACGAGACGGGGAAGAAAAATTTATCCCCAAGATCAAGTGGATATCTCCGGGTTCGGGTCTGTGATCGTGTCGGGCCGGTAAGGGAGGATCTTCGTTTTGCGTGTCCAAACCCTGGAATTGAAACAGTACCGAAACATTGAGAAACTTCATCTGCATTGTCCGGAGGAGCTTCATTTTTTTGTCGGCCCCAATGCCCAAGGAAAAACCAACATCCTCGAATCCCTTTATGTCCTTGCGCTTGGCAAATCACACCGCACACGGACTCATAAAGAACTGATCCGTTTTGGCCAAAAGGCATCCTTTCTCAAGTGCAGAGTAAAAAAAGGAAATGAGATCCAGCGTCTGGAAATCAGTTTATCGGACAA
Source organism: Thermoactinomyces sp. CICC 23799 (assembly GCF_016055145.1). Classification (NCBI taxonomy): domain Bacteria; kingdom Bacillati; phylum Bacillota; class Bacilli; order Caryophanales; family Thermoactinomycetaceae; genus Thermoactinomyces; species Thermoactinomyces sp. CICC 23799. The sequence goes on from NZ_JAECVV010000002.1 coordinate 234,922, forward strand.
AGGAAAAAAAGTGAGTCGGAACGGGGTGGAACAAAGGAAGTTGAGTCAGTATATCGGCTCGCTTCCTGCTGTCCTCTTTGCGCCGGAGGATCTGGCGCTGGTCAAAGGAAGCCCGCAGGTTCGACGCCGTTTTTTAGATATGGAGATTGGCCAGGTGAGTCCTCAATATGTGCATGATTTGTCGCAATTAAACAAATTGCTCGTGCAGAGAAACAGCTTGTTGAAACAACTTTACCGGCAAAAGCAGGAGGACTCCCCTTTATTGGAGGTATTGGATGAACAATTTGCCGCTTTGTCCGTCCGTTTATGGAAAAAAAGAAAACAATTTTTGAAATCCCTCACCCGATGGGCGTGTGAAATTCATCAGGCCATTACGCAACAGCCGGATGAGCTGGTGATCAAGTACCGCCCTTCTTTTCCTTTGCCTGAATCATCCGGGCCGGATGAATGGGCGGGGATTTTGCGGTCGGAACTGAAAAAAAACCGCCGAAAAGAAGTGATGCGGGGAAGTACCGTCATCGGGCCGCAACGGGATGACATCCGGTTGTTTCTGGGGGAGATGGATCTTCATCATTACGGTTCCCAGGGACAGCAACGAACCGCCGCCTTGTCGCTCAAGCTGGCGGAAATCGAATTGATTCATCAGGAAATCGGTTATTATCCCATATTATTATTGGATGATGTGTTGTCCGAATTGGATGACATGCGTAAAACGCATTTATTGAAGGCCATTTCCGGACGTGTCCAAACCTTTGTGACCACCACCGGTTTGGACGGGATCCATCCGGATATCTTGTCCGGAGCCAAAATCTATCAGGTGAAGCAAGGACATATTACGGAATCGGGGTGAATGAAGTGTTTATCCACTTGGGTGGAAGCCGGATGATTTGCATTCGCGAAGTGATCGCCATACTGGACGCAAATGTTGCGAAGAATGCAACGCCACCGTTTTTGAACGCTTGCCATCAGAAAAAGAAAATTGAACATTTGTCTCCTGACGAAATCAAATCGTATGTGATCACCACACATCACATCTATGCATCGCCCATTTCTTCAACCACATTGAAAAAACGGGCCGATTTGACTCAAAAGATATAGAACCGAGTTTATCAGTTATGGAAGAAGGAAGCAGGTGACCGAGAGTGTCCATTCAACAAACAAATTATGATGAAACACAAATTCAGGTGTTAGAAGGTCTGGAAGCCGTCCGAAAGCGGCCGGGGATGTATATTGGTTCCACTTCCAGCCGCGGTCTCCATCATTTGGTGTGGGAAGTGGTGGACAACAGCATCGACGAAGCACTGGCCGGCCGTTGCGATACCATTCAGGTGATTGTCAATGAAGACAACAGTGTGACCGTGATTGACAACGGAGGCGGGATTCCTGTCGGGATCCACCCAAAAATGGGCCGTCCGGCGGTGGAGGTTGTGATGACGGTCCTTCATGCCGGGGGTAAATTCGGCGGAGACGGATACAAATTTTCAGGCGGTTTGCACGGCGTGGGGGTTTCCGTTGTCAACGCGTTGTCCACGTGGTTGTCGGTCGAAGTGAAGCGGGACGGGAAGATTTATCATCAACGTTATCAACGAGGGGTTCCGGAAGCGGATTTGGAAGTGATCGGGGAAACAGAGGAAACAGGGACCATAATCACCTTTAAACCGGATCCCGAAATCTTCACGGAAACCACTGAGTTTGATTTCAACATTTTGCAAAACCGCCTGCGCGAACTCGCTTTCTTAAACGGCGGCGTAAAAATTATTTTGAAAGATTTGCGCGGCGAAGAAGAAAAAGAAGTGGTTTTCCAGTTTGAAGGCGGAATCCGGTCGTTTGTGGAGCATTTGAACCGGAATCGCGAAGTGTTGAATCAACCGCCGGTATACATTCAGGGGGAACGGGATTCCATCCTGATTGAAATCGCTTTGCAATACAACGATTCTTTTACATCCAACATTTATTCTTATGCCAATAACATTCACACACACGAAGGCGGCACGCATGAAGCCGGCTTTAAATCGGCTCTGACGCGCGTGATCAATGATTATGCCCGCCGGAACAACCTTTTGAAGGATAATGACAGCAATCTGACCGGGGATGACGTACGGGAAGGCTTGACCGCCATTATCAGCGTGAAAATTATGGATCCTCAGTTTGAAGGGCAAACCAAAACCAAACTGGGGAACAGTGAAGCCCGTTCCGCAACCGAGCAGCTCTTTGCCGATCATTTCCAAACCTATTTGGACGAACATCCCGCGGAAGCGAAAAAAATCATCAACAAAGCAGTGATGGCGTCCCGTGCCCGCCAAGCCGCCCGCAAAGCCCGGGAATTGACGCGGCGCAAAAACGCGTTGGAGGTCAGTGCATTGCCCGGGAAATTGGCGGATTGCACCTCCCGCAGCGCTCAGGACAGCGAGCTTTTCATTGTGGAGGGGGATTCTGCCGGCGGTACGGCAAAACAAGGTCGGGATCGGATGTTCCAAGCCATTTTGCCGTTGAAAGGAAAAATCATCAATGTGGAAAAAGCGCGACTGGACCGGGCGCTTTCCAATGATGAGATTCGCACCATCATTACGGCATTGGGGACCGGAATCGGTGATGATTTCAATATTGAAAAGGCCCGTTATCACAAAATCATCATCATGACGGATGCCGACGTCGACGGTGCCCACATCCGGACTTTGCTGCTCACCTTCTTTTACCGGTACATGCGTCCGTTGATTGAACATGGATATGTGTATATTGCCCAACCGCCTCTGTATAAAATCACGCAAGGCAAAAAGATCCGGTATGCGTTCAATGACAAGATGAAAGATGAAATCGTGGCCGAACTCGAAGGCAAAGGGAAAATCGAGATCCAACGGTACAAAGGGTTGGGGGAAATGAACGCCACCCAGCTGTGGGAAACCACCATGGATCCGGAAAGCCGCACATTGCTCCGGGTTTCTTTGCAAGATGCCATGGATGCCGATGAAGTGTTTGAGATGTTGATGGGTGACCGCGTAGCACCGCGTCGGGAATTTATCAAGGAGTATGCACAGCAGGCGAACCTTGATATTTAGGCGAGTGTAGAACGGAGAGATGAACAATGGAAGAAATGAACCGTATCCAAGAAGTCAATATCAGTAAGGAAATGAAAACCTCTTTCCTGGACTATGCGATGAGCGTGATCGTGAGCCGGGCGTTGCCGGATGTCCGCGATGGGTTAAAACCGGTTCACCGGCGGATTTTGTACACCTTTTACGAGTTGGGGATGACGCCGGATAAGCCGTACAAAAAATCTTCCCGTCTCGTCGGAAACGTGACGGCAAATTATCACCCGCACGGGGATGCAGCCGTGTACGATTCCATGGTGCGGATGGCACAAGACTTTACTTACCGTTATCCGCTTGTCGACGGACACGGGAACTTCGGATCCGTGGACGGGGACCCGCCGGCGGCCATGCGTTATACCGAAGCGAGGATGGCTGCCATCAATCTGGAAATGCTTCGCGACATCCAAAAAGACACCATCGATTTCACGCCGAACTACGACGGGCAACAAGAGGAACCGGTGGTGCTGCCTTCCCGTTTTCCGAATCTCCTTGTCAACGGGGCTTCGGGGATTGCGGTCGGGATGGCAACCAACATCCCCCCGCATAATTTGAAAGAAGTGATCGACGGCATCCTGTTGTTGCTGGAAAATCAGGATGTGTCCGTTGAGGAATTGCTCAAAGTGATCAAAGGGCCGGATTTCCCCACCGGCGGCATCATTTTGGGATATGACGGAATCCGCAAAGCGTACCGCACCGGTCGCGGAAGCATTCAAATCCGGGCGAAAACGCGGATTGAAGAAGCCCGAAACGGAAAAATGCGGATTGTGGTGGACGAACTTCCGTTCCAGGTCAATAAAGCGAAACTGATCGAAAAAATCGCCGAACTGGTACGGGATAAAAAGATCGACGGAATCACCGATTTAAGGGATGAATCCGACCGCAACGGGATGCGTGTGGTGATTGAGCTCCGCAAAGATGTGAATCCGCAGGTGGTTTTGAACAACCTGTACAAATACACCAACTTGCAAACCAGTTTTGGTATCAACATGCTGGCTTTGGTCGACGGCCAACCGCGCGTGTTAAATTTGAAGCAGATGATCCAACATTACGCGGACCATCAAATCGAAGTGATTCGTCGCCGGACCCAATATGATTTGAACAAAGCGGAAGACCGGGCACACATTTTGGAAGGGCTCCGGATTGCTCTGGATCACATTGACGAAGTGATTGATTTGATCCGCTCCTCAAAAACCACGCAGGAAGCGAGAACCGGCCTGATGGAACGGTTCGGCCTGTCCGAAAAACAAGCCCAGGCCATCCTCGACATGCGGCTGCACCGTTTAACCGGTTTGGAACGGGAAAAAATCGAGAGTGAATATAAAGAACTGCAAAAGTTGATCTCCAAATTGCGTGCCATTCTTGCCGACGAGAACAAAATCCGGGGAGTGTTGCGCAAGGAAATCACCGAAATCAAAGAGAAATACGGCGACGAACGCCGGACCATGATCAAAATTGAAGAAGACAACATCGACATTGAGGATCTGATCCCGGAAGATGAAGTCTCCATCATGATGACGCAAAGAGGGTATATCAAGCGGGTGCCGCTTTCCACCTACCGCGCGCAAAAACGGGGCGGAAAAGGCATCACGGGAATGGGAACCCGTGACGACGATCTGGTTCAGCACATGTTTGTCACCCATTCACACAGCACGCTGCTTTTCTTTTCCAACAAAGGAAAGGTTTATCGCCTGAAAGCTTATGAAGTTCCGGAACTGGGACGGACGGCGAAAGGCACCCCGGTGATCAATTTGATTCAAATTGATCAAGGGGAACGGATCGAAGCCGTCATTCCGGTCAAAGAATTTACCCCGAACCAATTCCTCTTCTTTGTCACAGCAGAAGGAGTGGTGAAGAAAACCGCATTAAGCGAGTTTGAAAACATCCGCCGCAACGGATTGTTCGCCATCAATTTGCGTGACGGGGACGATCTGGTGGGCGTGCGCCTGACCGACGGGGATCAGGAAGTGATCATGGGAACACGGCACGGCATGTCCATCCGTTTCCATGAATCCGACGTCCGTGAAATGGGACGTTCTGCCACCGGGGTAAAAGGAATCACCTTGGGCGAAGGAGACCGCATCATTGACATGGATATCGTGGTTCCGGACAGCTACGTCATGATCGTGACCGAAAACGGCTACGGAAAACGGACGCCGATTGATGAATACCGGATTCAATCGCGTGGGGGCAAAGGGATTAAAACGTTAAGCCTGACGGAGAAAAAAGGCGAAGTGGTTGCGCACAAAGTGGTGTCGGAAGATGAGGATCTCATGATTGCCACGCAATCGGGCGTCGTGATCCGGATCAAAGTTGCGGATATTTCCATCATGGGCCGGTATGCCCAAGGCGTTCGTCTGATTCGGGTGGATGAAGACGAAGTTTCCGCGGTGGCCCGGGTGCCGGCTGAGGAAGAAAACGATGAAAAAGAAGAGAAAGAACCGGATGCTTAATCCGGCCAATCCCAAAGCGGGGCCATAAAGCGGGGGAACCCGTAAAGAATCAGATCGGTCAGATGGATTAACATCAGCTGTTCCTGATGAACGGACGCCAGCATGATTTCTTCCCACAAGGGAGGATCATACCGGCACAGCATACTCATGGAAAAACAAAGCATCATCAGGGATATGACCCGCGGGAGCGGATGAGGGCGATGATTACCGGTATACAGGTAATGGTCGCCCTTTTTGTTTTTTTTGATCCAAGGATGAAGCCGGTGTGGCGGGCCGGAGGCAAAACAGTTCAGGTAAAGCGCTCCTTGCTCTTGATGGTGCAATGAAAACCGGATTTCCCCGCTTTGTGCGTTTAATTTTTCCACAAAGGATGAAGGAGCAAGGTGGCATTGATCCAGAATTTTTTCAGGGACGATCAGAAGGGAGGACGCAGGAATCCAATCCACGGGAAACCAAGTGCACTCACCGAAGATCGCCCGGTACGTCGGCTGTAATTCAGGTAAAAAGCCGAGCAATTCCTTGACACGGTAGGAATCCCCGGCAGAGACCGGAAGCTCCATCAACTCAGCCAGATACGGAAACAGCCCCTCTTTTTGGATCCGGATTTCATCCTGCGAAAAGCGAAAGGGTTCCTTTTTCCGTTTGCGGGTGGACAACCCGTGCCGCAACACGGCCGTGCTCTTGGGATAATCGGGATCTTTGGTTAAAATCCAGGCTTTAAAAAAATCCATCATCCCATAGTACAGCAAAAGGGGTTGCATCCATTGGTCACATGCCCCGGCTGTTTGAAACAGGGAGCAAGCTTGACGAATGTAAGCGACAAACGATTGGACATTTTTGTAGGCCAGCACCCCCGGCTCCTTGAAAGAAGCATCCTCATATTTTTGCTGCAGAAATTTGCGCGCCCATTCTTCATTTTTAAGTTTTAAAAAAAGATTGGGTTCATGGAAGCCATCACGGGCAGAAGGGTCTGAGCAAAACGGCACACCCGTCACCTCGATTTTTCTTTCTTTTTTTTCTATTGTTTGACAAAATAAAAAGGGCTATGACAAGAAAGAAAAACGGGAGAGAGGCAGCATCCATGAAAAGAAAGGTTTTATGCCTTTGTCTGTTGTCGGCTTTTGTATTTGGACTGTTGCCGCCTCCGGGTTCCGGAAAGACAACGGTTCCGAAAAAATATGATCTGGTGTTGATTCACGGATTTAACAACCGCCATCAATGGGGTTATGAATTTTTAAACCGTTTGGCCCGGAGTTGGGGATCGGGGAATGTTTATGTGGTGTATTCCAATTCGTCCATGAAAGTCTGGTCAATGCCGGTGCAAGGAAAACGGGTGATCATGATGGGGGCGAAAAACCATCAGGCCGGGAATGATTCCATTGAGGAGCAGGCCCGGGTGATTTCCCGGAAAATTTCGATTCTCCAAAAACAATACGGACTGGGGAAAAACTACTACATTTTGGCTCACAGCATGGGAGGACTGGTTGCCCGGCGTTTGGTTTACATGCGTCCCGGGGAAGTGGTGGACCTGGTGACGCTCGGGACTCCGCATCAAGGGACACCACTTGCGAAAGAATATGAATGGCTGGGGATGTTTGTTAACGGGCAGGAAGGGATCAAAGATGTGACGCCGGAAGCAGTGGCCCGGTTTAACCGGCGCTTTCCGGTGGAAAAAAGTCCCTTTTTTCAAGATGGAAAACTGTATACGATTGCCGGGGATGCAGATGGTTGGGGCGACCGGGGATGGAAAGGGGAATTGGCCGTCGGTTGGACCTTGCTGACCCTGAAATATCATACGGACAGCGACGGGGTTGTGGAAGAAGGAAAAGCCACGCTTCCCGGCGCTTATCATGTGAAAACTTTTTGGCATTTAAACCATTTGGAGTTGATCCAAAGCCCGCTGGTTGCCGAATTTGTGTCCAAGCTGTTGCCTTGAACGCATTTATCCACAAGACTTTGTTAGTTATCCACAGGCTTTTGTGGATAATCTATGGATAAATGCAATACAGCCATGACTGGATCTTGAAAAATCTTGACAGTTATGCAGGAGACTGTTAAACTGCTTTAAAATTATTAGGCCAAAAGGGGAAAACGTCTATGTGGGAACAGAAATTCGCCAAAGAAGGATTAACTTTTGATGATGTACTATTATTGCCGGCAAAATCAGAGGTATTGCCTCGTCAAGTCAATGTGGGAACCAAGCTGGCGGAAGGAATTGAATTGAATATTCCGTTGATAAGCGCGGGAATGGACACCGTCACCGAATCCAAATTGGCGATTGCCATTGCCCGGCAAGGCGGAATCGGAATCATCCATAAAAACATGAAAGTGGAAGAACAAGCCGAGGAAGTTGACCGCGTCAAACGTTCCGAGAGCGGAGTGATCACCAATCCGTTTTATCTGACACCCCAACACAAAGTCCACGACGCGGAAGAATTGATGGCCAAATACCGGATTTCCGGTGTGCCGATTGTGGATGAAAACCGGAAACTGGTTGGCATTATCACCAACCGTGACCTTCGCTTTGTACGGGATTATGCCATGCCGATTCAAGAAGTGATGACCACCGAACCGCTGATCACGGCACCGGTCGGGACCACGCTCGAACAAGCGGAAGAAATCCTGCAAAAGCATAAAATCGAAAAATTGCCGCTGGTGGATGAAAACGGGATTTTAAAAGGGCTCATCACCATCAAAGACATTGAAAAGGCGACACAATTTCCCGATGCGGCCAAAGATAAACAAGGACGTCTTTTGGTCGGGGCGGCTGTCGGGGTGTCCAAAGATATGGAACGCCGGGTTCAAGCCCTGATCGATGCCGAAGTCGACTTGATTGTTGTGGATACGGCCCACGGCCACTCCAAAGGGGTTTTGGATGCCATTCACACGCTCCGCCGGAAGCATCCGGATCTGGTCATTGTCGCCGGAAATGTCGCAACTGGTGAAGCTACCCGTGATCTTATCGAGGCAGGCGCCAATATCGTGAAAGTCGGAATCGGGCCGGGATCCATCTGCACGACCCGTGTGGTTGCCGGTATCGGCGTTCCGCAAATCACGGCGATTTATGATTGCGCGACCGTGGCCCGCCAATACGGTGTGCCAATCATTGCCGACGGAGGAATCCGTTATTCCGGCGATATCGTCAAAGCTTTGGCGGCGGGTGCGGATGCAGTCATGTTGGGAAGCCTGTTTGCCGGAACAGAAGAATCTCCCGGGGAATCAGAAATTTACCAAGGACGCCGGTTCAAGGTGTACCGGGGAATGGGATCCATCGGCGCCATGCAACAGGGAAGCAAAGACCGTTACTTCCAGGAAGATGCGCAAAAACTCGTTCCGGAAGGTATCGAAGGACGGGTTCCGTACAAAGGACCTCTGGCCGACACCGTGTATCAATTGATCGGAGGCATCCGTGCCGGAATGGGTTACTGCGGTGCGGCCACATTGAAAGAACTGAAGGAAAACAGCCGGTTTATCCGGATCACCAATGCCTCTTTGCGCGAAAGCCATCCGCATGATGTCCAAATCACCAAAGAAGCGCCCAATTATCATTTATAATCCATCCGTTTAAATACAAGCTGTTGATCGTTGGTCCGGTCAACAGCTTTTCTTCGTGATGCGAAATTTTTCTTTTCTTGTCCATTTCTTTTTTTATTGCAATTTTGTAAAATGATTCTCATCCTTTTCATTCTTTCCGAATGTTTTGGTAGGGGACATTTAAAACAGAGACAGAGAAGTAAGGAATGAGCGATGATGAATCATTTTCACAGAAAAAAAGTTTGGTTGTTTTTCAGTGCGTTTGCCTTCTTCATATGGCTGTTTCCTGTTCCGGTGCAGGCTGAACAGGGAAAGCTGCCTCCGGTGGAGGCGCGTTCTTATTATTTGATGGATTTTTATTCCGGGGTGGTTTTGGCCGCGAAAGATGAAGAGACGCCTTATCCCCCGGCCAGCATGACCAAAATGATGACGGCCTTGGTGGTTTTGGACGACATTCAGGCCGGAAAATTGCGTTGGGATGACGTGGTGACGGTCAGCAAACGGGCTGCAGATGTGGAAGAAGCACAAATTTATTTAACCGAAGGCGAAAAGATCACGGTCAAGGAGCTTTTTGAAGCCATGTTGATTTATTCCGCCAACGATGCAACCGTGGCCCTGGCGGAACATGTGGGCGGAAGCGAAGAAGGATTTGTCAACCGGATGAATGAAAAAGCAAAAGAAATCGGGATGAACCACACCCATTTTCAAGGAGCCTCCGGTTTGGATCTGCATCTGTATCCCGATCCGCCCAAGGTGCCCGGGAAACATGTGATGTCGGCCCGGGACACGGCAATTTTGGCTTCGACGTTGATCCAAAGACACCCGGAAGTGCTAAACGTCACGGCGACGACAAAATATAAGGTCCGGCCCGGTACCAACCGGGAACAAACAGTGACGAACTGGAACCTGATGCTTCCCGGTTTTGTGTATGCCTATCCGGGAGTGGACGGATTGAAGACCGGACATACCAATGCCGCCGGCTATTGTTTCACGGGAACCGCGCAACGGGACGGATACCGCTTGGTTTCGGTCGTGATGGGGACGGCGAATGATCAAAGGCGTTTTTCCGAAACGAAAAAACTGTTGGATTATGGATTTGACCAATTTGCATTCACCACTTTGGTTCCGGAACACGGAAAAGTAAAAGGACAAGAATCATTGGCTTTGCCCAACGGTGTGGAACGGACCGTCCCGGTGGAAGTGGAAAAAGCCGTGTCGCTGCCGGTTCAAAAAGGAGAACAAGGAAAATATTCCGTAAAAGTCGAGTTTGATTCCAATGTGAAAGCCCCTCTGGAGAAAGGCACCATTGTCGGAAAAGCATATGTGTTTTATGATGGAAAGAAAATGGAAGGCTTCAAACCAATCAATGTGGTCACCTCTCAATCCGTGGAAGAAGGGAGCTGGATTCGCCTCTTTTTTCGGTCGGTGGGGGATGAAATTTCAAGTTGGTTTGATTGATTATTTTTCAAATGCTTCCATTCAATTATAATAAAAGAGGGAGGAAAAAGGGGATTTACTCTCTCGCAAAATGAAACCACCCTTTCATGACGATCACAGTTGAAGACATCCACAAGATCACAGAGGAGGCGGCAAGATGAGTCAAACACGGAAAACAGGAACGGACCGGGTAAAACGCGGGATGGCAGAAATGCAAAAAGGCGGCGTCATCATGGACGTGGTGAACGCCGAGCAGGCAAAAATTGCTGAACAAGCCGGTGCGGTGGCGGTAATGGCGTTGGAGCGCGTGCCGTCGGATATCCGTGCGGCAGGCGGCGTTGCCCGCATGGCTGATCCGCGTGTGGTGGAAGAAGTGATGAACGCTGTTTCCATTCCGGTAATGGCCAAAGCACGGATCGGCCATTTTGTCGAAGCGCGTGTATTGGAATCCATGGGGGTTGATTATATTGATGAGAGTGAAGTGTTGACCCCGGCGGATGATTTGTTCCATATCGACAAATCCCAATTCACCGTTCCTTTTGTATGCGGTGCCCGTGATTTGGGAGAAGCGTTGCGTCGCATCGGGGAAGGGGCATCCATGATCCGGACCAAAGGGGAACCCGGTACCGGAAATATCGTGGAAGCGGTTCGCCATATGCGGAAAATGCAGGCGCAAATCCGCCAGGTGCAAAACATGTCCCGTGATGAATTGATGGCCGAGGCGAAAAAACTGGGGGCTCCGTATGAACTGCTCCTGCAAGTGCATGAGACCGGAAGATTGCCGGTGGTCAACTTTGCGGCAGGTGGCGTCGCAACCCCGGCAGATGCCGCATTGATGATGCACTTGGGATCCGACGGTGTGTTTGTGGGCTCCGGTATTTTCAAATCGGAAAACCCCGAAAAATATGCTCGCGCGATTGTGGAAGCGACCACCCATTATGAAGATTTTGCATTGATTGCAGAAGTATCCAAAGATCTGGGTTCGGCGATGACCGGGATTGAAATTTCCAAACTGAGTGCGGAAGAACGGATGCAAGAGCGCGGTTGGTGACATAAGGAGGACAGATCCGATGAAAATAGGAGTATTGGCATTACAAGGTGCAGTCCGTGAACATATCCGCCTGCTGCAACAAACCGGGGCAACGGCCGTGGCGGTCAAAAGGGCGGAAGAGTTGTCGGATCTGGACGGTCTCGTGATTCCGGGCGGGGAATCCACAACGATTGGCAAATTAGTGAAAAAATATGAATTGACCGAACCGATTCTTGCGCTTCATCGTGCCGGGAAACCCATTTTCGGAACCTGTGCAGGAATGATCCTGATTGCAAAAAATATCGGGCCGGAAGAAGAACCCCATTTGGGCATCATGGATATCACGGTGAAGCGGAATGGTTTTGGACGCCAGCGGGAAAGCTTTGAAGCGGAGCTGGCGGTGAAAAACATTGCCGATGATTACCCGGCGGTCTTTATTCGTGCTCCTTATATTGAAAAGGTGGAACCGGGAGTCGAAGTCCTCGCCGAAGTGGACGGAAAGATCGTCGCTGCCAAGCAAGGGAATTTGCTCGCGATGTCTTTCCATCCGGAATTGACCGAAGATCCGCGGGTTCACGCTTATTTTGCAGAGATGGTTCGTGAATCGATGGCAGAAAAAGCCGTGTAACGAAAAACGTTCATTTTGGACGGAATCCTCCCCGTTTTGGGGAGGTTTTTTTGGTTTGATGGTTACAAAGGGTGTACAATCGGATATAATAAAAGGTAAAATTTGAAATGGCAGGCCGCGAGGAAAAGGCGAGTAACTGATTGTTTTGCCATCCAGAGAGGCGGTGGAAGGTGCGAACCGCCCAAAATGATCAGTGAATCCACCTTGGAGCGAGGCACGAAGCGAACCGGGTTCGCGTAAGTGTTTTCGGTGAACGAACCGTTATCTCGTCAGAGCGGGCCGTGGATGCGTCCACGGTCAAGAAGGGTGGCAACGCGGAACCTTCCGTCCCTTGTATGAGGGGGGAAGGTTTATTATTTTATAGGAGGTGTGTGTGAGTGCTGGATATGAAAATCCTTCGCAATCAAATGGAGGATGTGAAGAAAAAATTATCGACACGGAATGATGAATTGGAAGGACTCCGCGCCTTCACGGAATTGGATCAGCGTCGGCGCGAATTGATTCAGCAAAGTGAGCAAATGAAAAACAAACGGAACGTGGTATCCAAAGAAATCTCCCAAAAGAAAAAGAACAATGAGGATGCAGAAGATAAAATCAAGGAAATGCGCCAGGTGGGAGAGGAAATCAAACGGTTGGATGAAGAATTGCGCCGTTATGAAGAAGAAATGAATCAAATCCTGTTCAAACTTCCTAACATTCCTCATGAAAGCGTTCCCGTCGGGAAGTCGGAAGAAGAAAACGTAGTGGTTCGCACATGGGGAGAAGTTCCCGCTCCTTCTTTCGGGCAAAAGCCGCACTGGGAACTGGCGGAAGAATTAGATTTGCTTGATTTTGAACGTGCTGCCAAAGTAACGGGTTCCCGGTTTGTCTTTTACAAAGGGCTTGGAGCGCGTCTGGAGCGGGCGTTGATCGATTTCATGCTGGATCTGCACACCAGGGAGCATGGATATACGGAAATCATTCCGCCTTATATCGTAAACCGCCGCACCATGACCGGAACAGGGCAATTGCCCAAATTTGAGAACGATGCCTTTAAGCTGGCGGAGAATACGGATTATTTTTTGATTCCCACATCTGAGGTGCCGGTCATTAACTATCATGCCGGCGAGATTTTGTCTATGGAAGATTTGCCCAAATATTACACGGCTTACAGCAGTTGCTTCCGTTCGGAAGCGGGATCGGCCGGACGGGATACCCGCGGTTTGATCCGTCTCCATCAATTTAACAAAGTGGAATTGCTGAAATTGGTTCATCCGGAATCATCCTATGAAGAGCTGGAAAAAATGGTGGAGAATGCCGAAAAGGTCTTGCAATTGTTGGAACTCCCCTATCGGGTGGTCGCGTTGTGCACGGGGGATCTCGGGTTTTCTGCCGCCAAAACCTATGATCTGGAGGTATGGATGCCCAGCAATCAAAGCTACCGGGAAATCTCTTCCTGCAGCAATTGTGAAGATTTCCAAGCGCGCCGCGCACAAATCCGTTTCCGTCCCGGTCCCAAAAGCAAACCGGAGTATGTCCATACGCTCAATGGTTCGGGTTTGGCCGTGGGGCGGACCGTTGCCGCCATTTTGGAAAATCACCAGCAACCGGATGGAACGGTCCGGATTCCCGAAGCGTTGCGTCCTTACATGGGCGGAATCGACAAGATCGGATAACATAAATCCCTGCAACATTTGCAGGGATTTATGTTTTGGGGGTTGGTTGACATCGCACAAAAAATCAGTATAATATAACTTTGTAATTGAATATTTACATTGTGGAGAGGTGGTCGAGTGGTTTAAGGCAGCGGTCTTGAAAACCGCCGAGGGTTCACGCCCTCCGTGGGTTCGAATCCCACCCTCTCCGCCAAATGGACAGAAAGGTTTCGCGGACAGCGAAACCTTTTTCTTTGCCGACGGGGTTAAATTTTTACGGGACACGTTCAGGTACTAATCGTTTGGTCGCCGGTTGTTTATACACAAAAGACATCTCTCCACGGGAAAACATTAAAAAAACATAAAAAATTAATCAAATAGAAAGAGAATCGCCTTTCATCAGCAGGGGTTCTTAAATAAAAGGATTGAACTGACGGCCTGATTCATGTAAATTCAGAATTAAAGATATAGTTTTCACAATGATTTGATCAAATGTTAAAATCTGATTTCACATTTAAAATGAGGAGGGTGAAGAATGTTTTACTTAAAAATTGAAACTGAAAAAAACGGGGAAATCAAAACGCATGAATACCCCGCCGGATTTGAGACTGAAGAATCCGCCAACGAATACATAAAATCGCTGATTCGCTTGTTTCCCAAAAAACACGAATCCAGCCGCTTCTTTATCAGTACTGACAAAAGCAATTGGAAAGAAGTTCAGGTTGAAGTTTGAGATAAGGAAAAAGTTGAACAGTGATAACTTTTTATTTTTATACAACATAATGAATGAAAAAAGGAGCCGGCTTTATAGCACGACTCACCGGAGGGTATCGGTTTTTTTCCCGTGATTCAATCCCGTTGAAATCTTACATTTTCATTATAACGAATCATCGATGGATTCGAAATATTATTATGGAAAGGGTCATAAAAAAGACACATGCATAATTATGAATGACGTTTTTTGGAAGAAGAAGTTTTGGGGGTTAATTCCTCAAACATATTCTCCATTTTTAAGATCACGTTTTGATTATGGGATAATTGCTCTCGGACCAGGGGAAGGGTTTCTTCAATGATACGGGCGGCCCAGACCAGCCATGGATTTTGCATTCCATCGGCTCCTTTATTGGAAGTGGTATTGTTTTATTATTATATCATATCTTTGGCGATACGGGAACATGTGTTCTGATTTTGGATTGAAAAGCATTTTATTCCGGCATTGCACTATATGTTGTGGATAATGTGGATAAAGTTGTGGATATCTTGATGATTCCGTATTGTGATCATCTGTTTTAGATGTGTTTAAAAATCTGTACTAATGAATTGATAGACGGTTTATTCGGGTATTTAAGTGTTTTTTGTACTGTTTATGTTTTCGTATGGATATTGTAATCATCAGGCTTTTTTTCCGTTTCCGGGAGAAAAACCGGGGATGGATTGTCCCCGGACTGCTTTAAAAGACGGGATTAATCGTTTTGTTCAGGCAGAGGAAAATGAATCGTAAACAAAACGCCGTTTTCTTCGTTGCTCAGCCGGTAAGGGAACGAATGGATATCCAAAATCTGTTTCACGATATAAAGACCCAAACCGCTTCCCCCGGTGTTCCGGTTCCGGGATTTTTCCAAACGGTAAAAGGGTTCGAAGATTTTTTCCAGTTCGGCTTCCGGGATGGAGGATCCGGTGTTCAGCACGCGAAACTCGATATGGGTGTTTTTTTGTGCAAGGGAGATCCGGACGGTTTCACCGGAAGGAGAATAGTTGATGGCATTGTGGATGATGTTTGCCACCGCTTTTTGCAGATAGCCGGGGTCGGCCGTGACAAACAAGTCCGGCTCGATGCTCACGTCGAATCGGATTTGTTTGTCTTCGCGGAAAAATTCCAGCCTTTTGATGACGGATTGAATCATGCTTGATAAAGGAACCGTTTTTTTCAGCGGATGAAATGCATCCGATTCCAGTTTGGAGACTTCCAGGATTTCTTTTACCAGTTGCTCCATGTTTTTGATAATCGAATACGATCGGCGCAAATACTTATCCCGGTCTTTGTATATGCCGATTTGGTGGATCATGCCTTCCAGTTGCCCCATCACGGCCGTGATCGGTGATTTCAATTCATGTGAGATGGTCGCCATCCATTCCCTCCGTTTCGCTTCTTGCTCCCTTTCGCGTTGGATGTCATCTTTTAATTTCGCATTGGCTTGTTGCAATTCGGACATCGTTTGTTTCAGGTTTTGCGACAATTCATTCAGGCTCTGGGACAATTCCCCGATTTCGTCATCGGACCGGTTTTCCAACCTCTGGCTGAAATCCAGTTTGGCCATTCGCTTGGCCACTTGATTAATTTTAAGCAGGGGTTGGGTGATCAGTTTGGTGTAGAGAAATGCACCCGCCATGGAAATCAACAGGACAAAAAAACCCATGTACGGCATCAGCATCAAAATGGCATTGGATGCCTCATCGATGGGTTGCAAGGTGGCGACAAAAATGGCGATAAAACGGCCATCCTGGAAAGAAATGGGTTTTTCGATGATCCGGATTGGCGGGATGCCGTCTATTTCGTAATTCGATTGGGACGGAATTTTAACCAAAGGAGAAGAAGAAGACGGAATTGAAATCATGTTTCCCTGTTGATCCCGGATCAGCAGATGGATGTTGTAGTCATGGGTGAATTCGTATAAAAGGTTTTGGGCCTGGGAAACGGGAACCTCCGAAACATCGTTCAATAATTGGTCGATGCCGTGATTTAATTTGTTGATTTTGTATTCATAATAAAAAGAAGGCAACAAAAAATAAAAGGCAGCAAACAGGATGCTGGTGGTCAGAGCGATCAGCAGGCTGGTGATCCAAAAAATTTTCAGGGTAATGCTTTTTTTACGCTGTATCAAGTTTGTAGCCCACTCCTTTTACCGTCCGGATGTACGGGACCCCCAATTTTTTGCGCAAGTTTTTGATATGGGTGTCGACAACCCGGGGATCTCCGTAATAATCCAATCCCCAAACGTTATTGAGCAGAAGCTCTCTTGAACACACTTTTCCCTTGTGTTTCATCAGGGTTTGCAATATTTCAAATTCCTTGGTCGTCAAGTGTTTTTGATGCTTGCCGACATAAACGGCATAGCCGTCCAAATCCAATGTGATTTCCTGATACTTTAATTTTCTTGTTGACTCTTCTGTCTGATAGGTTCTGCGCAGCACGGCTTCGACGCGTTTGATCAAAATATGAAAAGAAAACGGTTTGGTGATGTAATCATCCACCCCCAACTCAAATCCTTTCAGTTGGTCGGCTTCATCATCCAACGCCGTCAGCATGATCACGGGAACACCGGACTGTTGGCGGATGGTTTTCAAGACCTGATATCCGTCCATCTCCGGGAGCATGACATCCAAAATCAACAGGTCCGGATCCGTTTCCATGAATTTTTGGATTCCTTCTTTTCCGTCACCGGCCACATCGACATGGTAGTCCTGAACCGTTAAAAATTCACGAATCAGCTCCTGAATGTCAGCGTCATCTTCAATGACCAAAATATGGTATGGCATGATGACCCTCCGTATCGTTATATTTCTTTTGTTATGATAGCAAATTTATTTATGAAAAGACGGGACATACTAAGAAAAAGTGGTCCGCTTCAGGTGGAGGAGTTGTTATGCAGGAGCTTATCAGGCATCTTTTTTATCTTTTTTTGGTCCTCATCTTTGTCTTATTAAACGGTTTTTTTGTGGCATCCGAGTTTGCCATTGTGAAAGTCCGTTCCAGCCGGATCGCGCAGATTGATACCAAGCGCGGAAGAATTGCACAACAGGTTTTGTCCAATCTGGATGAATATTTATCGGCCACCCAATTGGGAATCACCTTGGCGTCTCTGGGGCTTGGATGGATCGGGGAACCGGCGATCGCACGGTCTTTGGAGCCCTTTTTTCGTTGGGTCGGGATTCCGGAACTTCTGATTCATCCGGTTTCTTTTGCGATTGCTTTTTCCCTGATCACCTTTTTGCATATCGTGATCGGGGAAATGGCCCCCAAATCGCTTGCCATCCGCCAGTCGGAACGGGTCACTTTATGGACGTCGGTTTTTTTGCACGGATTTTACAAGTTGTTTCGCCCGTTTATTTTTTTGTTGAACCGGTCCGCCAATTGGTTTCTCAAACGGTTTGGCGTCGGAACGAGCGAAACGCAACAAGCGCATACGGAAGAAGAAATCCGCATGCTGATTGCCCAAAGCCATCGCAGCGGTTTCATTGACCAGACCGAACTCAAACTGTTTGACAATGTGTTTGATTTCACTGAACGCGTTGCCAGGGAAGTGATGGTTCCCCGTGTGCGAATGCATTGTATGTACGTGGAAAAACCGCTCGAAGAAAATCTGAACATCATCAAGCAGTTTCATCACACCCGTTTTCCCTTGTGCAAATATGACAAAGACAACATCCAGGGATTGATTCACATCCGGGATGTGTATGAGCAGCTGGTAGAAGGGAAAAAGCCTGATTTAACGGCGTTGGCACGCCCGGTCGTCGTTGTGCCGGAAACGATGGAAATCAAAGACGTGCTTCGCCAATTACAGAAGAAGAAAACAGGAATGGCCATTGTCATCGATGAATTTGGCGGGACATCCGGATTGGTCACCACAGAAGATATCATCGAAGAAATTTTCGGCGAGATTCAGGATGAATTTGATGATGAAAGGCCGTTTTTCCAAAAAGAAAAACAAGGCATCCTGATCGATTCCGGGTTGTTGATTGAAGAAATCAACAATTATTTCAACATCCATATTGAAGACGAGGATAATGACACCATCGGGGGCTGGCTGTTTTCCAAGCTGGAGAAAGTGCCGAGTGTCGGGGATCAAGTGGAGTTTGAAGGGTTCGTGTTCACGGTCAAGGAGATGGACCAGTGGCGCATTTCCCGCATCTTGGTCGAACAACTTGACACCGCCGAAAAAGGGGGCGATGTGGTCCGGTAAAATGCATCGCCCTGCGGATTAAACCAATTTTCGGCTCAGGATTTCCTTTAATTTGTTGGTGGGGTTGGTCAACGTTTGTTGTCCGTTGACATAAACATGGCCCAGTTCGTGGGGATTCCAGGAAAGCGTGGTGTAAAAAGACTGATTGGCCCGGATCATTTCCAGGTTCATCAACACTTCGCTGTCAGAGAGATTGAAAACGACATTCAACTCGTCGATGTAACCGTGATAACGTCCGATGGGCCGGAATTGGAATACTTGTTGAAAACCGAAAGGCTTGGCTCCCGGATCATATTGGTTATAAATCTGGTACAAGATAAATTCCGAATCCTCGATTTGCTTCAGGCAATTTTGCACGGTTGGATGGGGAAGCACCTCAATCAGGTCTTCATCACTGGGATCGATGGCCATTTTGATGTCCAACCCCGTTTTTAAGTAAATGGGGTAACTGCCTGTGGACATCGGCGTGACAAGCGGCAGATGAATCTGAAACGGAATTTCCTTGGTTTCATTGGCTTGAATGACAAAGGATTTGGACAACTGGTACTCTTGCAGGATGAAAGAAGTTTTTTTATTGTTCCTTAAATAATGAATCACCAGATACAAATAAATATCGTCAATTTGTTGTTCGGCTTGTCCGCCTTGTATAAATACAACGCCTTGAACCGAATCGCCGGCGTAAAAGGTTTGTTGGTTCAGGCGGGTGTCCACTTGTGCGGCTCCGATTCCCAAGCTGGCTAATGATTTGAAAATCAACAGGATCCCTCCTTTGGTCGAAAATTTTGGCTAAAATGACCAATTATATCATAACACAAAATAGGACATTTTCCGATATTGAATATTTTTATGTTTTTTATGGGCACTTTTCCAGGGTTTTTACATAGTATGAGAAGAAGACACTTTATGAGAAAAAATGGGGGATGTCCATGTGCGGAATTACCGGATGGATTGATTTTACGAGGGATTTGACCCAAGAATGGGAAATTTTACGCCGGATGAATGAAACGCTCCAATCCAGGGGGCCGGATGGAGAGGGGTTTTGGTTTTCCGAACATGCCGCTTTGGGACACCGTCGGCTGATCGTGATTGATCCGGAAGGCGGAAGCCAACCGATGGTCAAAAAAGTGGATGGGTATGAATTTGTCATCAATTATAACGGTGAAATCTACAACATGGAGGAACTCCGCCTCAAGCTCCGCTCCTTGGGCCATACCTTGGAGACCCGTTCCGATGTGGAATTGATCTTGACGGCATACTTGGAATGGGGGGAAGATTGTCCCAAGTATTTAAACGGAATTTTCGCTTTTGTCATTTGGGACGGGAAAAAGCAGGCTTGTTTTGCGGCCAGGGACCGGTTGGGAGTAAAACCGTTCTTTTATACCAAAACAAAAGATAATGCTTTCCTGTTCGGATCCGAATTGAAAGCCATCCTGGCCCATCCGGAAGTGGAACCGGTTCTGGATGATCAGGGGCTGGCCGAAATTTTGGTGATGGGTCCGGCGAGAACCCCGGGATGCGGAGTTTTTAAAGATATCCATGAATTGCGTCCCGGACAGGTGCTCCGTTACGACCGGAACGGCCTTAAAACGTGGACTTACTGGGAGCTGACCAGCCGTGAGCATGAAGACGATCTGAAAACCACGGCCGAAAAAGTGCGCGAGCTTTTCCGGGATGCAGTGAAAAGGCAATTGGTTTCGGATATTCCGGTGGGCACGATGCTGTCGGGAGGACTGGATTCCAGCGCCATCGCGGCATGTATGGCACAGGTTTATCAGGAAGAAAACCGGGGCCCGTTGCATACCTTTTCGGTGGATTACATTGATAATGAAAAATACTTTCATGTCAATGAATTTCAACCCAATGCCGATCCCCCTTGGGTCAAAATGATGTCGGAAGAGATCGGGTCCGAGCACCATACCATTTTACTGGATAATCATGAACTGTTTCGCAGCATCATCCAGGCGATGGAGGCAAGGGATTTGCCGGGGATGGCGGATGTCGATGCTTCCATGCTCCTGTTCGCCAGAGAAATCAAGAAAGAAATGTCCGTGGTGCTCTCCGGGGAATCCGCAGATGAAGTGTTCGGCGGGTATCCGTGGTTTCACCGGGAAGAGATGGTGAATGCCGATACCTTCCCTTGGGCGCGTTTGGTGGAAAAACGGCTCCCCTTTATTTCCCCGGAAATAAAAGAGCGGGTGAATTTGCCGGAATATGTGGAAGCAAGGTATCAAGAAGCCTTGGCAGAAGTTCCGCGCTTTTCCGAAGATTACACCCGGGAAGCACGGATGCGGGAAATGTTTTATTTGAATTTAACGCGGTGGATGCCCACGTTGCTGGACCGGAATGACCGAATGAGCATGGCATTCGGGTTGGAAGTGCGCGTGCCGTTTTGCGATCATCATTTGGTGGAATATGTGTGGAACATCCCCTGGTCGATGAAAAAGCACGGAAACCGGGAAAAAGGATTATTGCGTTATGCCATGAAAGAGGTGCTCCCCAAACCTATTGTCGAGCGCAAAAAAAGCCCTTATCCCAAGACCCATCATCCCGATTATTTGCGCCTGATGAAAAAACAAATTCGCGAAATCCTGGATGACCCGTCAGCGCCGTTATTTCAATTGTTGGATCCGAAGGAAGTGGAAAGCTTCATGAATCAGGATTTGACCCAGTTGCATTTGCCTTGGTTTGGCCAATTGATGAACGTGCCGGCCTTATTGGCTTACTGGTGGCAAATCAATGAATGGATGAAGCGGTATAAAGTGGTGATCCAATAAACGCGGGAATGAACCCCAATCCCGCGTTTATTGGCATAAAATAACACCGTCCTTTTTTATATTAATAATTTACTTCATTAAAGCAATGGCGTTATAATGGATGGGGCATGATTGTACTTTGGACGGTGATGAAACAATGCAAAATCAAGAAACAAAATTGAAAAAGGATCTGGGTTTTTGGCCTGCGATTTCCTTGGTGGTGGGAGTCGTCATCGGTTCAGGAATCTTCGTCAAGCCTGGCACGGTGCTGGATTATGTGGGAGGGGACTCCTCCCTGGCCTTGTTGGCTTGGTTGTTGGGCGGTTTATTGATGTTGGCCGCGGGACTGACCGTTGCCGAACTGAGTGCCCGGATTCCCAAAACCGGCGGGCTTTATATTTATTTGGAGAACGTATACGGAAGGTTTTCCGGTTTCTTGAGCGGTTGGGTGCAGACGGTGATTTATCAGCCGACGCTGATCGGATCCATGGGGCTTTATTTTGGATTGTTGGTAGGGAATTATTTGTCTTTGGATGAATCCTGGCATCTGTGGATTGGCATCGGAGCCGTGCTTTTTCTGACCATCGTCAACAGTCTGGGCGTGAAATACGGCGGAATCATCCAAGTGATCACCACGATTGCCAAAATGGTGCCCATTGTCCTGATTTCTGTATTCGGATTGTGGCAAGGTTCCGGCGACATTTTTTCTTCCGCAACCTTCGGGGGAAGCAAAGAAGGATTGGGGGCCGCCATGCTTGCCGCCATGTTTGCATACGACGGTTGGATTGCGGCTTCCTCGGTGGCAGGGGAAATGAAAAACCCGGCAAGAATCCTTCCCAAGGCGCTGAGCCTCGGTTTGATTGTCATTATAGTCGCTTATCTTGCAGTCAATCTGGCTTTGCTTGCCGTCATGCCAGCCGGTCAGATTCAGGCGTTGGGGGAAAATGCAGCGGGGACGGCCGCCGGTCTTTTGTTTGGAGAGGTCGGACAACAAATCATCAGTATCGGTATCATCATTTCCATTTTTGGTGGTTTAAACGGGAAAATTTTAAGCTATCCCCGGCTTGCGTTCGCCATGGCCAATGACCGCCTGTTGCCGGGAGGAAACTTTTTGTCGCAGGTACATCCCAAATTCGGCACGCCGATCCGCGCGATTTTGTTGCAAATCCTGCTGGCTGTCCTTTTCATGGTGCTGAGTGACCCGGATCGTCTGTCGGAAATCGCCATCTTTGCTATTTTCATTTTCTACATCCAGGCATTTATTGCCGTATTCTTGCTGAGAAAGAGAGATCCGGAATGGGTCCGCGACAAAGGAAATTACAGGGTGCCGCTTTATCCGGTGACTCCCGTTCTGGCGATCATCGGTTCTTTGTTTGTGGTCTTCAGTATGTTGACCCACGACTTGGAAGGGGCCGTGATCACTCTTCTCATTGCTTTAGCCGGTTTGCCGTTTTACGGATGGATGAAACGAAAAGAAAAACTTGCGGATCAATAAAAAAGTGTCGCCGGAGCTGAAATGCCGGCGGCACTTTTTTGTATTTCCGATCGCCCGAATCCTTTTTCAGCCGTGTGTTACCGGGACCAAAGATCCGGACCGGTTTCCGGACCTTTGGCAGGATTCCCCCGGATCATCAGGCAGCTTGTTGGGAGCGTTGTTGTTGTTTCTTTCTCAAGGAGGCCTTTTTGCCATGCAAGATAAAATACAGGAAAATCGACAGGAGAACAAGGAATGAAAGCATCAAATACATGTTCCTGAAGTCCATGTACTGGATGACAATCCCGATCAGGTAAGGACCGACACCCACGCCTCCGTCCACCAGAGAATAGAAGGTGGAAGTGGCCAAACCGACTTTGTGCTTAGGGGATTCTTTAATGGCAACCACCTGGCAACAGGACATGAGGGCGCCGAACCCGAGCGCAAGCAATGCGCCTGCCAACAGCAAAACCGATCCGTGCCGTGCTTGGCTGAGGAACAGGAAACAAAGTGCATGCAAAATGATGGCCGGATACAGAACCATGTTTTCCCCTTTCAAGTCCAGCAGTCTCCCGGCAAGCGGGCGCGAGATCAAAAGCATGACGGCGTAGACGATAAAAAAGAATCCGGCGGACTCGGTCAAATTTACTTCGATGGCGTAGGAATTGATAAACGAAACGATGCCGGAATAAGTGATCCCGATGAGAACCATGTATAAGGAAATCGGAAGAGCTTTCTTTTCAAAGAAATCCCAAAAACTGAATCCGCTTTTCATCGCCTGCAGTTGTTCCTCGGTGACGGAGACTTGAGGAATGTCGGCAAAAAAAGCGATGATTAAAGAAAGGAATGAAAAGAGTGCACAAAACTCAAAGATTACTTGGTAATCCGCGTGTTGGGAAATAAAAAGACCGAGAAACGGACCGATGGCGGTTGCCACGGTGGTGCTCAAGGTGAAATAACCGATGCCTTCGCCTTTCCGGTGATGTGGAATCATGTCCATGACCGCGGTTTGCATGGCTGTGGAAGCGCACCCGAAAGCAGCTCCGTGGAGAAAACGGATCAACAGCAACCAAATCAAATGATCAGCAAGAAAATAGCACAAGGTGGCAATCAGGTAAAAAAACAATCCTCCCAAAAGCAGGCGTCTTCGACCGATCACTTCAATGTATTTTCCGGCAAACAACCGGGAAACCAATGCCCCGATGACAAAAATCCCCGCAGCCAGCCCGGCCGAGCTTTCAGAGGCATGATACTGTTTCACGGCATAAACGGCCATGGTGGTCATCAGCAAATAAAAAATTAGGGACACGAAAGAATTGGACAAAAATAAAAAAAGGAAATTTTTCGTCCACAGCTTGTCCTTTTCCATATAAAACCATCACTCCTTTATCCTGTAATGAAAAAGAAGCCGGCCCCGATCGGCGACTTCTTTAAAAAGCATAATAAAATGCGCCCTCCACAG
Source organism: Thermoactinomyces sp. CICC 23799 (assembly GCF_016055145.1). NCBI lineage: Bacteria > Bacillati > Bacillota > Bacilli > Caryophanales > Thermoactinomycetaceae > Thermoactinomyces > Thermoactinomyces sp. CICC 23799. Next base: position 259,374 of record NZ_JAECVV010000002.1, read on the forward strand.
TGGAGCCAGCGCGTTTTCGGCGCACCGAAGACTTGAAACCCCCGGTACGCGGGTGAAAATAGTCCATGACCCGACATCACACGGTAAAATTATTTCGATACCCTAATTATATCATATCTTCGAATTCTCTTCAATGATCATCAAATTTTCTTCAGTGTTCGGGGTAGCGGCTGTTCACAAAATAAAACGCCGCCTTTCTTTACCGTCAATCCCTGGTAAAGTGGCGGCTGTACGCGCGGATCAGGATTTATTACGGTCTCAACCGTGAAACCCTGCATCCTATCCGGCTTGGTGCACCCGAGAGGATTCGAACCTCCGACACGCGGTTTAGGAAACCGCTGCTCTATCCTGCTGAGCTACGGGCGCTCGATGTTTTAATGATCCAATCTTCATTATAACGTTCCGGAATCAAAATGTCCAGATATTGCGGATGGCCGAAAAAGAGCGTATTTTGGCCGGAAATCCCTTCATCCATGCATAATAAAACGCGTTTTGAAAAAAATAGGGACGTGAACTTCGCATGGAAAAGAGGGATGATGATGCAAGAATTGCATAAGACCTTGAATCAGCAACTGGCCAATTTCAGTGTTCTTTATTTCAAGCTTTATCATTATCATTGGTTTGTCAAAGGAGAAAAGTTTTTTGAACTCCATGCCAAATTTGAGGAATTTTACAAAGAAGCGGCATCTTACATTGACGAAATTGCAGAACGGATTTTGGCCATCCAAGGCATTCCGCTCAGCACCATGAAAGAGTATTTGGATCATGCCACCATCCGGGAAGCGGTGGGCAACGAAACCGCTGAACAAATGGTGGAGCAATTGATCCAAGACTTTCAAGTGATGGTGGATGAGGTGAAACAAGGCATCCAAGAGGCGGAACGTGCCAAAGATGATTCCAGTGCCGATTTGTTGACCGACATCCGGACAAACCTGGAAAAACATATTTGGATGCTGACGTCATACCTGGCAAAGTGAAGAGAAAGAGGGCACCTTCCGGGCGTTCGGGAAGATGCCTTCTTTTGGTTTATTTTTTGGGAAGGGCATCATGATCCACATATCTTTCCCCGTTTAATTCACTGATCACATTGATGGCGACGCGGGCTCCGTCTCCGGCGGCAATAACGGTGTGGAAGCTCGCGCCGGCACAAATTCCGGCTGCCCAGATTCCTTCAATATTGGTTTTTCCGTTTTCATCCACGTCAAAGATGGTTTTGATGAACGGCTCGGTTCTCGGTTTGGTTTTGAGGCCGGTTTTGTCAGCCAGTTTGGTGGCCATTCCGGTGGCCAGAATGACTTGCTTGGCTTGGATGGGTTCCCTGTTATCGGTTTCAATGACGAAGCCTTCCGATTCTTTGCGGATGTCGGAGACACTGACTTTCACCCATTCCGCGCCAAACGAAACGGCTTGTTCCTGAATGGTTTTCAGCAAATCAGCCCCGTTGATTTCCCTGATGCCGGGGTAATTTTTCAACAAAGCTCTTCCAATGGGAGTTTTTTCATGATCGATCAGTATGGTTTTCTTGCCTGCTTTGGCTGCGAAAATCGCGGCGCTCGCACCCGTGGGGCCGGCCCCGACGATGGCAATGTCAAACATGCAACCACCCTCCTGCAAAAAGGTTCTGTATAGATGATTTATATAGAATATTCTATCCTTATTCCTTGCAATTTGGAACAATTGGCAAACAAGCGGCATGAAGATAAAAAGGTCCCCGATTGCAGGAAAAAGAGTCTGTGGGGACAGACTCTTTTTGCCTTATGTAGTCTTCTGAAAAGACATAGCTTATTTGGCTGGTAAATAAAAAATGAAAATCTATTTGTAGTATAACGCAAATAGAGACGGGATTCTATTTTTTTCTAAACTTCTGTTTGATTACTTCAATATATTATTGTTTTAGCGTATACTGATTTTAAATGGGTTCGTATCGGATCGACAGAAAACTGGGAGGACTTATTATGCGTCATGAAAAAGTGGATTTGATTTTTAAAGCTGCCATTGAAGTGTTTGCCGAAAGCGGTTTTGATCAGGCCAAAATGGATGATATCGCCAAAGTGGCCGGCGTTGCGAAAGGAACCATTTATTATCACTTTAAAAGCAAAGAGGAACTGTTTGTCGGTTTGATGAATGAAGGCGTCCAAAAGTTGATTGACTGTGCACAGCGGAATGTGGATTTACACGAGTCGCCGACGGACCAATTGCTGGCATTGGTGGAGAATCAGGTCCATTTTTATGTGCAAAACGGAAAATTGGCCAAGCTGTTGTTGAGCGAAGCGTTTGGGACCAAAACAAGACAACACCAGTTCCGGATTAAAATTGGCGAATATTTGAAGTTGATTGAGAAAGTGATGGAGGAAGGAAACCGGATCGGCGAATTCCGTGTCAAGCATGTTCCGGAAGCGGCCAGTGCATTTTTTGGGGCAGCCAGCGTTGTCGTTTTACAAAAATTGTACAGTTTGGAAGAATTGGATACGGATCAAATCGAGAAGGATGTTCCGCAAATGATTGAAAGCCTTCAGCATATTGTTTTGTGCAGTATTAAAAATTCGCCATATTTTTAAGGAAATTATACTTGTTTATGCAAACAGGCGTAGTATAATATCATTTATACTGACCAGTCAGTTTTTTGTCCCTGTGAGGAGGGGAATCATGAAAAGTAGGAAAGAGAACCAATTTTTGTTTTTGTCCGGTTTTAAGGATCTGGAGCGGTTATGGGATTCCAAGCCCATGCGGCTCGGGTTGATCGGGATCCTTTTGATCCCCCTGATCTACTGTGTCATTTACCTGTCGGCGTTTTATGATCCCTATGAGAATTTAAAATACCTCCCGGTGGCGTTGGTGAATGAAGACCAGGGGACCGTGCGGGACGGAGAGAACCTGAATGTCGGAAACGAACTGGTGGAGGAACTGCAAAAGGATTCCAAGGTGAAATGGGAATTGACCGACCGGAACAAGCTGGAGGAAGGACTGGATAAAGGGACCTATTACATGGGAATCGTCATCCCCAAAAACTTCTCGCAAGCCGTGGCGTCCGTGGATTCCCCCGAACCGCTGAAAGGGCAATTGGAGTATCATGTGGACAAGAGCAACAACTATTTGTCCGGAACGATCGGGGATTCCATCAAACGGGAATTGGAAATGAACCTGGATGAAAAGTTAAGCAAGATTTACGTGGAACAAATTTTTGCGCAACTGTCGGATTCGGTGGAAGAATTGCAAAAAGCGGCAAACGGGGCCGGCTTGTTGGCGGAAAAAACCGGGGATGCCCGGTCCGGTTCCCAAACCATTGCCAGCAGCTTATCCAAGCTGGATCAAGGCGCCTCCAAAATTCTCGGGTATTTGCAACTGTTTAATCAAAAAGCAACGCAAGCAGAGAAGGAAATCAACAAGATTTCGATGGAGGATATGGAAAAGGCGCAACAAATCATCCACCAAGTGAATGATGAGATTCAAAAGCTTGCCCGGATTCCGCTGCCTGAGGATCCCCCGGATCTTAAAACACCGCTGTCGGAAGGGCAACGGTCGGTGAAAAAAGCGGCGGAGGATGTCCGGAAAACCGAAGCCGATTTAAACCGGTTGATTGAAAAACATCCGGAACTGGCCCAAGACCCGTCGGTTCTTTCCATGAAGGAGGCATTAAAACAAGCGGAAGCGGGCAACACATCGGGAATGAACCGGTTCCGCGAAATCGACCAAAAGATCCCCGACTGGGAGAAACATTGGAAAGAGTTTTTAAATGAGAGACAAAAAGTGGCGGACCATGCAAATCAGTTGACGCAAAAAGTGGATCAGGCAGTGGCGAAAGCCAAGGAGTTAAAAGGAAAAGCGAGCCAGTTGGTTCAGGCGACTTCCCAGCTTTCCGACGGACAGCAACAACTGGTCAGCGGCATCCGGCAGTTGGAAACGGGAGCGAGGAAATTGTCGGAAGGATTGGGCAAAATCCAGTCCGGACAAAGCGAGTTGGCCCAAGGTTTGAGTGACGGGGTGGATAAAGCGAAAGATCAGCTTCAAGGTTCGGACCAAAAAGAAGAAGTTATTTCCGATCCGGTACAGATCAAGGAAAACGTTCATCATGATGTGCCGAACTATGCAACCGGATTTGCCCCGTATTTTATCTCCTTGTCGCTCTGGGTGGGCGCCATGTTGTTGTTTACCGTGGTTGATTTGTATCAAGTGTTTTCCGACCGCAAAGAGCCGCTATCCGTGCCGGCCGCCGGATTGATCGGCATCGGGCAGGCGGTGTTGCTTATCACGGCCGTCATCTGGGGACTGAAGATCGAGCCGGAACTTCCGGGCTGGCTCTACCTGTTCAGCATCGTGATGTCGATCACCTTTATCGCTTTGAACCACATGTTAAATGTCTTTTTGGGCAATGTGGGACGCTTCTTGTCGATCGGGATTTTGATGCTGCAACTGGCATCCAGTGCCGGGACGTATCCGCTGGAGCTTTTGCCTTCGTTTTTCCGCACGATCCATGATTATTTACCCATGACTTACACCGTTCAGGGATTGCGCGCGATTTTGTCCAGCGGAAACATGGAGATCGTGGAACATTGCATGTATCTGTTGTTCGCGTTTATGGCCGCGGCGATTGTGATCACCCAGTTCCACCTTCAAATCGGAAAACCGTTGTTGAAAAAAGGCGTGCATCAAATCAAATTAAAATGGAGCAAAGCATCATGAAAGCGTCCGGATTAATCCGGACGCTTTTTTTTGGGAAGACTGTAAATGGAGGAACGGATCGCTTCCACAAACGATTGAAAACGGGGAGTAGGCTCTTTTCTTCCGTGGCTCAAATCTTTGAAAAGCTCCGAACGCATGCCCCGGGTCAGTTCGATTTGCAGTCCTTTGCCCCGGGCTCCGCGATTGACGATGTTTTTCGGGTCCTTCCCTTGCAGATGGCCGGGGGTGGCACCGACCGGAAAGGATGCCTCCAACAGGTGAAACCGGGTTTTTTTCAACAACTCCTCATCCCGGCCGCCGAGGTAAACGAAAGGCTTGTCGCCTTTGGTTCCGTGAACCGCGACCACACCGGAGGCACGTGCCACCAGATGCAAGGCGCGCGGTTCGTCAAAGCGGGTGGAAGTAATGTGGAGATCCCGGTTATTTTTCCTTTTTTCCCCGCTGAAATCATAAAGGCTCCACCTTTTACCGGCGATGGCCCGGGCAATTTCGCTGGTGCCGGCTTCAATCCTCCCGCCGTGAATGGCTAAAATCACGATGTCGGGAAGTGCATACTGAATGTGAATCGTATAGTCTTTTCCGATTTGCTCATGAGCCGACAGTTCTTTAAAATTCGCGTACTTATCCATTTTTAAAAGGATTCTCCTTTGGAACGAAAAAGATTTAAATCGTAATATTTACGATTTACATAGATGTCTAAGGAGGTTATAATGATAAAGATCTGTGAACGAATTTTGTCTGGAGAAGGTGATCCAAAACATGAAACACCTGAAAAGCGCCGTGTGCTGGATCCTTTTCACGGTCCTTGCGCTCACGGGCTGTTCGGCGGTTTCCCCGGAAAAGACCAAGCAGCCGGGGGATAAAATACAGGTCTATACCAGTATATACCCGCTTTACGATTTTGCGAAAAAAATCGGCGGCGAGCATGCGGCGGTGACCAATCTGGTTCCCCCGGGGGTAGAGCCGCATGACTTTGAATTCACAGCACGTGATATGAGCAAGATGAGTGAAGCGGATTTATTTGTTTATAACGGCGGCGGGTTTGAACCGTGGATCGAGCGGGTCAGCCGGATGTTAAATCCGGAGAAAACCAAAATCGTGGAAGCATCCAAGTCGATTTCCCTGCTCCGCGATGATCGACACGAGGGACAAACTGATCCGCATGTGTGGCTGGATCCGATGTTGGCGAAAAAGCAGGCATCGGCCATTTTGGATGCCTTCATTCAGCTGGATCCCCAACACCAGAAGGACTATGAAAAAAATTATAAAGCGTTGGCCGCCGGGCTGGATCAACTGGACCGGGAATACCGGGACATGACGGAGAAAGCCGCCAAAAAGGAGTTTGCCGTTTCCCATGCCTCGTTTTCCTATCTGGCGAAGCGTTACGGACTGACGCAAATTGCCGTTTCCGGACTGAGTCCTTCCGACGAACCGAGCCCCAAAGAACTTCAACAAGTGGTGGAACAAGTCAAATCCCATGACATTGATGTGATTTTCTTTGAAACCCTGGTCAGCAACCGGATTGCCAATGTGGTGAAAAAGGAAGCCGGAGCCGAAGTTCTGGTTTTAAACCCGCTGGAAGGATTGACGGAACAGGAAATGAAGCAAGGGAAGGATTATTTTAGTGTCATGCGTGAAAATAAGGAAAACCTTGCAAAAGCATTGGGGGTTTCTTCTACAGATGAAAACGCCTCTGATTGAAATTGAGCATTTACATTATGCCTATGCGGAACAACCCGTACTGGAAGATATCCATTTGACTGTGGAGGAAGGGGAATTCCTCGGGATCGTGGGGCCAAACGGATCGGGCAAATCGACCTTGGTCCGGTGCCTGCTCGGCTTTTTAAAAACCCGGCAAGGACGCATCCGGGTAAGAGGCGAGGAAGTCTCCAAACTGCAAGACCGGCTGAATGTCGGCTACGTTTCCCAAAAAGCGAACAGTTTCCATTCGATGTTTCCCGCCACGGTGAAAGAAGTGGTTCAATCCGGCTTGTATGGAAAACTGGGGTTATTTCGGCGGCTGAAAAAAGAACATATCGAACAGGTGGAAAATGCCATCGATCTGGTCGGTTTGACGTCCGTCCAAAACAGGAGCATCGGCAAACTGTCCGGCGGTCAGCAGCAACGGGCTTTTATCGCCAGGGCATTGGTGGCTGAACCGGAGCTCCTTGTATTGGACGAGCCTACCGTGGGGGTGGACGAAAAAACAACCGGACAGTTTTATGATTTGTTAAACCGGCTTCACCGGGAAGAGGGTTTGACCTTGCTGATGGTGAATCACGATCTTCAAGCGGTGTCCGGGTTGGCGGATCAGGTGGCCTGCCTCAACCGGCGCTTGATCTTTCACGGCGATCCTGGGGAGTTTCAACAAAGACAGCAGGAAATTTTGAGCAAAGCCTATCAATATGAACTGATGGGCGTCTGACCGGAGAAAGACAGGGAGGGAAGAGCTTTTTTCCTATGATGATGGAGATCTTGCAATATGAATGGATGCAAAACGCGTTTTATGCCGGAATCATCATCGGGTTCATTTCACCGCTTGTCGGCGTATTTTTGGTGGTCCGGCGCATGTCTTTGATTGCCGATGCGTTGTCCCATATCACACTGTCGGGGGTGGCGGCCGGAATGCTGTTGCAAAAAGAGCTGCCGCTTTTTTATGCGGTCAACCCGCTTTATGTCGGCATGGCTTTTGCCGTCGCCGGTTCGGTTTTGGTGGAACAAATCCGCCGCTTGTACAAATCCTTTGAAGAAATCGCCATCCCGATCTTGTTGTCGGGCGGAATCGGATTGGGCGTCGTGCTTATCAGTGCGGCGGACGGTTTCAATGTCGATATCGCCGGGTATTTGTTCGGGAATATCCTGGCCGTCACCCGTGAGGAATTGGGTTTTATGGCAGCCATCGGGGGAATCGTGGTCTTATTCATCCTGATCTTTTACAAAGAAATGTTTGCCCTTGCCTTTGATGAGGAACATGCCGTTTTAACAGGTATCCCCCGCAAAACTTTGCACTTTTTATTTTTGGTGATCGTGGCGCTTGTGATTACGGCTTCCATCCGGGTGGTCGGGATTTTATTGGTCTCCGCCCTCATGACCCTTCCGGTGGCCGCCGGGTTGCAGTTGGCAAAAAGCTTTAAACAAGCGCTGTTTTGGTCGGTGCTTTTTTCGGAGTTGGCCGTTTTCAGCGGACTGATTGCCGCTTATTATCTGGACTGGGCTTCGGGAGGAACCATTGTCATCGTTTCGCTGATCATTTGGCTTTTTATTTTGTGTTTCAAAAAAATGACGAGGAAAACGGGAAGAATTTATTATAAAATAAAGGGAAAGTAATGGTGGAAAATAGGAGAGAGAGGGATGGATTTAAAACAGGCATTGGAAGTGCTGAAAAAAAATGGATATAAATACACCGGCAAGCGGGAAACCATGATGCATATTTTTTGGGAAGAAGGCCGCTATTTAACGGCCAAAGAAGTGTTGGACCAAATGCAGGAGGATTTTCCCGGGCTCAGTTTTGACACCGTGTACCGGAACCTTTCCCTTTTTGAACGGTTGGGTATCATCGAAGGAACGGAATGGGGCGGGGAAAGGCGGTATCGTTTTCACTGTGACCGGGATTCACACCATCATCATATCATTTGCACGGAGTGCGGACGGACCCGTGCCATCCAGCTTTGCCCGATGCATTCCATTTTGGGAGAGCCGGAAAACTTCGCCATTACCGGACACAAGTTCGAGATCTACGGAATTTGTTCCGATTGTGGAGGAGAGCAGACAACACAATAGGGAAAAATGGGATGGGTTGGGACTTGCAAAAAAAAAGCAGGTCCTTTTTTGCACGGGCGGTCCACAAAGGAGGTGAAGTCCGGAATGGATCATGAAACGTATATGAAAGAAGCGCTGGCCGAAGCGAAAAAAGCGGGAGAAATTGGCGAAGTCCCGATCGGGGCGGTGATTGTCAAAGACGGGGAAGTGATCGGACGCGGATACAATCTCAGGGAAACGGGAAATGACCCGACCGCCCATGCGGAAATGATCGCCATTCGCGAGGCCGCCGCGAAAACGGGAAGCTGGCGGTTAAATGATTGCACCTTGTACGTCACCCTGGAGCCGTGCCCCATGTGTGCCGGCGCCATCATCCAAGCACGCATCGACACCGTGGTCTACGGGACAGAAGATCCGAAAGCCGGATGTGCCGGAACCTTGATGAACATCCTTCAGGACGGGCGGTTCAATCACCAAACCGAAATGATCACCGGAGTCATGAAAGAAGAATGCAGCACCATCCTGACTTCTTTCTTCAAAGAACTCCGCCGCCGGAAAAAAGAACAAAAAATGCAGGAAAAATCCTGATTGCCGCTCATATCCACAAAACTCACGGCAATTCCTCTTTCTCTTTTTCCCTTGACAGACATCCATTTCTCCTGTACAATATACAACTGTATGATCAGGATATCATCTTGGAGAGGTGTCCGAGTGGTTTAAGGAGGCGGTCTCGAAAACCGTTGTGCGGGTATTCCCCGTACCGTGGGTTCGAATCCCACCCTCTCCGCCAAACAAGGACTTTCGCAATTAGCGAAAACAAGAAAAAAGGAGGTTTGCAAACATTTTGCAAACCTCCGATTATTTTCCCCCAAATAAGTGGTCGTCCAGTTTCTGGGCGGCCTCTTTTTGCATGTTTGGTAAAACGTGTGAGTAAAGGTCCATTGTAATGGTAATTGTTGAATGGCCTAAGCGCTCTGAAACGATTTTCGGGTGTTCCCCTTGCTGGAGGAGGAGCGTTGCATGAGTATGTCTCAGATCGTGGAAACGGATCGGCGGCAAATTATGTTTGCGGACCAGGCGACCAAAATCCCGGGATACATAGTCGAGATTGTAAGGCGATCCGTCATCTTTGCAAAATATCAAGTCGTGGTCCTGGTATGCAGGGCCCAGGGCAAGTTTATTTGCAGCCTGTTCTTTCTTTATCCGTTTTAGCATGTTTACAATAGAACCAGATACAGCTACGGATCGGCGGCTACCGTCTGTTTTTGCCGCATCACGAAACACGAAACCGTCACCTTTTGTCCGATACAAGGTTTGTCTTACGCTGATTACTTGGTTCTCAAAGTCAACGTCACTCCATCGGAGGGCGAACAGCTCCCCGCGTCTCATTCCGGTATTGACAGCAAAAAATATGGGCTCGTACAACTTAGAGCCCTCCGCCGCTTTTAGCAGCCGGAGAACTTCATCTCGTGTTAATACCGTTAGTTGCTTCCGCTTTGGTTTTGGTGGCGACACAGCCCTTACCGGGTTAACAGCAATAACTTGCCATTTTACGGCTTGCTCCAGCGCTTCATGCAAGACCCTGTGATGGTGATAGACGGATCGGGCTGATAAGCCGCCTTTTCCATCCGTTCTCCCGCTGCTCAGCTTCTCAGAGTAGTATCTTTGGATATGGAGCGGCTTTAGTTTGTCGAGCGTCATTTTACCTAAAGACGGGATCAGATGCCTGGTTATTATATATTCGTAACCTTCATAGGTCCGAGGTGCGCAGTTGGTCTTCGCATAGTCTTCAAGCCAGCGTTTCAGGTATTCCTCAAGCGTGATTTTCGCCGGCTCTATGAGTCCCCCTTGATTCAGTTCGTGAATCTTTGCGGCCATTGCGCGCTCGGCTTCTCTTTTTGTTTTGAAACCAGAGAACCATTTTTGCCTTCTCTGTCCTGTTTTCGGATCCCGGCCAATGTCCAGGACGAAACACCATTTAGAACCGCGTTTACGAATGTGCCCCTTCATCCGACTCCCCCTTTAAGCCTTCAATGATGGCATCAACATGTGCAAGCAAGGGCCGAACCTGATGATCCGGCAATGGGTTCCCCTCATCATCCGTTAACAAACCTTGTTCCAAGACGGCTTTAAGAGCTTCTATTTTTAAAGGACGTACAATCTCTGCCCAGGGCAGAACCGTTACCAGCAAATCAAGTTTTTCGTCTTCTTTAAGATATTTCAGCAACTCTTCAGGGTGGGATTGCATCATTTCCAAGTACTTTCTATATGTTTCACCATCCTCTCCCCTGTTTTCCAATTCCTTGATGATTAAATCCTTATTGGGTGAGATTACCCACTTAATAATCGTTTCTAACGCTGAGTCAAAGCCTCCCAGATCTTTGACTTTTGACGATACATCATCGACCAAATCATCAAGGCTGCTGATATACCGATACAGCCCCATTTCCTCTTTTAGATCCTTTGGGATTTTCTCAACAAACCCTTTTATAATAAGACGTTGCGGATCGCCTCCGGTTACTTCGGCAAGCACCCTTGAAATTTCTTCAGATGGGGCGGGCCTTTTTCCTAATCGGAGTTTGCTGATATAAGTGGGGTGAATCTGGACGCCTTTTTTCGCACACTCTTTTGAAATCTGTTCTAGAGTTTTACCGGATTGTTTAATGTAACGTTGCAACAATTCAGCATAAGTCATCGTTTATCCCTCCTTTCTTCCTTTAATAATTACCATCGAATGATTATATTTTATTCTAGACAATATTGTCAATATCAACAAGACAAAAATACCATCTAGACAAAAAAGTCTTGACGCCAAAATAAAGGCGCGATATACTTGCTATAGACAAAAAGTCTAAGGCGGAAAAGCCCGACAGATAAGGTTTTTTCGCCTTGAAAAAATCCATTGACAAGATTGTCTAGACGAAATTATAATTGAGCCAGACAAGTCAGTCATTGAAGAGAGGTGAGATCAAATGAGGAAAAATCGGATTAGGGAATTCCGAAAGCAGCGCGGTTTAACGCAATATGAGCTTGCGCTCATGTTCCGGGATCCCGTGCATCCCACCTATATATCCCGGTGGGAGCGAGGGGTGTCGGCCCCGACGGTGGATCACCTTTTAGAACTAGCTAGGATTTTCCAGGTCCGACCCGATGAGATTTACATCATAGACTGACAGTCCGGCTGTAGAAAGGGGGGATCGCATGCTGACCGATTGGACTGAGTGTAAAGGCCACCAAATACGGGTTAAGCCGAAATGGCGGCTGACACCTGAGATTACTGACTTTGTTGTTGAATGTCTTCGCGGACTGGCCGCCAACTTTGCCTCAGAGGGCGATTGGGGCATGGTGGACGAAACGATGAAGGATCTCGGACGTGTTTGGTACGGTCCCGTGAACAGCCGGAAAAAAATCATTGAGGATCTTCTTTGGAGTTGGGTGACCGACTTTCCGGCGGAGTTCAAACGCTACTCAGTAGTCAGACAGGTCATTGATATCCGCGAAATCTCAGGGAGGAGAGTGGGCTGATGGCTTATCATGAGGAATCCGATCCGATCGTACAACTCCTCCAGGCGGTTGCCGATCTGAACAAACAGGTCCTGCGGCTGGCCAGCCAAATGGACCGGTCGGAGGCGTTGACCTACAGCGTGGAGCAGGCCGCTGAAGTTTTGGGCGTTTCCCGGTCTAAGATGTATGACATTCTCCATCGCCCGGACTTCCCGGTGGTTGACGTCGGAAATCGGAGATTAATCCCCCGCCGGCAATTGGAGCGCTGGCTGGAGAATCAATGCGAAAGGAGGGCGTCCCAGTGAAAATCAACCCCAGAGAATGGTTGGCGCTTCCGGATGAGGAGCGGACGCGACGGATTGATGAAGTCGCTGGTAAAAGCGCCGGAGAAGGGAAAGTAACCGTGGAGCTGTTAGATGGCAGAACGGAGACGATCTCTCGGGAATGCTTCGAGACCATCATGGTCTTTGCAACCTTGGATCTCTTGAAGTCGCAGCTCAAGGATGCGTACCAACAGATTAAAGAGATGGCCAAAGAAAAATAAACCGGGACACAAAGTACCCGGCAAAAATAAAAAGTTCCTTCCTCTATCCTACATAAAAACGGTAGGGGAATCAACGAGGAGGTCTAAACGTGAAAATCGTTATAGAGATCCCCGATGAAGCGGTCGAAATGCTGAAAGATATGGCGGTGGCGCTGCAAACCATCGCCAGGACTGTCACTGTTGTAACGGAATCTCCTGAGCAAAAGCCAGGGCAAAAACCAGCCAAACCCGAGCAAAAGCCGGATCCACAGCCCAAAGTCAGCTTGGAGGCAGTCAGGGCGAAACTCGCCGATCTGTCACGGAACGGCAAACGCCGCCAAGTCAAAGAGCTGATCCAATCCTTTGGGGTTAAAAAGCTGACAGAGATTCCAAAAGATAAACTCGGTGAGCTGATGGAGAAGGTGAGGGAGATCGCTTGAAGCACGCTATTTTATCTGCTTCCGGGGCGCATCGGTGGATGAAGTGCACGCCGAGCGCCCGGCTGGAGCAGGATTTCAAGGACGAGCAGAGCCCATACGCCAAAGAAGGCACGAAAGCCCACCAGTTGGCGGAGCAGTGGCTCCAGTATCATCTGGGGGAGCGCTCCGATCCGCCCCAGGGAGAACCGGAGATGACGGATTACGTAGAGGTGTACGTGAACGCTGTATTGGAGCGGATCACACCAGGAGCAACGGTCCTGCTTGAGCAACGGCTGGATTTCAGCCCCTGGGTTCCGGAGGGTTTCGGGACAGGAGATGCTGTGATTATCGCTGACGGCAGGCTGGAAATCGTTGATTTGAAGTACGGTAAAGGCGTGCCGGTGTCAGCAGAGGAAAACCCGCAGTTGAGGTTGTACGCTCTGGGAGCTATCAATGACTTCGACTGGTTGTATGACTTTGACACCGTCCGGATGACGATCGTCCAGCCCCGATTGGATAACATCTCATCAGAAGAAATGACTGTCGATGAGTTGTGGCAATGGGGAGAATCAATTAAGCCGCTGGCAATGCGGGCTTTTATCGGCGAGGGGGATTTTATCCCTGGTGAGCATTGCCGGTTCTGTAAAGCCCGGTATACCTGCCGGGCGCGGGCAGAGGCAAATCTGGAGCTTGCGAGGCTTGATTTCCGGGAGCCGGAGACCCTGACCGTTGAGGAAATCGCTGAAGTGCTCAAGCAAGCGGAAGACTTGCAGCGTTGGGTGAGAGACGTTAAAGAGTATGCGCTGAATCAAGCCTATCGGCACGGGGTTAAATTCCCCGGCTGGAAAGTGGTAGAAGGGCGCAGCGTTCGGAAATACACCGATGAAGAAGCTGTGGCCAGACGCTTGCAGGAGGAAGGACACGACCCTTATAAAAAGGTGCTGTTGACGATTACGGAGCTTGAAAAGCAACTCGGCAGGAAACGCGTCGGGGAGGTCATTGGCGATCTGATCGAAAAGCCGTCTGGCAGACCGGCGCTTGTACCCGAGACGGATAAAAGACCTGAAATTTTAACGGCTGCTGCCGAAGACTTCAAAAATTAACTAAAAGGGGATTGATATCAATGGCACAAACTGCGAAAAAACTGAACACTAAAGTTGTTACCGGGAAAGTCCGTTTTAGCTATGCGAATGTATTTCAACCGCGTGCTGCTGTTGAAGGTCAAGAACCGAAATATTCCATCTGCATTTTGATCCCGAAAACGGACAAAAAGACTCTCGCGAAGATCAACGCTGCCATTAAAGCCGCCGCTGAGCAAGGAAAAGAACGCTGGGGTGGGCGTGTTCCGGCAAACCTGAAAACCCCGCTGCGTGATGGAGATGTGGAGCGCCCGGATCAACCGGAGTTCCAAGGCCACTATTTCCTGAACGCCAACAGCAAATTTAAGCCGGGAATCGTCGACAGAAACCTGGATCCGATCATGGACCAAACCGAATTTTACAGTGGTTGCTATGGCCGGGCCTCCATTAACTTCTACGCCTACAGTGTATCCGGAAATCGCGGAATCGCCGCAGGGTTGAACAATCTGCAAAAGCTGGAAGACGGTGAGCCCCTTGGCGGACGTGTCAGCGCTCAAAGCGAGTTTGGCGGGCTCGACGATGAAGAAGATGAGGATTTCTTGAGCTAATAAACAGGAGAGGGGCTTAAGCCCTTCTCCTTTCTAAACCTCATAAAGGGAGCGTTTTATATGATCCTCAGTATCGACATTGAAACCTATTCCAGCATTGACTTGAAGACGCATGGCGTATATCGCTATGTAGAAGCTCCGGATTTTGAGATTCTTCTTTTCGCTTATGCTTTTAATGACGAACCCGTCCAGATTGTTGATCTGGCTCAAGGGGAAGAGCTGCCGGCTGAGGTAAGACGGGCGCTCACAGATCCCGACGTGGTAAAAACGGCTTTTAATGCGAACTTTGAAAGGGTTTGTATTCAAAAACACTTTGGCATCCCTACGCTCCCGGAGCATTGGCAGTGCAGCATGGTTCATGCCCTGACACTCGGGCTGCCGGGAAGCCTGGACGGCGTGGCAAAAGCAATGAAGCTGGAACAGCAGAAAGACGCAGCCGGTAAACGGTTGATCCGATATTTTAGCATTCCCTGTAAGCCCACAAAGGCCAACGGAGGGCGCAAGCGGAACTTACCAGAGCACGACCCCGAGAAGTGGGAAGCGTTTAAGGAATATTGTCGGCAGGACGTAGAGGTGGAACGGGCGATACGGAATAAGTTGGCCAAATACCCCCTCACTGAAAAGGATCTATGGGCGATTGACCAACGGATTAATGACACGGGGATCCGTTTGGATTTGGAGCTGGTCCGCCGTGCGATTGAATGTGATACGCAGTATCGGGAACAGTTGGAAGCGGAAGCAGCCCGGTTAACAGGGTTAGAAAACCCCAACAGCGTGGCGCAGTTGAAAGATTGGTTAGCCCGTGAAGGTATAGAGACAGACAGTCTGACTAAAAAGATTGTGCCCAAACTGATGAGGGCTGCAAACGGAGCAGCCAAGCGGGTTCTTGAGATTAGACAGGAGCTGTCTAAGACCAGCGTTAAAAAGTATCAGGCGATGGAGCGGGCCGTATGTCAAGACGGGCGCGCGCGAGGGCTCCTGCAATATTACGGCGCAAACCGAACCGGGCGCTGGGCTGGTCGCCTGATCCAAGTGCAGAACCTGCCGAGGAATGAGCTGGAAGACTTGGACCTTGCCCGGCAGCTCCTGAAAGAGGGGCACTTTGAAGACTTGGAGTTATTGTACGGCAGCCCACAAGATGTTCTCTCTCAGTTGATCCGGACGGCTTTTATCCCGTCTCCCGGCTGCCGGTTCATCGTTTCGGACTTCTCCGCTATTGAAGCCCGGGTTATTGCATGGCTGGCCGGTGAGAAATGGCGATTGGATGTGTTTAACTCTCACGGGAAGATTTATGAGGCCTCCGCTAGCCGGATGTTCAACGTTCCAATTGAGCAGATCACCAAAGGCAGCGAACTGCGGCAGAAAGGGAAAGTGGCGGAGTTGGCTTTGGGTTACCAAGGCGGCAAAGGAGCGCTAATCCAAATGGGAGCGTTAGATAAGGGATTGACGGAAGATGACCTCCCGGACTTGGTAAGCTCCTGGCGGTCCTCAAATCCCCGAATCGTTCAGTTCTGGCGGGATATGGAGCATGCAGCGTTGGAGGCGGTGCGGGATAAAAAAACGGTCCGGCTTCAATACGGGCTGGCGTTTATCTATCGCCCCGGTGTCTTGTTTCTCCAGCTGCCATCCAGCCGAAAAATCGCCTATGTCAGACCGAGGATTGAAACAGACGATCAATTTGGCAAAGAGTCTTTAACTTATGAATCCAACAACGGACGGGAGAAAACCTATGGCGGCAAGCTGGTGGAAAACTGCGTTCAGGCAGTCGCCAGGGATTGCTTGGCGGAGGCATTGCGCCGGCTGGAAAATGCGGGTTACCGGATTGCATTCCATGTACACGATGAGGTTGTTTGCGATCAGGCTCACGGCTCAGCTGATGAGATGGCGGCAATTATGTCCGAGCCGATCCCGTGGGCTCCAGGGTTGCCGCTGGAGGCTGACGCTTTTGAAACTGACTATTACACGAAGGGGTGAAAATGATTGCAAGAATACAAACTCCAAAATACACATGAATTAACCATTTATGTTGGCCCCAGCCGGGACGCGCGCGAGTGGTCCCCTGAAACCCTGACATGGGGGGAGCTTGTAGGCCGTTTGTCAGAAGTGGTGCGGACCTATGAGACCTTTGAAGCTTACCAAAGCATGCCAAAAACAAAACGTGACAGCCTAAAAGATGTCGGCGGATTTGTCGGAGGCGCGCTAAAAGGTGGCCGGCGCCGGGCGGAAAGTGTTGCTTGGCGCAGCCTCATCACCTTGGATTGCGATTACGCTCCAAGGCTGCTTGATCAGTCAGAAGTGGATTTCGCCTGCTTTCTGTATACGACCCATTCCCATTCACCCGACAAGCCGCGCTTTCGCCTGATCGTGCCGCTTAAATATAACATCAGCCCTGAGCAATATCCGGCGGTCGCGCGCTGGGTGGCAAACAGTCTCGGAATTATGGAATGGGTGGATCCGACGACTTTCGAGGTTAACCGGCTGATGTACTGGCCAAGCGCTTCGAAAGATGGAGAATTTGTCTGCTGGGAACAAAAAGGACGTTGGGTGGATCCGGCTGAGATCCTGGCACAGTATGAAAACTGGGAAGATGCCGCACAGTGGCCACGATCCTCCCGAGAGGACCGGGGGATAAAGCGGCAGGCGAAAAAGCAGGGCGACCCGCACGAAAAACCCGGTGTTGTTGGGGCGTTCTGCCGGACCTATGACATCGAAATGGCCATTGAGGAATTTTTAAGCGACGTGTATGAGCCGTTTGGGGAAGCCCGATATACGTATAAAGCCGGATCCACCGCCGGCGGTGTAGTGGTTTACGACGATGGGAAATTCGCCTATTCCTTCCATGCAACAGACCCAATCGGCGGAAAATTGGTTAACGCTTTCGACTTGGTGAGGATCCACTTGTTCGGCGATCGGGATGAAGAGGCAGCACCGGGTACGCCCGTCAACCGGCTACCCTCCTATAAGGCCATGATGAGTCTGGCTTTGGAGGATGAGGAAGTCAAAAAGACAATGGGCCTTGAGCAATTGGGGGCTGCGAAAGAAGATTTCCAAGACGGCAGCATAGATTGGTTGTCAAGGCTCGAACGTCATCCGAGATCCGGGCAATTAATGGTCACTTTCCGTAACTTTGAATTAATCCTTGAGAACGACCCGAAGTTAAAAGGCTGTTTTGGTTATGACCGTTTTGCACATCGTGTCGCCGTGCTAAGACCTCTGCCGTGGAAAGATAAACCCGGGCTGTTTGACAACATGGACGATGCCGCGCTTAGAGGCTACATCGAGAACACATACGGCATCCGGCATAAGGACCGCTTGACGGACGCCCTGCTGATGACGTCACGGAAAAACGCTTTTCACCCGGTCGAAGACTACCTGAACGGCTTGGAATGGGATGGGGTCCCCCGGTTGGAGACGGTGTTCATTGAATATTTAGGCGTTAAAGACAGTCTGCATACCCGGAAACTGACCAAGAAAGCCCTTGTCGCCGCCGTCAAACGCATCTTTGAGCCTGGCGCTAAATTCGATGAAATGATTACACTTGTCGGGCCACAGGGTATTGGGAAGAGCCGGATTATCCACAAATTATCCAAAGGGTGGTTTACGGATTCTCTGGACAATCTGAATGGCAAGGACGCTTATGAATCCCTGCAGGGCGTGTGGTTGGTGGAAATGGCCGAGATGTCAGCCATTAAAAGGGCGGCAGATGTGGAAATGGTGAAAAAATTTCTCTCGAAACAATATGACCGCTATCGGCCGCCTTACTCCCGAATGGTGGAGGAGTATCCAAGGCAATGTATTTTTATCGGATCCACCAACACTTTTGAATTCTTGGTTGATAAAACCGGTAACCGGCGCTTTTGGCCTTTCCAATGTGTCAATGAGCCGGTGCGGTCGTTGGCGGAGCTAACAGATGATGAGGTTGATCAAATTTGGGCGGAGGCGGTCACGTACTACCGGGAAGGATACCCCACTTACTTGGATCCGGAAGAAGACGCGGATACCATCGCTTGGGTGAAGGAGATGCAACACGAGCACACAGAGGAAAACTCCCTGACTGGACTCATCCAAGATTTTCTCGACCTGCCACTGCCGGAAGATTGGGAAGAGCGGGACATTGCCAGCCGGCGGGCATACCTCGAAGGGATTGAGGGCGCGCCAATGAATGGCCAGCCCCGGACAAAAGTCTGCGTCATGGAAGTCTGGACGGAGCTGCTGGGAAACGACCCGGCAAGGCTGGATTTGAGGGCCTCAAGAGAAATTGGGGCGATCATCGCTAATACTCCGGGCTGGAAACGATGGGGCAGGCTGCGGTTCAAACACTACGGAACCCAAAGGGCCTTTATCCGTGAACAGTTACCGTGAACAGTTTAGGGTAAACTGTTCACACCTAAAATTTTCCAGCGTTCACATTGTTCACACCTGACATTAAAACTGTTCACGCCCCTAAACCCTTATATTATCTATATTCTCTTTTATTAAGTGAACAGTGTATACAATGTGAACGGTTAAATAAAGTTATGGGGTGGTAGGGAGATTAGAGAGGTTAGAGAGGTAAAATGACCTCTCAAATACCCTCTATACGCTCTATTAGGGGATAGATGTTTTTGAACACGCACATTGTTCACAGTGTCATCGGGAGGCAGAAATGAGAGAAAAACAGATCGAACAGCGTTTTAAACGTGAGGTGGAGAGACGGGGAGGTTTGGCGTTGAAATTTACGCCCCCTGGCTGGGTAGGCGCGCCGGATCGAATCGTATTAATGCCTGGCGGCCGTGTGGCATTTGTTGAACTGAAAGCGCCTGGAGGAAGAGTGAGACCTCTTCAACGAAAACGGATCGATGAACTCCGGGCCATGGGGTTTTATGTGGCAGTGATTCATTCAGTGGATGGGATAAATGAATTTATCGAGGAGTGGCTGTCATGAAATTTACACCTTATCCATACCAGAAGCGCGCGATTCAACATATTCTCGACCATCCTTCTGCCGGGTTGTTCTTAGAGATGGGGCTTGGAAAGAGTGTTATTACGCTAACCGCGATTACCGAGCTGCTACACAACAGCTTTGAAATTGAACGGGTGCTAGTCATCGCGCCTCTGCGTGTGGCGGATACTGTGTGGACCGCAGAGGCTGAGAAGTGGGACCATACACGACACCTGAGAATCTCCAAGGTATTGGGACCGAAAAAGAAACGGATTGAGGCCTTGAATACGCCAGCGGACGTTTATGTGATCAACCGTGAAAATGTAGAGTGGATAGTGAATCATTATGGTCGGTCCTGGCCGTTTGACATGGTGGTCATCGACGAGCTGAGCTCCTTTAAGTCCCCATCCTCCCGGCGATTCCGGGCACTGCGAAAAGTGCTGCCGCTAATTAATCGGATCGTCGGGCTGACCGGGACCCCGGCTCCGAACGGACTGATTGACCTGTGGTCACAAATCTACCTGCTGGATCAGGGGGAGCGTTTAGGTCCGACCATTACCGGCTACAGGAACCGGTATTTCATACCGGGTAAGAGGAGGGACCACATCGTGTATGAGTGGATCCCGATTTCAGAGGAGGTGATTTACGAGAAAATATCGGACATCTGCATCAGCATGAAGGCGGAGGACTGGTTGGATATGCCGCAACGGATAGACCGAACCGTAACTGTTACGCTACCGCCAGCGGCACGGGCCAGATACAAGCAATTGGAGCGGGATCTCCTTTTACCGTTTGCCGATGGGGATGTGGTGGCGAATACAGCGGCGGTCTTGGCCGGCAAATTGTTGCAACTAGCAAACGGGGCGGTCTATGACGAAAACCACAAAGTACAGGAAATCCATAAAGCCAAGTTGGAAGCGTTGGGGGATATCATCGAAGCAGCTAATGGGAAGCCCATTCTGGTGTTTTATACCTATCAACACGATCTACACCGGATCCAAAAACGTTTTTCCGTGAGGACGCTGGAATCTTCCAAGGACATCTCCGATTGGAATGCCGGCCGGATTCCGGTCTTACTGGCTCACCCGGCCAGCGCCGGACACGGTCTAAACCTGCAAGCCGGAGGTAATACCATCGTTTGGTTTGGACTTCCTCACAGCCTTGAGCTTTACGAACAAGCAAACGCCCGATTATATCGACAAGGGCAAAAGGAAAATGTGATCATCTACCATCTGGTCACAGAGGGAACGATTGACGAGAATGTGATGAAGGCTCTGGCAAGGAAGGCGCTGACACAAAATGATCTGATGCAAGCAGTAAAAGCGAGAATATCAGAAATTCCTAGGAGTCGAGGAGCATGAAAGCCATTGCTAGGCCAAAAACAAAGACAATAACGCGTAAAAGAAACAAAGGTGTTGTTTATTCATGCGCTAAATGCAAAAGAGCAATCGAAGTATATATCCCGGCCGTTGTTGTTTGTGGTTGCGGTCGGAGGATGATGAAGGAGTGAAAGATATGAGAGCTGTTATCTGCGATCAATGCAAAAACACTATTGGCCCCTATGCAAACATTACAGTCGACTCTGAACTAAAGCAAATAGGAGACCCCGACGAGTGGCATTTTTGCTCGTGGGCTTGTCTGGGGCAATTTGCAATGGAGAAAGGAGAAAAGAGAAATGGGAAGATATCGAACTGACGATTATACCACAGCAGAGCTTGCGTACATATGCAAGTTCTATGAGTATGACGGGCCGTCCCGTTTAGGCATAGCCCTGAATAGATCACCAAAGACCATATCTCAGACCGTCCGAAAATTAAAAAAGAGCGATAAATATGAGTTTTACAAAAAGCTTTGGGATGTATTGTTTGAAAAAGGCGCGTGAAAAAGAGCAGCCCGTCATTTTGGGCTGCCCTAAGATTAGACAACATTATTATAATATGGGGGGAAGCAGGATGGGAGCAGCAAGAAAATGGAAAAAACCAGAACACCGGAAAAAAGTTGAACGTCTTCTTTGTGACTTTGTGCCAATGAAAGAGTCATTAAAGGGATGGGATCTGTTCCCTTCCTGTGTCCCGGCATATGGAGAAGAGAGCGGTTCAGCTTCTTCTTTTTGTTCATCTACTGAGCGTTACGCTATTAAACGAGCGGAAAGAAGAAAGCTTGTTCAGCAAATAGAGAAGGCCCTGAATGTATTAAGCCAGGAAGAGCGGGAAGTTATTGAAAGGACTTACTTTGAAGAACTGTCTACGATTCAAGTCTGCATGGAGTTAAAGTTTAGTGAAAGAACCTATAGACGGATCAAGTCTAGGGCGTTAGAGAAAATTGCCGTGGCTTTAAATTTAGCTTGACCGTTTTTTGGCCGTTTTTTGACCGTTTTAAAGGCCATTTAGATGATAATATGATAGTGCCGAATCGAAGGCATTGCAATAGCTTAAGGGGGAGGAAGCGGCTGTTTATGGCCGCTTTCTGGTATTTCAAGTAAACAAGATAGGAGAATGAAATTAATGGCTGTATTCGAATCGAAGATCTATTTTACATGTTGGAGCGAAGGTACAGGTAAAGTTAGTGATGGTTTCCGTGATGGACCGCGTGAGATTGTTGCTGAAAGCTCACAAGAAGCTCCTTTCATTCACTATCTTCAAATGATTGATGACCCTGATGGCTTTTTGGCAAAGAGATATCAGCCTTTAGAATTAACAGCGGCAGAAGTAAGTGAGGTTCAAAATGTGAATCAATTAATAGTCGATTTTATTAAAAACCCTTCTACTGACAATACCGTTATTTATACTTACAAATACGAATCGCTAGAAGAAATAGACAAAGTCGCTGTTTTTAACGAGGCGTTAAGGGCTTTTTGCAATGACCAACTTACTAATGGGTTTGATTGCGACTTGCGGACCGATGTTATACAGTTAAAAGAACGTGAAACCAGTACGACCTAAAATAGGATTTGCTAAAAACCGGGAGATACTAAAAACATGGAGGTGTATCCCCTCTCTTCTCTCTCTATATGTAGTGCCTCCCGGTTTTTTATATAGAAATGGATAAATGGAAAGCAGACCGCATGATGTGGTCTTTTTTATTTGGGGGGAAAATATGGAGAGAATCATACAGGGTGATTGTTTAGAAGAACTGAAAAAGCTACCTGATAATAGCATTGATAGTATCATCACTGATCCACCATTTTTTTGTCCAGCTACCCACTATCAAAGCAGGGTTAATTGGGGCAGAAAATGGTCGGATATGAGCGTTTTAGAGCATTGGTGGAGGCTTATTTGTGATAACTTGAGGCGAGTTTTGAAGCCAACCGGTCATATAATAGTATTTTGTAATTCCGATAGTTATCCGGCCTTTTACCCTCCGATGTTTAACAGATGGGATAAATTGGTCTGTTTGGTGTGGGATAAAGAAAGAGTTGGGTTAGGCCGAATATGGAGACATCAACATGAATTAATTATTGCTGGTCGGAATAAAGGCGCTTATGAGCCGAACGACGGGGTTTTAAGAAGTGATATATTACGATTCAAGGCGACTAAATCCAAAGATAGGAAACACCCTGTAGAGAAACCAGTTGAATTGCTTGCCGAATTAATAAAAGCGACCACTCCACCAGGTGGAATTGTGCTTGACCCCTTTGCGGGATCCGGCAGCACATTGGTAGCCGCCAAGCGCGAGGGGTTTAATTATGTCGGCATCGAGAAAGAGGCAGAGTATGTGAAGATCGCAAATGAACGATTGAAACTGTCTGTTTGACCAGGAAAGGTAATAAATCGCTTTCTCCTTCCGAATGAAAAAGTAGGGGGAGATATGATGTTTATACTTTTAGCGTCAATATTTGTATTGTTTTTTATTTTTGGATTTGTTGGGGCCATTTATCCAACCAAACTCCACAAACGAATGAAGTTGGGCAATAGATTGAGGAATGTTGCCTTGTTCTTTGTGTCCTTTATTGCTTTTTTTGTTGTGGTCATTAATTCGCCGGATCCTGAGGCGCAAAGCCGACCAGCGCAACCTGTTAAGCCATCAGCTCAAGAGCCGATAAAAGATCCGACTAAGTCAGAGGAAGCAACAAAAGATGTAACTAAGTCAGCAGAAACAATAAAAGTGGAGGATTGGGAAGGCGAAATTAAAAAGATCGCGGCGTCAGATAAGACTAAAACAGAAAAATTTGACGAGGTATCAATCCTATCGAAAAACTACAGGCCGGATGAAAATGAACTAGCAGATTTTGAATCACATATAGTTCGCGAATTTATAAGCGGCCGGTATTTGAAAACGCCTGAGGATGATTTGTACATGTTAACAAACATTTTCAAGGCTGATGTAGTTAATCGGCAGTATCACGATAAATATCAAGTGCCAATTGATGAATTTGCTTTTGATTTCTGGCAGAACACTAAGTATGTTTATCGTGGTGTTGATGATGTAGACAGCCAAGCTGTCAAAGCAAATGAAAGACAAATGAAAAAAGCGTTGAAGAAGATGGGGCGGACCACTTGATGTGGTCTTTTTTGTTTGGGGGTGAAGATATGAAGGAATGGGCCAAATCATTTTATAAAGGGAAGGCGTGGCGGCAGTGTCGTGACGCTTTTTTTGCATCTAAGTTTGGATTGTGTGAAAGGTGTGGCGGTCCAGGCAAAATTGTTCACCACAAAGTTTATCTAACTCAAGACAATATCAATGATCCTAGCATAAGTCTTAACTTTAATAACCTGGAGTTGTTATGCCAGGACTGTCACAACAAAGAACACCATGGTGGTAAAGCGACAAGAGATGATGTCATGTTTGATGAGAGCGGGAACCTGGTGAAGTTATAGCCCCCCCGGTTCAAAAAGTAAAACCCCCTGGCTAGGGACCGGTGGGGGCACCTTCGAAAAATACACGCCTCAATCTCCCATGACCCCCACCCATTGAGGAGTGATAAAGAGGTGAAATAACGATGGCTAGAAAAAAGGAATTAACCAAAGATGAAAAGATAAAGAAAGAGATTAGGAGACTTAAGAGGATATACAAAGACTTAGAAGGTAAAAAGAAGCAGGTTGCAGAGGGACTTATTAATGAAGCTGCATTTATGAAAGCTACACTTGAAGAGTTGAAGATATTAATTGATGAGAAGGGGCCTATTGATGAAATGCCACAGGGAGATTATTCAATTCTAAGGGAACATCCGGCTGTTAAGACTTATAACACTATGATTCAGCGATACGGAACAATTATGAAGCAATTGACTGATCTATTGCCTAAAGAAATACAGCAAGAGCCGGATGACGGATTTGAGGCGTTTGTGATGTCCCGTGATTAGGTATCCGCTTGATTATAACCCGATCCTTGAGTATTGGGAGAGGATTCAAGCCGGGGAAGAGGTTGTATCTCAAAAAGTTAAGCGTGTATATCAGAAGCTTGTATCTGATTTAAATGACAAAAAGAGTGAATGGGAATATAACCCCAAAAGGGCCAATCATGCCATTGAGTTTATTGAGAACTTTTGCAAACACAGTAAAGGGAAAATGGGCGGAAAACCATTTATCCTGGAGCTGTGGCAAAAAGCAATGATCGCGGCGCTTTTTGGCTTTGTTCATAAGATCGACCAGACACGAAAATATAGGGAACTCTTATTTATTGTTGCCAGGAAGAATGGTAAATCAGCTCTCGGCTCTGCGATTGCTCTTTATATGTTGGTTGCTGATGGGGAGGCAGGGCCAGAAGTTGTATCAGCAGCGACTAAAAAGGACCAGGCAAAAATCATCTGGCTGGAATCAAAGCGAATGGTTAAGAAATCGCCGGTATTATCCAAGCGAATCAGGACACTTGTTGCAGAACTAATTAGTGATTTTAATGATGGTTCGTTCAGACCGCTATCAAGTGATTCCAACACGCTTGACGGCCTTAATGTCCATTGCTCTCTTATCGATGAACTTCACGCGATTCAAGACAAGAACTTGTATGACGTTATTGTGGATGGTATGTCGGCTCGTGAACAGCCGCTTTCGATCATTACCACAACAGCCGGAACCGTTCGCGAGGGGATTTTTGATATCAAATATGACGAGGCCGAGCGGATTATTAATGGTTATGATGATCCGGATGGATACAAAGATGAAAGAGTATTACCGATCATCTACGAGCTCGACAGGCGCGAAGAATGGACAGATGAAAAGGCATGGAAAAAAGCAAATCCTGGCTTGGGAACGATCAAAAGCATTGACCAGCTACGCCAAAAGGTGAAGAAAGCCCAAGCAAATCCTTTGTTAGTAAAAAATTTGCTGACAAAGGATTTCAATGTTCGGGAAACAACAACTGAAGCCTGGCTTACCTTTGAACAGCTCGACAACAAAGAAACATTTGATATATCCAAGCTTAAACCGCGCTATGGGATCGGCGGCGCGGACCTTTCCAGTACAACAGACTTGACGGCTGCTTGTGTTCTGTTCATGGTCCCAGGGAGTGACAAAATTTATTTTGAGCATATGTATTGGCTTCCTGAAGACTTGCTGGAGAAGCGCGCGCAGGAAGACAAAATCCCTTATGACTTATGGCATGAACAAGGGTTATTGAGAACCTGCCCAGGGAATAGCGTACACCCTAAATATGTCACTGAATGGTTTTTGGAGATGATGAACGAAAAAGATATTTATTTATCATGGGTGGGTTACGATTCTTGGAGCGCTAAATATTGGGTTGAAGAAATGGAAAATACATTCGGGAAGCAAGTGATGGTTCCGGTCATCCAGGGGAAAAAGACACTTTCAGGACCAATGAAAAAACTCGGGGCAGATTTGGAAGCGAAGAAAATTGTATATAACAACAATCCTATTACGAAATGGTGCCTAAGTAATACATCAATTGATATAGATAAAAACGATAATATCCAGCCAGTCAAAAATGCTCAGCGTCGACGGATTGATGGAACAGCGGCCATGTTAAATGCCTATGTTGTGCTACAAGACAAGTGGAATGATTATGTAAACATCATTTAGGGGGTGCGTTAGATGCCAAGTATTAATGATTATGCCCCGCGTAGCGGGCGAATCATTGGAGAAGATGGCCAGATTTATAACATTGTTGATTTATTACAAACAGGCGGAGGTGGCGGAAATATGAGATTTCACTTTGGAGAAGGTGCACCTGGAGAAAGCCTAGGCGCGCCGGGTGATGTTTATTTAAACAGTGTCAATGGTGATTTTTATCAAAATCAAAATGGCACTTGGACTCAGATCGGGACATTGAGAGGACCCCAAGGACCTCAAGGGCCTCAAGGACCAGAAGGGCCGCAAGGGGAACAAGGACCAAAAGGTGATCCTGGTGAGGATGGAGTTGGAGTTGTAAATATCACATCAGATGGAACAAACATTACATTTCATATGTCTGATGGAACAACGTATGATATTCCTTGGCCAGCTCAGTAAAGGGGGTGTTTCAGATTGGATTGTTAGATAGATTTAGAAATAAAAAAGTGAAGGTAACATCGTATCAAATGATCACGGAAAATGGCCATGGTTTTTATGCTTGGAATGGCCGCTTGTATCAATCAGACATAGTAAGAGCAGCTATCAGACCGAAGGTTCGAGCTATAGGGAAAGCTGTAGCAAAGCATGTCCGCCAAGATCCCAAAGGAACAAAAGTTAATCCTGATGCATATATGCGATTTTTACTGGAAGAACCAAACAGCTATATGAGCGGTCAACAGCTACAAGAAAAATTGGCGACACAACTTGAATTAAACAATAACGCTTTTGCCTATATTGATCGAGATGAAAACGGAATGCCAATCGCGATTTACCCGATTACTTCAACCAGCGTTTCTGCTCTGCTAGATGATCAGAATCGTCTTTATTTACGGTTTACATTGCGAAATGGGAAAACAGCCACACTGCCGTATGCGGATATTATTCATTTAAGGAAAGACTTCAACGAAGATGATATTTTTGGGACATCCCCGGCAGAGGCTTTAACCCCATTAATGGAAATCGTCAATACGACAGACCAAGGGATCGTAAAAGCCATTAAAAACAGCGGAGTTATTCGCTGGCTGTTGAAGTTCCATCAAAGTTTGAGGCCCGAGGACATCAAAAAAGAGACAAAAAGATTTGTAGAGGACTTTCTTTCAACTGAAAGTAGTGCCGGCGCAGCTGCAACAGATGCAAAAGCTGATGCTATACAAGTTGAACCCAAAGATTATGTACCAAACGATAAGCAAATGGACAAAACAGTACAACGAATTTACTCCTTTTTCAATACAAATGAAAAGATTGTCCAGGGCAATTACACTGAAGATGAATGGATTTCATATTACGAGTCAGCGATTGAACCTGACATCGTACAAATGAGTAATGAATTTACAAGGAAGTTGTTTACCAGGCGAGAAAGAGGATTTGGAAATCGAATTGTGTTTGAAAGCTCTAACCTGACATTTGCAAGCATGGATACAAAATTAAGATTAGTTGAATATGTTGACCGGGCAATCATGAGCCCGAATGAGGTAAGGGAAACCCTTGGTCGTGCCCCATATGAGGGAGGAGATGAAATGATTCGCCGCCTGGATACCAGGCCGGCTGATGAATAATTGAAAGGGGGTGTCGAAGATGGCGAAGGTCAAAATTAAGGGGGCTATTGTGTCTAATGACGATAAATGGGCTTATGACTTTTTCGGACTTGAGGCCACAAGCCCCAATGAAGTGGCAGATGCCCTTGAAAAAGCAAATGGCGAACAGTTAGAAGTCTTAATTAACTCCCCTGGCGGTGATGTGTTTGCAGGCTCAGAAATTTACACTTTGCTAAAAGACTACAAAGGGGAGGTGACGATTAAGATTACCGGTGTAGCCGCAAGCATGGGTTCAGTCATTGCGATGGCTGGTGACAAAGTAAAAATAAGCCCAACAGCGCAAATCATGATTCATAATGTGTGGTCTATGGCTGTAGGAGATTATCGAGACATGAAACATGAGTCGGATGTGCTAAAAAATATGAATCGTTCCATTGCTGCGGCATACCAAAATAAAACTGGTTTAAGTGAAAATGAATTGCTTGGTATGATGGATCGCGAAACCTGGATGAATGCCCAGGAAGCGAAGGAAAAAGGGTTTGTTGATGAAATCCTGTTCGAAGAAAAGAACATGCAAATGGTGGCGTGTGCAAGCCATTTGCAACTTTTGCCAAAACAAGTCATTAACAAGCTCCGTAATATGCAAGACAAAATCAAGAACCCGGTTGAATCTTCTAAAGACGAGATTCAACCGGGTATTTTGTTGGCCAAATTTAACTATTTGAAATTAAAAGGAGTGATTTTATGAACCTCGAACAGTATAAGGCTCAACGCAAGGCCTTGATGGATGAAGCAGAATCTTTGATTGAAAAAGGGAAGGCAAATGAAGCAAACGCGAAAATGGAAGAGGTTAAAAAACTTGATGACAAGTGGGAAGAGGTAAAGATTGCAAATGCAAATCTGAATGCATTAAAAGACACTGAGGTTTTTGTTGATCTTGAAAAGAAATCAGCCAAAGTGAAAGGAGAAAGAGAGTTGGAATTTTCGACAAAGGAAGCGAGAAATGTTGATGAGAAAAAGGCGTATGAAAAAGTTTGGGCAAAACACATGATGGGGTTTGCACTTGATCAAAACGAAAGAGAGTTATTCAACAAGTTTAATCCTGACTTCCAAAATGCTTATACCCATGACACCACTAATACCGAAGTATTGATCCCGGAAACAGTTGCAGAAGGAATTTGGAAGCGAGCAGAGGAGAATTACCCGCTCTATGCGGATGCGCGTAAATACAATGTGCGCGGTAAATTTACTATTAAGAAGCATGTGTCAATTGATGCAGGCGATGCGGCATGGTATACGGAAGGAACACCCACTGAAGACGAACAGAATACGTTCGGCGAACTTGTACTTGATGGCCACGAGTTGGCAAAAGCAGTAACGGTTACTTGGAAATTGCAAGCTATGGCAGTAGAAGACTTTATTCCGTTTATCACTGAAGAGCTTGGGGATAGAATCGGGGCTGCATTGGGAGTGGCCGCTGCACAAGGGACCGGTGAAGGACAGCCCAGAGGAGTAGAAACGGCCTTGCTCGAAGAGTCTGGAACGCCGCAAGTTGTTACTTATAGTGAAGACAATCCGCTTAGCTATCAGCATTTAACACAAGCCATGGGGCTTATTCACTCTTCATACTTGAGCGGTGCAGCGATTTATGCAAACAACGCAACGATTTGGGGGCAGCTGGCAAACTTGATGGATAATGACGGGCGACCGTTATTTATTCCTGATGTGACCAGCGGCGGTGTTGGTCGGATGTTTGGTTTGCCGGTCAAGCCAGATGCTGGTGTATCAGAGGGTTCGATCATCATCGGAAATGCCAATCGAGGCCTTGTATTTAATGTCAGCGAACCCATGAGCGTGATGACAGAACAGCATGTAAAATCGCGTACAACTGATTACGCTGCTTATACCGTTGTTGACGGTGATGTGATTGATGAAAAAGCGTTTGCTTTGATCACTGAACCTGTTGCATAAGGGGGAGAGTGACTATGCCAAGATTGAAGGTGAAACGCCGTTTCCGAGATCGGGAGACGTTTAGGTTTTTTAATAAAGGTGAATACTTCGAGCATGAAAGCCAGGAACGGATAAACGAGTTGGTTGACAAAGGTTTTTTGCAAGGGAAGCCTAAGACCAAGAAAAAAGACGAGGAGTCACCTGAAGGAAAAAAGTAGGTGGTTGAATGTTAGAAGAGGTTAAAAAAGCGCTGCGGATAACCAGCAGCGCTTTTGATAGTGAAGTGGAAAATTTAATAGAAGCGGCAAAAATTGACCTGGTGCAAGCGGGTGTTGATGAAACAAAAGTTAATGCAACAATGCCGGATGCGATCATCAAACAAGCAATCATCTACTATTGCAAAGCTTATTTCGGGTATGATAATTCGGATGCTGAACGGTTTGAAAATGTATATACCATGTTTAAACAACATCTATCACTATATGGCGATTATAGGAGTTTTCCAAATGAGACATAAGGATGTAATCTTTCTCATATCTGTTGAAACCGACTATGACGAAATAGGGAATCCGATTGAAAGAGAAGATGAACGCATGGTATATGCGAATCAGTTAGAAGTGAGCACGGCAGAATTTTATGAGGCTTCCGCACAGGGCCTAAAGCCGGAAAAGCGGTTTGAAATCTATTCATTTGAATACCAGGGTGAAGACCGTCTGAAACATGAAGGTAAGCTATATAGAGTGATCCGGTCAGCAACAAGGGGAGAAAAAACCAAGCTCACTTGTGAAAAGGTGGTTAGGGATGGTTGATATTGCAAAAGAAATTGCCAAAGCCCTGGCAGAGTACACGAACGAAGTCACAGAGGGGATGGAAAATGCCAAAGAGGAAGTGGCCAAAGAAACAGTAAAAGTCTTGAAAAGAACTAGCCCGCGTCTGACCGGGGACTATGCAAAAGGATGGTCCAGGAAGAAAGTTGGCACGGCTCAAGTGGTCTACAATCGGACCGACTATCAACTTACTCACCTTCTCGAACATGGCCACGCAAAAGTAAACGGCGGCCGTGTTCCTGGCATTCCGCATATAGGCCCGGCAGAGGAAAAGGCCATTGATGAATACACAAAGCGGGTGGAACAGGTGATTAGAGGATGACACTTTCTGAACTTGTTCAAATCCTGAAGGCGACGGGGTTTCCTGTCGCCTATTCGCATTTTCAAGGGCCACCTCCAAGTATCCCTTTCATTACTTATGTAGAGGTGGGGAGCGACAATATTCATGCTGACAACCGGACCTGGCAAAAAGGCCGAAACATAAACATTGAACTTTACACAGAAAAAAAGGATTTGGAAGCTGAGGCGATGCTTGAGGATTTGCTTGATGAAAACGATCTCCCTTATCAGACAACAGAAACTTATATTGAATCGGAACGCTTGTTCCAAAAAGTTTACGAAATAGGAGTGGTTTAAATGGCAAACCGTGTGCAGTTTGGCCTGAAAAACGTGCATTATGCGACGTTTACTTATGACAGCGCAACAAACACGATTACCTATGACACCCCCATCCCGATCCCCGGGGCGGTTGAGTTATCCCTTGAGCCTCGCGGGGATATGGTGGAATTCTACGCTGATGATGTTCTTTACTATTCAGCCGGCAACAACCAAGGATATGAGGGAACGCTTTCTATCGCCGTTATCCCTGAACAATTCGCAGTGGATTGTTTGGGAGAGGAAAAAGATGAAACAGATATGGTTTTAACAGAAAAAGTGACCTTAAAAGGCAAGCCATTTGCTTTACTTTTTGAGTTCGACGGAGACGAAAAAGCGGTCCGCCACGTTCTGTACAACTGTGCGGCAAACCGCCCGACGATCTCAGGTGCAACAAAGACGGACACGGTGGAAGTACAACCCAACGAGCTGACATTCACCGCCAGTCCACGTTCTACGGATGGCGCAGTCAAGACGAAGACAACAGAGACAACGCCTGCTGCTGTTTACGATGCTTGGTATGATGCGGTTTATGAAGGTTCAAATGGTAGCGGTGGTGGAGGAGATGAAAGCTAATGGAAAAAACGGTAACGATTGATGGGAAAGAAGTGCGGCTAAAAGCTACGGCCGCGCTTCCTATTCGCTATAAGTCACAATTTGGGCGCGACTTTTTCAGTGACATCTTGAAACTTCTTAAGTTGTTCCCGCTAAAAGATTTGGATCTAGATAAAGACGAAGTTGATCAAGATGCATTGAAATATATCGATCATGTAGACTTTGAAGTTTTTTACAACTTGATATGGACCATGGCTAAGAATGCGGATAAATCTATCCCAGATCCTGAAACTTGGTTTGATCAATTTGACATGTTTTCATTGGAAGACGTTTTACCTGACTTGTTTGAGCTTTTAGAAGGAGTAATGGGGACTAAAAAAAAGACTCGCCACCAGTATCAAAAGAGCCGATAAAGACAGAGAGTTTTCTCCTTATATGCAAACACTGCGGTCTGAATCGGGCTGATCTGGAAGAAATGACAATCACAATGTGTTTGGACTATATCGAAGAGTATGTCGAGATGAACAACCCGAAGAAACATAAACAGTCAGTGAAACGAGCGACACAAGCGGATTTTGATGCCTTTTAAGGAGGTGAGTTGATGGCCCAACGAATCAAAGGGATTACCATTGAGCTGGATGGAGAAACAAAAGGGCTGGACAAAGCACTTTCGGATGTAAATAAACGAAGTCGGGAACTTCAAAAAGAACTCCGTGATGTGGAACGCCTTTTAAAGCTAGACCCAGGCAATGTTGAAGCCCTGGCACAAAAACAACAAATTTTAGCTAAGCAAATAGAAAACACAACAGAGCGATTAAACCGTCTCAAAGCAGCTCAGGCACAGGTTGAGCAACAATTCCAGCGTGGTGAGATCGGGGCGGATCAATACCGCGCTTTTCGGCGTGAGATCCAGTTCACCGAAGCCCAATTAAGCAAATTTAAGCGGGAGCTGGAATCTGTTAATGAAACTAAAGGCCTGAAGAACACTAGAAGAGATGCGGACCGAGTTGCTGAGAGTCTTGACAAAGCAAAAGAAGCTGCAGGGGAATTAAGAAACCAGCTCGAGACTGTTGGCGCTGCAAGCGCGGCGGGTGCTGTAGCAGCGGCGTTGGATTTATCATCGTTAAATACAAGCATTGAAATATCCATGGATGTGCCGGCTGAATCTGTCGAGTCTGTTAAAAACGCGGTAAAAACAGTAACAAGCTACATTGGGGACCAGGAAGAAGCATTAGAAGGTGTTAGGCGCCAGTGGGCTTTAAATGCTGATGCATCAGATGAAGCCAATACACGCATTGTCAAAGGTGCAGCCGCAATTACTAGGGCTTATGCCGGGCTTGATTTTCAGGAAGTCATTCAGGAAGCAAATGAATTTGCAGCCGCCCTTGGGATTTCCAATGATGAAGCAGTGGCGATGATGAATGCTCTTCTGAGAATGGGGTTCCCGCCTGAGCAGTTGGATATCATGGCTGAGTATGGAAAACAGCTAAAAATGGCCGGATATGAAGCGAAGGAAATTCAGGCAATCTTCGCCGCCGGCATCGAAACAAAAACTTGGAATATAGACAACTTAACGGACGGGCTCAAAGAAGGACGGATTCGATTGGCCGAGTTCGGTCAAGAAGTACCAAAAGCAGTGCAGGAGCTGTTGGAAGGCACAAATATTTCTGCCCAACAACTACAAAAATGGGGGCAGGCTATTGCTGAAGGCGGTGAGGCCGGAAAAAATGCAATGAATGAAGTAGCAACTGCTCTTTCAAATGTCGAGAATGAAACACAGAAAAACGCTCTTGGTGTGGCTATTTTCGGTAAACGGAAGTTGTGCCGAAATAAAACCGGGCAAAATCGGTGGAAGCTAGAGCCACCTTTTAGGAAGGTACGCCAACACCGAGGTAACGGGGTACACCACCCCGCACCGTAGAGCGTAGGCGGTGAGCGTTAGGGGAGCAATAATCCGCCCAAGAGTGTCCGGCAACCAACAACGCGGTTGCTTTTTTTGTTGGTTGAAAATGTACGCCGAACCGGGTCGGAATTGACCGACCGTATCCCGAAAGGGTATGGGGGAAACCTCCGGAAGCAGAGGATAAAAAGCCTTTGCGATAACAAATTGACAATGTGGGAAGACCAGGGCTCTGCAATTATTGAGACGATCAGTAACGCAAAAAACCAAGTAGTTGATTTGAAGGCGAATCAAGAGCAGCTAAATGAATCTATCCAACAGCTAGACAACGATCCGGTGGTGAAGTTCAAGCAAGCATTACAGGAACTACAGACTGCCCTTTCCCCTCTTTTAGATCAGATTTCAAACATCGTGATGAAAATTGCTGATTTTATCCAAAACAATCCTCAACTTGCGGCAACGATCATGACTATCGTTGGGGTAGTAGGGACCTTATTGGGTGTGCTAAAAGTCTTAGGGCCTATCATCAGCGGAATCACAGCAACAATAGGTTTGCTGGCTGGTGCATTTGGGGTTGCATCTTCAACAGTCTTAATTGCTATAGGTGTACTGGCTTCTTTAATCACAATAGGTATTTTAGTTTGGCAAAACTGGGACACGATCAAAGCAAAAGCAGTGGAAATATGGGGCGCAATTAAGAATTGGTTAGTTCAAACATGGGAAAACATTAAAACTCAAGCAAGCGAAAAATGGGAATCGATGAAACAAACGATCCAAAACAAGATGGACAGCGCTAAGAAGAAAGTCACTGATATTTGGAATTCCATCGTAAGCTTTTTGAAGGGGATAAATCTGTATCAGATCGGAAAAGACATCATCCAAGGTTTAATCAATGGGATAAGCAGCTTGAAAGATAGAGCTTTGAAAAAAGCTCAAGAGATTGCGGACGGCATCAAAAGCCGCATTAAAAGTGCTCTTGGGATCCATTCCCCTTCCCGAGTGATGATGGAGTTAGGTAAAGACACTGGCCAAGGGTTTGTTCTTGGTCTGGAGTCAGCAATCAGGAATATCCAGCGAGTATCTGATCAGCTCGCAACCGCTTCAATGCCTCAGCAGGGTTCAGGTGCATTAGTAAGCACATCAAACGACCGAGTGAACAATATCACAGTTTACAACTATGGCCCGGATCTGACCGGCCAAAGCGTGATTGATGCGCTTCGTCGCAAGGAGTGGTTGAGTTGAGCAGAATTAAATACATGTATTACGGGACCAAACCGACGATCCGTTTTGATGTTTCCGAACGGTTGACGCTTCAGGATTCCTTCGAAACATTCCCCGGGGCGACTTTCACGATAAGGAACCCATCAACTATGAGCGGGACCACCACCGGGTGGCTTCAGACGGATCACCGTGCCAACACTGGGACATACTCGATCCGGAGCGAACCCATGGAAAGCATCGCCGGAGTCCACCAGTACGCCCGGATAGATTTTGTTTTCGAAGTGCCTTCATACGCGAGAAACGTAAGGATCAGATATATGTACTATCAAGATTCTGAAGAAGGGTTCGACGGTTTAAAGGTTTACTTTAACAATTCATTGGTCCACAACTATATCACCAGTGGGACGTATTTTCAGTGGACATTGGGTGAGATCGAGACGAGTCAACGGGGACAATGCACGGTCACTTTTGAGTATGACAAAGACGGACAAAAGGATGGAGGGGAGACCGACGCCGTCTATATTGATGACTTTGAAGTAACCTGGGACGTTGAGAGCATCGCGGAGACGCCGGGCACGGAGTTAATTCGTTTTGATGGTTCAACCGGTTATTATCTGTTATACCATCGCACTGGTGCGCAAGCTCCGCCCGTTACCTTGGTGGAACAACGGGTCCCTTTCCGCCCGGGGAGCGTTCTTCAGTTCATGGACGTTCAACCCCGGGACGTGGAATTGGGGATTTTAGTTGAAGGCAAAAGCCCGGAAGATTTAAGGGAGAAAATCAGAAACCTCACAGCAAAGTTAATCGGCACGGATGGTGCTTTGTATGCGAGGTATACAGACGGAACCGAACGCCGCCTTTATTGTATGTATAAAGAAGGGTTAGAAGGCGAGGAAACCCGCGATACAAAAGGCGTTGGATACTTTCAAAAACTTGTTCTTGTTTTTCGGGCCTTTGACCCGTTCTGGTATGAAACAGGATTGCTAGAATCTAAAAGCGCTCAAAACTTCGTGTATTACAAAAACGATGGCGATTATGATGCTTACCCAATCGTGATGGTTGATGGCCGATGTTCAAACCCGGACCTGGCCATATGGCAAACCGGGGGATCCGGAGAACCCGCTGAGGGAAGCTCGGAACGGCTAAAGGTTAATACTACTGTCGCAGCTAATCGGCGTCTCATCATCAACACAAAGTCCCGCACTATAAAGCTTGATGACGGGACAAATCTTTACGCTTCTATTGATTCGACAGCCAACAAATTTCATACTATCCCGCCACGGAGCACCAATAACTTTGCCGTGGATGTGGATATTGACGGGGCGGAATCAGACGGCCGATACCATGTTTATATTGAAACTCCATACTGGGGGGTGTGAGATGAAGCCGGAATATCGAATCAGGATCCGAAACGCTAACCTACAATTTATCTGGGAAGTAACCGATTATATAAACCTCCAATATACACTACGAATGAACGCCCTGGGGAAGTGGGTGTTGACTCTTCCATACCATTCAGAGTCAACCAAACAACTCCTGGGGCTTTTGACTCCTGGCAATAAAGGTGTCGGTGGGATTTATGTGGAGCGTGACGGGCGATATCTGTTTTCGGGTCCGCTTCTTGATCATGAATATTCATTTGATCAGAACGGGGAGGTTATGACCTTCATAGGCGGGGATGAGATGGATTTTGTTGCTCGGTCCTTGGCGTTAGCCCACCCTCGGATTTTCCAGTCTCCATATATGACGGATGCCGCGGGGAACCACACCGATTACACCCCGAATGACCGAGGACAACGGCCAGAGGAACCATCGCGGTCTAGCTCGGAGTGTTTCTGGGATATCTTCGGGAAAAACAAGGCCCAGGACGCTGATCCATCACGGAGGATCCCGCAATTGTATGTCAAATTTACACAGGGTTCAGCCAATGATGTCGGGTCTGAACGTTATCCATCGGGCGACTTGGCCACTTTCCCAAATCCCAATCCGATCGTAACCAGGGGCGACCCGATGATGGATATCTTGGAACAGATCGTAAACTATAGCGAATCAACGGTCTACAACAGTGACGGAACCGTGTGGAAGCCACCGCATCCGATTGTCTTGGTTTCAAAAATGGAATATGATGCCTCAATCGGTAACACATTTAACGGCGGCTGGTGGATTACGTTTGAGTTCAAGGCATGCCCAGATAAGACGCGCTCCATTATCTTTTCCAAAGATGAAGGGAATATTTTGCGGATCCGCCGAACAAGAACAGCGCCAGAGGCAAACATTATTCAAATCGGAGGATCCGGAGACGGAGCAGACAGGGTTTTTGCTCATTCCGGGGATGAACCATCAAGAGCGGTGTATGGAGACCGAGAGGGTTTCAGGAGCTTTTCAGGATTTAAACGGTCCACGACTGACACTACACACGCTGAAGAAATCGAAGCGTTAAAAGCCCAGCTTTATGATGAGCTGAGGAAAGCCACCAGTCAGACCATCATAGAAGCGGATGTGATTGACAAAGAAGGGATGAGATATCACGCTGATTGGTTTCTGGGGGATAGAGTCCGCGTCCAAACCCCGCTCGGCAATGACGATGTCATTATCCGAGAGATATCGGGGGCGATTGATGAACGTGGGGAAAGTGTTCAGGTTCGACTGGGAACCGCACCAGCACCCCTATACGGACTGAACGATAAAAAAAGAACCGCTAATCATAGTGGCTGGATCCAAAATCTCTTCAAAAGAACGCAAGGGGAGTGATACGCTTGGCTCGTTTTGAACCTATTTTCCAGTACTACCCACTGACCGATACCCAGATCGTTGTCAGGATTGACCCTCAAGATGGCTCCTCCTGGCCATATCATTTCTTGGTGTATTGCGAACTGAACCCTGCAACAGGTGAATGGGAACTTTATCAAAATGAAAAAGTGGCGCTTAATATTTCCAAACCGGATCGAGACTCAGCTGTCCGGGAAGCATGCCTTCAATTAGTCCAGAGACAAAACACAGATATTAAACTGTAGGAGGCGACATCATGAAAGACAACGGAGTCGTGATCTCAAATAAGGAGATGTATGACATGATTCAAAGGATGGCCGGATCCTTACATCGGATTGAGGCCAGGCTGGACAAAATGGAAGAAAAAATGGAGAGCGCGCATAATGCAGATGAGAGGAGCAGGGAAGCACTTAATAAGGCAGAAGACGCTTTAGACTTGGCGAAAAAGATCGAGAAAAAACACGATTGGACATGGAAAGCCACTGTCAGCGCTTTGATCACAACAGGGATCGGAGTGCTTTTTTATTTTGTGCAAGGAGGATGATAATTGATGGAAAGTCTTGAATATGCGTTAATCCCTGTCATTCTAGGAGTTTGTGAAGTACTGAAGCAGTTGGGGTTACCTAACCGATGGGCCCCGCTTGCTTCTTTGGCATTGGGTGTTGTGGCTGGTGTTTTCTTTTTGCCAGGTAGCCTTTTGGAAGGAATTTTGCAAGGGATCGTTTTGGGGCTTTCCGCATCCGGGCTTTATTCCGGACCGAAAAACTTGATCAAAGGAGGTAAGTCTCGATGAGTGTATACGTGGTAATCGACCCCGGGCATGGGGGAGAGGATCCAGGCGCAATTGGTCATGGTCTTCAGGAAAAAGACGTTGTATTGAATATCTCCAAAAAGATCAATGATCACTTTGGCCAATATGAAGGAGTGGCGGTCAGTCTCACCCGGTGGGATGACCGCTTTATTAGTTTGAGCGATCGTGCCAAATTCGCTAACGATCGCGGGGCGGATCTCTTCATCTCGATCCACAACAATGCGGCGGGCTCTTCTGCCCATGGGTTTGAATCATTCATCCATCCCTATGCCAGCCAAACAACGGCCAAGTATCAAGATGTAATCCACTCACACATTATGGGCTATCTTTCGAGCTTTGATATCCGAGATCGAGGCAAGAAAAAAGAAGACTTTGCCGTTTTGCGGGAAACCGCGATGCCGGCAGTTCTTTTAGAAAATCTGTTTATCACGAATCAGCGAGAAAGTCAGCTGCTCAAAGACGATGCATTCTTGGATGGCTTGGCCAAATCCATCGTCGAAGGAGTAGCGGCAATATTCAATCTCCAGAAGAAAGAACCAAAACCTATGTACCGGATCACCGTGGACGGGCAGGTAATCTATGATACAGCCTATGAATCAAAAATCACGGATGCGGTTTTGAATGCAGTAAGAAATGAGGCACAAGAGATTAACCTGAAAAAACTCTAAACAAAAGAAACCCCTTGGCTTTAATGGAACAAGGATTATTAAAAATGGGCTAGAATTTCTAGCCCATTTTTCTTTTTATCAGTTGCATATTAGCTGTTACTTTGTATATACTATAAGTAGGGTTCGGGGTTAGCCCGGACGGCCGCCATATGGCGGTTTTATTTTTTTATGGGAATACTTTCAACCCAAAACCTGAAATGTTGGGGTAGTTAAAAAACTTTGGTTCTATTATATTGAACGCCTTATCTTTATTTTCTGTCTTTACATACTTATGAATTGGATAAGATACAAGATCAGCCAGCTCTAACAAAATATATGATGCCTTTGATGATTGTTGCATAGACCACTTAGGATTAAAGTAAACACCTTTAATACGACTAAAATGGCTAGAAGACCATAACCAGTTACCATGTTTTAAGATGTTTATTATGTGAGCCAGTATAATTTTATCTTCCTTCTTGCCTCTCGATTCAAGTAATAAGATTCCATTTTTATTTTCTTCGTTTAATTTCCTGCAATAACGTTCAACAATAAATTCCAAGCACAAAGTATAAACAGGGAAAGGATCTGAATATTTTAATACATGTTTGGCTTTGTTTATTGAAGAACTATATATCGAAAAAGTGGTATTTTTAATTAATTTCGAAATATCAGTTATAAATTCGTTATACTTTATTAGTTTTGGGTTAAACGGTCCCAATCTTTTGCGTATCTCTCTTGAATGAAATACAACGCGTTTTAAACCGTCCTTATAATGGTATAACCCATTTTCCCAATACTGCTTTTTTAACTCAATTATATTATGGCGGAAGGATGGATATTGATCGTGATCCATTACAATTCCAGTAATAGTGAACCATTTATTATGGTCTAAATCTGAGTTTTTCTTATTAAACAAATAATCAAGTAAATTCTTGCTTACGAATTGTAGATCAGTCGTCCCATTTTCATCTAAGGCCATCAAGGAATCAACATCCTTAGGCCAATAATCAATTAATGTCGGCTTTTCCCACCATTCCCCCAAATTTTGCAACTCCTTTTAATTTATATTTTCTTAATTCTATTATAATATTAAATAAGAAACTCCTAACCAATCAACTATAAAATTTTTCAAATTTCACGAGCAACCCCCTCGGCTTTTGCTTTTGCCAAGGGGGTTAAATTTTTTTGTTGAACTCTTCCTGTGTGGTCTTCAGTTGTCTTTTAAGTATTTGCCTCCATCTTCCTGGCGGGATTTCTCCCGAACCTTTGGAAACCTTTGTCCTCAATACGGTCCCATCCTCTAAGATCTTGCGGTAAAAGTAATGATCTGTGTCTTTATAAAGCTCCCAACCGTCCCGCTCGCAGTACCGTTTAAGCTCCTTCCATTTCGGCATCGAGCAGCGCAGCAACTTCCTGGATGTTGTTCTGGTTCAAAACGTGAAGGACATACGGGAAGTGTTTCTTGCGGTTCGGAGCTACGTAATAGAGCTGGAAATCTTCCATGTATTCTTTAGCGTATTCGATCAGATCGCGGGCCATTTCTTTCTTTAACTCTTCTAGGTTTGGCGCGTCGCAAACAATATCAATTTCCTCCAAGTGGCCACAATAAGCGCCGGTCTCATCCACTTCATATTTCAGTGTAAACCGGTAACGGCTTAATACATCCTTTAACTGCTGATCATTAATCAACCAAGCATGGTCCCGGTTTTTCCGGATCGGCTGCGGCTTCTGACGAACGACCGAATCAAACACAGAGGACCAGTTTCTCCTAACTTCCGTCGCCATTAAAGCCTGCATAAGCATTTCTCCTTTCACCTCCTATTGTACACTTTGTTCATAGTGTACGCAATAGAACATGAAATGATACGGCCTTATTTTTCCCACAAGAAATAAGCCGAGGATTTCACGCAATTCCCCGGCTTGAAAGGATTTCTTTGGCTCGTTTGGCATAGTGCTCTGTTGTGCCGGCGATCTCGGCGAGTTTCCGACGACCCGGCAACTTCTCACCCGATTGGATGATCTCCAAGGCTTTGGTTAACGTTTTTTCTAAACCGGGTGATTTGTCGTCCCCCATTAAATCCTCCACGTCTCCCGGTGGGTGATCGTCTCCCGGTTCTGTCGGATCCAGTTCACCCGGTGGGGGATTATCACCTCCCGGTTCTGGGATATCCGGGGGATCTCCTTCAACTTCTTCTCCCGGTTCATCTCCCACCGGGATATCGTCTGGGAGATTTTCTACCGGTTCGTCTACCGGTGGGATATCCTCATCTCCCAGTTCGTCTACCGGTTCCGGTTCGCTCTCTTCTTCCCAATCGTTCCCATCCGGTTCAACCCCAGGTGCTTGGCTGGTTTCTCCCGGTTCCTCCCACTCATCACCCGCGGGATATTCGCTTTCACCCACCGGGAGATTATCGCCCGGTTCCTCCTCCTCCGGGATATACATTTCTCCCATCTGGGAGATTTCCGCCACCCGGTGATCCCCCATTTCTCCCATCTGGGAGATTTCCGTCACCCGGTGGTCTCCCACTTCTCCCATCTGGGCGGATCCCGGCCCCGGATTATATCCCAGTGCCTGACCAAACAACTCGGGATTTCGCTCCATCCAAGAGATCATGATTTTAAGGAGGAGCAAGGCGACCACCGTACATATGCCCAAAGCGATCCCTTCCCAGTTATCGGCTTGTACCGCCGGGCGGATGTTTGACCAAGTGGTGAAGCCAAGCCCGAAGATGAAACAAAGCCAAGGGGGCCAACCACGGCCCCCGGACTCCGTTAATACCATCACTGAGAGGATAAATACCATGTCCAACGAGATTACGCCCACGTGATACAAGATCTCATAGGGAAGATCCACCAGGTCGTGGAATAAATCCAAGGCGTGAGCATACGACATGGCCACATTGCAAAGAAGAACCAAGTAAGCACCGTACCGGCAAAAAGAGAAGATGCTGAGGTTCATTCTTCGTCCCCTTCCTCATTGGTGGATACGGCAAGTGCCTTCCATTCATAGTAGCGCAAGCGTAGCTCAACATCGGATTTTAACCACTTGTCGCGTTCTTTCTTGGTCATCTGGTCCAAAGCTTCTGGATTTTCGCGCAAATATTTGATATGATCAGCTTCGAGCCGGTCTCGGTAGTCATAAACGACCGGTTCGGCTTTCCGAGATCGGGATGGTGTCTCTTGGGCGGAGTCCTTCCCGATCTCTTTTAGTTCGATCACATGTCGCTTTAGTCTTAGGTAATCCTCCAAACGCTTTGGGCGTTCCCACGTCTCAATAACTTCTTTGGCCAACTCCACTGGCTTCATTACGTGTGTAAACTCCTCATCCTTGTAACCTCCAATCCATTCCGCCTCGCCGATGTATTTACACGTGCCGTCTAGAAAATGTGGTTCTCCTTCATAGACGTCCAGTTCGAACAATTCACGGTCGGCGCTGTACTTGACTACCACGGTATACATCTTCAAATTGGTTCTGACTTTGAATCTGGTCAGCATTTCAAACCCTCCTCTTTCGAAATTTCGATTGCCAATTTCGTCGTCTCTCCCCAGGGATTTTGGAGCCTTCCCCGGTGGGGGAGAGGGGCCAAACCCTTGTCATTGCGTCAATTAGCATTTTCTGACTACTCCTTTCTAAAAAGCGATAGGGGAGAGGTCTTAAACCTCCTCCCCACCGGTTTCTGATGTCATTTATCCCTGCTTCACGGCCAGTAACGGCGTATGCCGGCCGTGGGTGTTTAGCAGTAATCCCAATTCCTGCATGATCTGCCCCGGCTTTCCAGACAGAATAATCAGTGTTTCCCGTTTCGCGTTTTTCTGATACAATAGCAATATCCCCTTTGTGTGGGATTAGTCTCCCATTTTCTTATGAGCTAAAGCGCGTCCCCCTGTTATGGCTTCCGGCCTTCAGGGGGTGTCTTTTTTAAATGGCTTTCAATAACCAACTTACAATCCTCTGCTGTGCCCTCATGGACCAACAACTGACCCTCAGGGCTGTAAACTCGAAGTCTGCCATTTCCTAAGTACACCAACCGGTAACCTTTATAGTGGATCTCCTCACCTTTTT
The DNA here is from genome assembly GCF_016055145.1 of Thermoactinomyces sp. CICC 23799. Lineage (NCBI taxonomy): Bacteria > Bacillati > Bacillota > Bacilli > Caryophanales > Thermoactinomycetaceae > Thermoactinomyces > Thermoactinomyces sp. CICC 23799. The sequence goes on from NZ_JAECVV010000002.1 coordinate 302,809, forward strand.
GGATCCGGCGTTTAGGCATATGACTCACCTCCTTTATAGGGGAGATAAGGGGGCGGTTAGAGCCACTGCTCCCGTTGCAAAAAATCCTCCTCCCAGGTTTCCTCAAGCGTTTTTTGATCGGGGCTTTCCCAGGGCTTGAAAAAATGCCGGAGCAATAAACGCCTCTCACCATCTTTAAATACATAGATATATGCCGCTGTGCTAAATCGCGCCTCTTCGAGCATTACCGCGTAGCTGACTGTCGGGTTCAGTTTACTTTGGAATTCAAAATCGTACTCCTCCTCAACCGGTTCGGGCTGACTCAGTTCTGCCGTCTTTTGCCAGCACGTCTTACCATAGGGTTTTTTATCCCACCAAAACACATTCTTTACAAACCTTCCGCATCTCGCACAAATAGCCATGTTATCATCTCTCCCTTAACAAGAATGTTTAGTCATATAAGACTGACTGTCTGTCTAAAATCAGTATATTCGCGTTATTACAATCAAGTCAAGACTTTTTTGTCTAAAAATTCCGTGCACAGTGTAGACGATGTGAACAATACAAAACATCTATCCCCTAATAGAGCGTATAGAGGGTATTTGAGAGGTCATTTTACCTCTCTAACCTCTCTAATCTCCCTATCTCTTGACAACTTTATTTAATCGTTTACATTGTATACATTGTTCACTTAACAAAAGAGAATGTAGATAATATAAGGGCTAAGGGGCGTGAACGGTTTTAATTTTTGGCGTGAACAATGTGAACAATGGAAAATTTTAGGTGTGAACAGTTTTTCAGAACCGTTCACGGTAACTGTTCACGGTCTGTTCACGCTGCAAACCATTTGCAAACATATTGCAAACGAACGTTAGCAACATGGAGGGTTGACCAGGCATAAAAATGTACAAAACCGCTGTTTTTTGGACATATCAGACCCATATAAACAATAAAAAACGGGTGTCGTCGAACTCGAAAACCGCTGTACGGGCTTCCCGTACCGTGGGTTCGAATCCCACCCTCTCCGCCAAACGCCAAGAGCTTCGCAACAGCGGAGCTCTTTTTTTGTTTTGCTTTCAAAATGGACAAGACAGACAGTATAGGATTGAAGGATACTTTCTTAGTTGTTAACATAGAGTGCGATTTTTTACAGGTGATTTCATTTCCTCCTTTCAGGTGACCTTTGGCTCGCCTCTTTTTTTGGTGAATATATAAAAGTAAAGGGGATTCCTTCTGACGAATCCCCTTTACACAGCATTACTTGTTTTTTTTCTTCACCCAATAAATAATGGCCCCAATGATGACAATGCCAAATACAAACATCAATGTCTGGTACAGAAGAGTAGCGATACTAAATATTTTAACCAACTCCTGTTGATTTTGTTATGGTGGAGTATATTGAAATTTTACGGTACAGTATATCCATAGTGAATATTGATGTCTTTAGAGTAAACGGTTCCGACTCCCTGAACAAATACAACCCATTTACCTGTTCCTCCACCTTTTACCATAGTGGTTCTTGAGCCGCTTGTTGGAGTACAATAAGCATATTTTTGGTCCCACCCAAGAGAAAAAGTCACACCTGTATGTGTTGTCCAAGCACGGCAGCTTGTAATTATTTTATTACTATTCCAAGTAATATCGGCATAAAGATTAATTTTTGAGAATCCAAACGATACAGATCTTACTTGAGTTGTTCCTAACGCAAGGGTACTAAATGAAGAGTCTTCGATTATTGGGTTTTCAGCGTCCTTATTGATTTTTGTAAAGAATTTATCAGCTGCCTCAACACTATCAAATTTAATGACTTCTGTTCCTTGAGGGATATTAGTTGCGGGTTCTAAATTGTATTTTTGAAAGAGTTGTTCTAGTGTTAGGCTTTCCCCAGTGCTCGGCAAGTTTGTTACTAGTTCATCTCCATCAACTACCTCATATGTACTGTCCAGCTCTGCATCACTCATTTTAATTCCTGCTGCATGGCTGTAAGAAGGAATGAAAGAGCTAATTGTTAGTGTTAGTAATGTGAATAACATAAAAATTTTTTTCATATATTAAGCTCCTTTACACTTAATTAATTCTACTATCACTAGATTTATAAAAATATTCAAGAGTTTTATATAGATGATATTTAATTTGATTTTTATTGTTATTCTTATTTTTATACCAATTACAGATTGATAATTGGGTCGCGTCTTATTCAAATCTTCTCCAAGTTTATTAATAATATACAGAAATGATTGAATTTTATATATAATAAAGGAGGAGGTGTGTTGGCGTGAGCCGTTTTCAAGAGATAAGCCCCGGTTTGAAAACATGTCCCCGTTGTGGAGAAGGGAAGCTGCATAAAACCATAGACGGATATGTGGTTTGTGACGAATGTGATTATGAAGAATATGAGGGATGAGTTGTTCCCGCACAGCGGGAGTTTTCTTTTTATACCAAGGTAATAAGAATGATCCTGTGGAATAAGTATTAGCAACATCCATTGAAGGAGTCAAAGTCCATTGAAAACGGCAGATGCTTTTTTAAAGGGATACAAGCCTGCATTTTTGGAAATACTCGGCTTGAAACAGACGACAAAGCACTTGAATTTTTTATTGGCGAACTATCCGCATGTGAGTCATCGTGATTACGACTTATTGTCCGGTAACCGGTTTTATTTGTTTTTTCAAACCGACTTCATGCGTCACCGGTTTGAAGAAGAGTTGAAACAAAGCACTTTTTCGTTAGCGGACACAGACCGCATTTTGGGGATGACTTTGGGATTCCCGCCGCGAGCTGTCGGTTTTTATGTCCAAATGATGAGGGAAAAAAGAAAAGGAAACACTCAAGCGTATCAACAAATGAAAAGCAGAAAAATCGGTATGATTTACAGCGGATGCTCGTTTGCTTCGGATATCGCGGATTTCAAGGAAAATGCGTTGTGGTTGCTTAAAAGGTATCCGTACGAAGAAGCAAAAGAAGACGGCATGTATATCCGCATCGGTTTGGAACCGCGCATACCAGTGCCGGTTGATGATTACCAAGGGCTTACGGAGTTTCACGAATACATAATGAAAAAAAGCGGCTTTGTGACTGTATAAAGCGATCGCTTGGGAGTTCCCCCGGCGTCGGTATGTTATCATGTGACGGATGACAGCAGCTTCACGAGAACAACATGGGGGAACGATGTGATGTTGAAAAAAGTATCGATGATCTTGGTATGTACGTTCCTGCTGACGGGAGTGGCAGGTTGTTCTGAAGAAAAAATGACCAATCGGGGGGATTTGTCGGCCCGTGTCCCGTGCATGGAGAAAAAGAATATCAAGTTTGAGCTAAGAGCAGACGGTTTTTACTTGAGTGATGACCAGTGGGATAAGTTTATTCGGTTTTGCAGTTGACAGGGTGTGTGCATCGTTGGTGCCAAGGTGAAATTTTAGGGGGGTGACAGTGTGGCTGTTCAAATTCGTCCGGCTGTTTTTTCCGATATCGGCGCGATTCGTGAGATTGCCCGCATTACCTGGCATCATACGTATGAAAACCTGATTCCGGAACCGGTCCGGCAACAGTTTCTGTCCGTGGCTTATTCCGATGAAATGCTGAAGCGGCGAATCGGAGAATCCATTTTTTTGGTGGCCGTGGCAAGAGAAAAAGCAACCGGTTTTATTCAGGTGACGGAAAAAGGGAGGATGGCGGTGATTGATGCGATTTATGTGTTGCCTGAATTCCAAGGAAAAGGGATGGGGACCCGGCTGTTCCAATCGGCTTTTGGGAAGCTGAAACAGGCCAAAGCGTGGCTCGTGGATGTGGAATCCGGCAATGAAACGGGATTTTGCTTTTATCAAGCCAAGGGGTTTCGGGTGGTGAAAGTGTACACAGAGCCTTTTTTCGGACATGATCTAAGAACGGTCCGGATGAAAAAGGATATTTTGATTTAAAAGATTTGTCACAAGACTCATGCTAAATGAACATGTGGAAGGGGCCGCTCTGCGCTAAAATGAATGATGAGACTTTTAAGTTTTGCTTAGGGAGTTATGAAGATGCTGGATAAGATCAAAGGCGGTTTATTCGGAGTGGCAATCGGGGATGCATTGGGGGCGACCACCGAATTTATGAGCCGGGGGGAAATTGAGGAGCAATATGGATATTTGACCGAAATCACCGGTGGAGGATGGCTGAATCTAAAACCGGGGGAAACGACCGATGATACGGAATTGACCATTGCCGTGGCCAACGGGTTGATGAAAAACCCTGACAATCCGTTGGGATGGATTGGCGATGAGATCAAAAAGTGGGTTGAAAAGAATCCCCGGGACATCGGGAACATCATTCGCACAACATATGATTGTTACGACGGGGACTGGTTTGAAGCAGCGGAAAAGGCCCATCAAGTGTTAAGCGGAAGAAGTGCAGGGAACGGAACCTTGATGCGCTGTTTGCCGGTTGCCCTCGTGTACGGTGATCCGGCCAAAATCACGGAAATCAGCCGCTTGCAATCGAAAATGACGCATTATGATGATTTGGCTTCAGAAGCCTGTGTGCTGTACAATCGCATCGCTCACCGGGTTCTTTGCGGGGAATCCCTGAAAACGGCGTTGGAAGAGGAGATTCAAGACACCCGATATGCTGAGGCCGTCAAAGAGAAACCCCAAGTTCCGCCCAACGGCTATGTGGAAAATACCTTCAAATGGGTGTTGTACCTGTTGTGGCATGCCTCTTCTTTTGAAGAAGTGGTGCAAGAGGCGGCCAATCTGGGGGGAGATTCCGATACCATCGCAGCTATTTCCGGCGGTCTTGCCGGCCTTTACTGGGGATTTGAATCCATTCCCCCGCAATATAAAGAAGCGATTTTAATCAAAGGAGAGCTGGCATCCCTGGCGGAACAGCTGTGGCAAGTACGAAAAAACGAAACGGAAAAGGCTTCACCGGAACGCGCTGCAACTCCCGGATTTTGAATAAAAATTCTGTTGTAAAAAACCCCGGCCGTGAAAAAACGGTCGGGGTTTTTGCGTCCTATTTGTTTACTTTAACGGATGGGATGACGGTTCCGGGTTCCATCCAGCCGGCATGGAAGGTTCCTTGTTGATCGGTGCGTTCGAAGCCGTGTGCACCAAAGTAGTCCCGTTGGGCTTGGATCAGGTTGGCACAACCGGTGGAAGACCGGTATCCGTCGTAAAAGGCGAGGGCCGAACTGAGACACGACAGCGGCAGGCCGTTTTCAAATCCTTTGATGACCACTTTCCGCAATGATGCCTGATAGCGGTTGGTTTTTTCCAAGAAATAAGGAGCCAAAAGCAGATTGGACAAGTCTTTGTTTTCCTCGTAGGCTTCGGAAATGCGGTTTAAGAAGTCGGCCCGGATAATGCACCCGCCGCGGAAGATCAGAGCGATGTCCCCCAAATCAAGCGACCAGCCGTATTGTTCGGAAGCTGTTTTGTATTGCTGAAACCCTTGGGCGTAGGCGCAGATTTTCCCCATGAAAAGTGCTTGCTTCACTTGTTCGATCCAGTATGCCTTGTCGGCTTCTTCTCCCGACGGGGAAGGTCCTTCCAAAAGGGATTCGGCTTGGATTCTTTCCTCTTTCAAGGAAGATAAAAATCTTGCAAAGACCGATTCGGTCATGATGGTGGTGGGAACGCCGAGGTTCAGCGCATCCTGGCTGGACCATTTCCCCGTTCCTTTTTGCCCGGCTTTGTCCAGTATCACTTCCACCATTGGTTTTCCCGTTTCCTGATCGGTTTTGGAAAGGATCTCTGCGGTGATTTCGATCAGGTAGCTTTTTAGTTCCGATTCATTCCAGGACTTAAATACGCCGGCGGTTTCCGGGATGGAAAGGCCGACGATTTGATGGAGAAATTGCCAGGCTTCGGCAATCAATTGCATGTCTGCATATTCGATTCCGTTATGCACCATTTTCACATAATGCCCCGAGCCTTCAGGGCCGATGTAGGTGCAGCAGGGTTTGCCGTCGACTTGTGCAGCGATTTTTTCCAGGATCGGGGCCACTTGACGGTAAGCTTCTTGGTCGCCGCTTGGCATCAGCGCCGGACCGTTCAATGCGCCTTCTTCCCCGCCGGAGACGCCCACGCTGATGAAATGGATTCTCCGTTCTTTTAAAGCCCGGTATCGCCGGTTGGAATCATGGAAGTCGGAGTTACCGCCGTCCATGATGATGTCCCCCTGATCCAAAAGAGGCAGAAGGGATTCGATGACGGAATCGACTGCCGCCCCGGCGGATACCATCAGAAAGATTTTGCGCGGGCTTTTTAAGGAACGGACAAAGGGTTCCAGTTCATAATAAGCCTCGATCCGGCTGTGTGCATGTCGGCTGACAAATTTGTCGGTCAGATCCGGCGTGTAGTTGTAGACGGCGACATTTTCGCCGTGATTGGCCATGTTTCTGGCCAAATTGGACCCCATCACACCTAAACCATAAACACCTATGCTGTTCTTCATTGAATTCCACCCTTTAGACAAACAGATTGAGAATCAGGACTCCTGCCAGACCGGTGACTGAGATGACGGTCTCCAGCAAAGTCCAGGTTGCAAATGTTTCTTTTATGTTCAGATTGAAGAATTCTTTAAACATCCAAAAACCGGCATCATTGACGTGGGAAGCGATCAGGCTGCCGGCGCCGGTTGCCAGAACCATCAGGGCCGGGTCCACATCGGTTCCTTGCATCAAGGGAATGACCAGACCTGCGGTGGTCAGAGCAGAAACCGTGGCGGAACCGAGTGCAATTCTCAAAATAGCGGCGATCAACCAAGCGAGCAAAAGCGGCGACATGTGGCTGCCGGCAAACAGTGCGGATACCGAATCTCCCACACCGCCATCGATCAACACTTGTTTCAGGACCCCGCCGCCGCCGATGATCAACAGCATCATCCCGATGGCACGGACGGCTTCTTCTGCCGATTGCATCACTTGTTTTATCGGGATGTTTCGCTTGATGCCCATGGTATAGACGGCGAGCAATACGGAGATCAATAAAGCCGTGGTCGGTTCCCCGATCAAATGGATGGCGTCAAAGAACAGGTTGTCGCCTGCCACCCCCAAATCCTGAAGGAGTTCAACCAAGGTTGCAATGGCCATTAAAATCACGGGCAACAAGGAAGTGAAGACGCTGATTCCGAATCCGGGAAGCTTCTCCGGATGGGTTTCTTTGGCGCTGACGAGGGAATCGGCCTGTTCCGCTTCCGATTTATGAAAAGAATCAGGGCTGATTTTTTTGACTAACCGGGCAAACAACGGACCGGCAAGGATCACGGCCGGAATGGCAATGACGGTTCCATAAAGCAGTACCATCCCGATGTTTGCATCATACTGCTGGGCAATCACGGTCGGGCCGGGATGCGGGGGCAAAAATCCGTGGGTGACCGAAAGGGCCGCCGCCATCGGAATCCCCAAATACAAAACGGGAACTTTGGATTCCTTGGCAATTTGGAACACGATTGGCACCAACAGCACCAACCCCACTTCAAAAAACAGGGCAATTCCAATTATAAAGGATGAAATGACCACCGCCCATTGAATGTATTTTTGGCCGAACCGGTCAATGAGCGTCACAGCGATTTGACGGGCCCCGCCGGCATCGGCGACCAGTTTTCCGAGAATGGCTCCCAGTCCGAAAATCAAAGCGATACTGCCCAGAGTCGCCCCCATTCCGCCTTCAATCGATTCGACGATTTTCTCCAGCGGAATGCCGAGCGCCAGCCCGACGGCAAAGGCAGTGATGATTAAAGAAATAAATGTGTTCAGTTTGAACTTGGTGATCAAAACAAGCAAAAAGATGATGCCGAGCGCCACAATCAAAAGTGGCAACATGTTTTCCATTGGTTTTCACTCCCATCCGTTATGGTTTGAGGGTGGCAAATTGGTTATACTCCGGTGCCAAAACCCGGGAAAGGCGGATGAAGACCGGAATCCATTTGCGGTACTCCCGGACATGGGAAGGAACGGGTTTGTGCTGATGGGTTTTGCCGATCCATTCATTCACCACGTCAAAGGAGTCAATTTTTCCAAAAGCGTAAAGTCCGAGCAGGCAGGCCCCCAGGCAAGAAGACTCGTGGCTTTCCGGAATGATCACTTCCTGGTCAAAGATGTCTGCCAGCATCTGCCGCCACAATTCAGATCGGGCAAAACCGCCGGTTGCCTTGATGGAAGTGACGGGATGATCCATGACTTCCACCAAAGCCAGAAAGACGGAGTACAGGTTGTAAAGCACACCTTCCAAGGCGGCGCGGATCAGGTGTTCCTTTTTGTGGCTGAGGGTGAGTCCCACAAAGGAGCCCCGGACATCCGCATTCCACAGCGGTGCCCTTTCCCCGGACAAGTAGGGGAGAAACAGCAGGCCGTCCGCTCCAGGTCGGACTTGGCCGGCAATTTTGGTCAAGGCGTCATAAGGATCGATGCCGAACGACTTTGCCGTTTCCGCTTCCGCTGCGGCCAGTTCTTCCCGGATCCAACGAAGCACAATGCCGCCGTTGTTGACGGGGCCGCCGATGACCCAGTGATCCCCGGTCAATGCATAACAAAAGATGCGCCCTTTCGGATCGGTTTGGGGTTTGTCAATCACAGTCCGGATAGCGCCGCTGGTTCCGATGGTGACGGCGACTTCCCCTTTTTTGACGGCACCGACCCCCAGATTGGACAGGACGCCGTCGCTTGCGCCAATGACAAACGGGGTTTCGGGCCGGATTCCCATTTGTCCGGCGAAAGACGGGTTGCATCCGGTAAACACTTCCACGGTCGGGACAATCCGGGACAACTTTTCTTCCGTGATGCCCGCGACTTGAAGCGCCTTCGGATCCCAGTTCATTGATTCGAGGTTCATTAACCCGGTGCACGAGGCGATGGATACATCAACGGCGAATTCGCCGAAAAGACGGAAAAACACATATTCCTTGATTCCGATGTACTTATGGGTTTTGGCGGCTATCTCCGGCACGTCATGTTCCAGCCAGGTGATTTTGCACAACGGGGACATGGGATGGACCGGGGTTCCGGTTCGTTGGTAAATGGCATGTCCGTCCCGTTCGGTTTTGATGGTTTCCGCCCATTTTGCACTGCGGTTGTCGGCCCAGGTGATGCAGCGTGACAGAGGGTTTCCTTGGGCATCAACAGCAATGACACTGTGCATTGCGCTGCTGAAGGCGATAAATGACAAATCCTCGGGGTTGATTCCCGATTTCTTCATGACATGACGGACCGACAGGAGAACGGCTTCAAAGATTTCTTCCGGATCCTGTTCGGCAGTGTGGCTGTCCGGCGTGTACAATGAATAGCCGTTGTTTGCCGATGCGACAATCTCTCCGTTTTCCTTGTACAATACCGCTTTCGTACTGGTGGTTCCGATATCCACACCCAACATCCATTTGTTCTCATTCATATGGCTCATTCGCTTTCTGTAAAAATTCCGGGGTTGTCCATAATCCGTCTGATTTTTTCTTTACGTCTCTGAAATTTTTGTAAAAGGCTTCTTCCACCAATTGCATGTCCTTTTCTTCGATGGACCGGATCAGCAGCTGGTGGTTTTGGATGATCCGGTCAAAATCGGCATCGTTGTTTTTCATCCGATGCCGCATGTCCAGCAAAATGAGGCATTCCATCACCGGCTTGATATTGGACCAGAGGATGAAAAGATACCGGTGTTGGATGGACCGGATGATCGTCTCATGAAATTCGATATCCCGAAACGAAAATTCATCGGCATCTTTGTATTTGATGGCAACTTTCATCATTTCCAGGATTTTGTTTAATTCGCGGAGCAGAGAATCATTGTTTTCCCGCTTTAATAAGTTTTTAAAAACAAATGATTCCATCATCAGCCGGACATCATAAATTTCATCAATGTCTTTTTCCGTGATGCCGGCCACTTTGGCGCCCATCCGGTTTAATTGCACCAAATCTTCCCGTTCCAGGATCCGCAATGCTTCCCGGATGGGAGAGCGGCTGACGTTGTATTCTTCAGACAGCCGGTTTTCTGATAAAACGGTTCCATTTTTAAGGTCCTTGGAAAGGATCCTCATTCGCAAATCGGCAGCCACTTGCTGGCCGATTGAGGATTTTGCCAGTCTTTTTTCCGGATAAAGCCCTTTCAAATCATCACCCCTTTTGGGTTTGAATACTTGTATACAAGTATCCTACCAAGAAACGGTTGGTTTGTAAACGGTTTCGTTTCCGTATGATCGAAAGCAAATTTTTCATAAAGAAAACCCTGATCTTTCAATAAGATCAGGGTTTGACCATCCTGCATCTTTTATGCATTTTGGTTGCGAAGCAGACGGAGCCCGTTTAAAGTGACCAGCAAGGTGGCCCCCGTATCCGCGAAGATGGCCATCCAAAGCGTCAGCCAACCCGGAATGATCAGCAAAAGGGCGACCAATTTCAATGCGATGGCCAGTGTGATATTTTGCTTGATGATGCGCAGGGCTTTCCGGCTCAGACGGATGGTGAACGGGAGTTTTTCCAGATCGTCCCCCATCAGCGCGATATCTGCGGTTTCCAGTGCCGTGTCGGTCCCGGCCCCGCCCATGGCAATGCCGACGGTGGATGCAGCCAGCGCCGGTGCGTCGTTAATGCCGTCTCCCACCATGGCGACGGAGCCGGATTCTTGTTGCAACTGATGGATCCATTCCAATTTTTCCTGCGGCAGCAGTTCTGCCCGGACTTCGCTGACCCCGAGTTTTTGGCTGATGGCTTGTGCCGTGGAGGCATTGTCTCCCGTTAACATGACGGTTCTTTGGATTCCCAGGGAATGCAATGCTTGAATCACCTTTTGTCCGGACTTCCGGACTTCATCCGAAACGGCAATCAAAGCCAGAATTTCTTTTTCGTCCCCCATCAACATGACGGTTTTGCCTTGGGTTTGTTTTTCTTGGATCCGATCTTTGAGGTCTTCGGTCATCCGGTCCCGGAACAACCCGGGATTTCCGATTTCGTAAAGGATGCCGTCCACTTTGGCCCGCACCCCTTTTCCCGTCAGCGAGAAAAAATCCTCCACCGAGAGGGAATCGAAAGGAACATTCCATTCTTCCGCTTTTTTGAGAATGGCAGACGACAACGGATGTTGGGAGTTTTTTTCGATCGCTGCCGCAATGGCAAACAGTTCTTTATCGGACCTTGAGCAAAGCGGCACGAAATCCGTGACCACCGGCGTCCCTTTGGTCAGGGTGCCGGTTTTGTCAAAAGCGATGGCTTTGAGTTTGGCCGCAGATTCCAGATGGATTCCGCCTTTGATGAGCACCCCGTTCCGCGCGGCCGTGCCGATGGCCGTGACGATGGAAACCGGGGTGGAAATGACCAAAGCACAGGGACATCCGACGACAAGCAGCGACAGCCCCCGGTAAATCCATTCACTCCAGTCGGCTTGGAAGAGCAGGGGAGGGAGGACGGCCAAAAGAATGCCGGCAGCCAGTATTGCCGGGGTATATACCCGTGCAAACCGGTCAATGAAGGCTTGTGCCGGAGCCCGTCCGGCCTGGGCTTCTTCCACCAAATGAATGATTTTGGCCAGGGTGGTGTCTTCAGCCCGTTTGGTCACCCGCACTTCCAGGAATCCTTCTTCATTTAAGGTTCCGGCAAACACTTCATCCCCGGCGCTTTTGGCCACGGGAACGGATTCGCCGGTGATGGCGGCCTGGTTGACCGTGGAAGTTCCTTGGATGACCATTCCGTCCATGGCAATTTTTTGCCCGGGTTTGACCAGCATGATGTCGCCCGTTTCGATTTCTTGGACGGGAATGAGCTTTTCTTCCCCGTTGCGGCGAATCCAAGCTTGTTTCGGCGCGATGTCCATGAGAGAGCGAATCGATGTGCGCGCTTTATCCATGGAGTAGGATTCCAGCATTTCACTGATGGCGAACAAAATGACGACCATGGCGCCTTCCCCCCACTCTCCGATGGCGACGGCACCGATGATGGCAATGGTCATCAGGGTATTCATTTGAAATTCAAAACGGATGAGGTTTTTCAAACCATGAAGAAACAACCGGTATCCTCCCGTGAGGATGGAAGCCGCATACAAGAGGATGACGGGAAGATTTTCGCCGGATTGCCCGTTCAAGACCCAAGCGGCGATCAGAAAGAAAGCAGAGAGAAAGACGGGATAATTCGCTTTTTTCTTCCAAAAAGGAAGGCGGTTTTCGCCCGGGATCTCATGCTCCGGCGAGATTTTCAAATTTTCAAAGGCACCGGCCTTTTCAATTTCTTCCATGGTGGCATCGCCAAACACCGTGATTTTGGAAGCCCCGAAATTCACCTTGGCTTCTTTCACACCCGGCAGATTGCAAACATTTTTCTCAAATTGTGCGGCGCAATGGGCGCAGGATAACCCGTGAATACGGTAAATTTTTTTCGCTTCATTGGTTTCCATTTTCTTGTAACTCCTTACTGTGATCAAAGGCCAACCGGATCAAGTCTTTGACATGATCATCATCCAGTGAATAAAAAACCATTTTTCCTTCCTTCCGGTATTTGGCCAAGCCCATATTCCGCAACAAGCGCAAATGATGGGAGGCGGTTGCCGGTGAAGACCGGATGATATTGGCCACATCACAAACGCAAAGTTCACTTTCCTTTAATAAAGCATAAGCGATTTTCAAGCGGGTCGGGTCGGCCAAAGCTTTAAACATTTGTGACGTATCGCTGAAGTTTGTGTTTTTCAGTGAGGAACGGGCTCTTTGCACTTTTTCTTCGTCAAAACAATAAATTTCACAATGGTCGTTGCTCAACAATGGCACCTCGCTTTTTGGGAAATATCGGGGACAGGCAGTTTTTTATCATTCAATATTCAAATGATTGTTTGATTATATAATAACACCAAGCGGCATAGATTCAAATACCCTTTTGAATATCTTTTGGATCTATGTTTGGAAAGTTCCTTTATTATTGACATCCGGATCACTTGATGATAAAAATTGATTGAACGATCAATCAAAAATTAGATTATACAATCAAATTTTGGGGGTGGGTATCGTGCAGATCCAAAAAGGAGAAGAAAAAGCTTATTTTTTTGTTAGTATAGGACTGAGTATCCTTGCGTTTTGGTATTTATGGCATCACTTTGCCGGAGTGGAAGAAAAAACGGTGAACACTGTTTATGATTATTGGTATGTTTGGATCCGGCCCGTGATCATCGGGATTGTCGGGCTCATTACTTTGCTTTCGGCCGTGCTGTTTTTGTTTCGTCATCCTGTTGCGGCCGTGCTGTTTCAAAGCGGGATTTCCCTGATCGTGTTCATTCTGGTGGCGAACTTGGTGGTTTTGGTCATCCGGGGGGGTCATCACTTGATTCAGGGAGGTGCCCGGCCGGTTTTGGAACGGGTGGTCCGGGAGCCGCACAAAGTATTTTTGGTTCCGGTGATTATCCTTGTGTTGTCCATTATGAGTGCCATCAGGAAAAAATAACCTGAGAGGTGAATGCGATGCAAAAAGATGAACGGGAAAAAGGAAAATTATCCTTTATTCAAGAGGCGAGACGGGAACAGATCATTCAAGCCGCCATTGAAACACTGGGGGAGATTGGATATGTGAAAGCCAGCTTGTCCAAGATCGCCAAAAAAGCTGGCATTTCCACCGCTCTGATTTCTTATCATTTTCGGGATAAGGAAGACTTGATGTATCATGTGTTGATGAAACTGATGGGGGATTTGTCTGCTTATGTTTTGGAGAGGGTTCACAAGAAAACAACCCCCTTGGACAAGTTGCATGCCTTCATTGAAGCCAGTTTGGCTTACCAGGGAACCCACCATCAGAAAAATGTGGCTTTGATTGAAATCATTTTTAATGGCAGAACACCAGATCATATTCCTTATTATCTGCTTGGTGACTCAGAAGAGGATCCTCTTCAGAAGGAGCTGCGGAATATTTTAAGGAAAGGGCAGAAAGAAGGAGTTTTTGGAGACTTTCATTTGGATGTGATGGTTCACGTCATTCAGGGATCAATCGGAGAATACATGCTGGATTCAGGTCTTATGCAAAAGGTGGATTTGGAAACATACAGCCGGGAACTGATCCGGATCCTCGATCAGACTGTCAAAGCCGGCGGGCAGGAGTGAAATTAAAAGTTTCGTTTCCGATGTCGTGAAGAGGAGAAAAGGGGGATGTCAAAGCTGCAACCGGCTTTCATCCGAGGGGGAAAGCCGGTTTGGTTGCTTTTCAGGTGAGGGAGAGGGATTCCATTTCAGTGATTTTTTGATTGGAAAAGAAGTCCGAAATGGCAAAGGAAGCGGCGCCGAGGGCCGTTGAATCGTCTTTCAGTTTGGAAAAACGAAGGCGGGTTGCAAAGGGATGATGGTTGGACAGCCGCTCTTCCAGGACGCGTTCAACGGGGTTTCTGATCCAGGGTTCAAAGCGGGCGATCCGGTTTCCGATAATCATGGCTTCGGGGTTGAACGTGTTCATGACATTGGTCAGGCCGATGCCGATGTATTCCCCCAACGTGTTCAGCAGTTGAATGACTTCAACATTTCCTTTTTGGGCTTCGGTGTAAAGAACATCCAAGTCGGCTTCCGGATGACCGTCCGGGAGGTTCCGTTTGGAAGCCGCATCTAAAAGGGCGCTTTCCGATGCATACAATTCCCAGCAACCGCGGTTGCCGCACGAGCATTTTCTGCCCTGAAAGTCGATGGACATATGTCCCATTTCCCCGGCAATTCCCGTAAAGCCCCGGTAAAGTTGATGGTTGATCACGATCCCGGTTCCAATACCGATTCCGATGCTGATATACACCGAATTGGCAATGTTTTTGCCGGCCCCGTACAACTGCTCCCCGTGGGCGCCGGCATTGGCTTCGTTTTCGATTTTGACGGGAATATGGAATTTTTCTTCCATCACTTGTTTTAAATCCACGTTTCTCCATTTCAGATTGGGGGCGAATAAGATTTGCCCCTTGGAATCAACCAGCCCGGGAACCCCGATCCCGATGCCGACAATGCCGTACGGGCTGTCGGGGGCTTTTTGGATGAGGTTGCCCGTGACGGCCGTCATTTGGTCCACGACCGATTCCAGCCGGGTTGACTTTAATTTGCTCGTGGTTTTTTCAATGATGTTTCCGCTTAAATCCGTCAAGATTCCCGAAAGATAGTTCACGCCGACATCGATGCCGATGGCGTAACCGGCATGATGATGAAAATAAAGCATCACGGGCTTCCGGCCGCCGCTTGATTGGCCGGCGCCAATTTCTTTGACGAAGGATTCTTTCAACAATTCGGCAACCATGGTGGACACCGTGGCTTTGTTCAAGCCGGTCTCTTTGGAAATTTGGGCCCGGGAGATCGGACCTTTGTTTTTGATGGTGTGGAAAACAACGGATTTATTGATTTGTTTGACCAGGTTTTGATCGCCGGTTCTGAGTGCTTTCATTTCTTTTTTCTCCTTACTGCAACCTCTGTTGTTGAAATTTTATCATACTCCATGGTCTGCTTCATGCGCAATGATTGTTTATGGTTTATACAAAGTTTGGTTGTCAGCTGTCATGGATTTTGTATTTTATTAAACATAGAAATTATATCTTTGGATATATTTCTATTTTTATTGACAACGCTTTCATCAAAGTGGTAATCTTAGTTTAACAATTAAACAAAGTTTCTCTGAGTGTTGGCCGGAAAGGTTTTATGGATTGTCAGGGAATTGCATTAAATGACATAATATTCTTTCTGCGTTTGCGGTTGAAAGAATCCACAGCCAACACGGAGACAGGAGCTGGTTCAATATGAAATACGTCATCGGCGTCGATTTGGGGACGAGTGCGGTCAAGTTGCTTCTTGTCAACCAGACGGGGGAAGTGGTGGCACAAGTATCCAAATCCTATCCGCTGTTTCAGGAACGGTCCGGGTGGAGCGAACAAAACCCGGACGATTGGGTGAAGGCCACCATCAGCGGATTAAAAGAGCTTTTGCATCTGTTTGCGGGAGATCCCGGAGACATTGAGGGGATCAGCTTTTCCGGGCAGATGCATGGTTTGGTTCTTCTGGATAAAAAACTGGAAGTGCTGAGAAACGCCATTTTGTGGAACGATACGCGCACAACCGAAGAATGCCGGGAGATCGAAGAGCGGGTGGGCAAAGAAAGGTTGCTCGAAATCACCAAAAACCCGGCTTTGGAAGGATTCACCCTGCCGAAACTCCTCTGGGTGAAAAAGCATGAACCTCATTTGTACCAAAAAGCGGGCGCTTTTGTCCTGCCCAAAGATTATGTGCGCTTTAAGCTCACCGGGAAGCTCCATATGGACTGTTCCGATGCGGCCGGCACCCTTTTGCTGAATGTCCCGGATAAAACATGGAGCCGGGAAATCGGGGAGCGGGTCGGGGTGGACATGCGCCTGTGTCCGCTGCTTGTTGACTCGGTGGATGAAGTCGGCACAGTCACGCCGGAAATCGCGAAAGAGACCGGCCTGTCACCGGCGACGCGCGTTTTTGCCGGTGGGGCGGATAATGCTTGCGGCGCGATCGGGGCCGGCATTTTAAAAGAAGGAAAAACGCTGGTCAGCATCGGGACTTCCGGAGTGGTTTTAACGTATGAAAAAGACGGAACCAAAGATTTTGGCGGAAAAGTTCATTACTTTAATCATGGCGCCCCCGGTGCGTTTTACACCATGGGCGTCACGTTGGCCGCCGGGTACAGTTTGTCCTGGTTGAAAGAGGTCTTTGCCAATGATGAGGATTTTGACGATCTGTTAAACGGGATCGACCGGATTCCCCCCGGTGCGAACGGCCTGCTTTTTACCCCTTATATTGCCGGGGAACGGACGCCGCATGCCGATGCCCTGATTCGCGGCAGTTGGATCGGATTGGACAGCTCGCATCAAAAGGAGCATTTGGTCCGTTCCGTGTTGGAGGGGATCACTTTTTCGCTGAATGAATCCGTGGAAATGTTCCGTGCACACGGCAAAAAGGTGGATCAGGTGATCTCCATCGGCGGCGGGGCCAAAAATGAAACCTGGCTGCAAATGCAGGCGGATATTTTCGGCGCCAAAGTCGTGAAACTGAAAAGCGAACAAGGACCGGGGATGGGAGCGGCCATGCTGGCGGCTGCCGGATGCGGCTGGTTTGCATCGTTATCAGAATGTGCGGAGCAATTCGTCAAAGCCGAACAGGTGTATGAACCGGTTCCGGAAAACGTGAAAAAATACCGGCAATTGTTTCGGATCTACCGGGAAATTTATCCGGCCACCAGCGGAATGAGCCGCCAATTGCAGGCGTTCCGCCATGGAGGATGATCCTGTGGGAAGGAGGATGCGAAGGTGAAGGCAGACAAAGCATACCGGTTGTCTTTTACCGAAAAGGCCAGGGAAATCGTCAGCCAAATGACTTTGGAAGAAAAAGTGGATCTGATGAGCGGGAATCTGACGAGAGAAGACTTGGTAGAGGAAGATAAAAAAGGTATTCGCTACAATGAAGTGCCTTATGAAGCGGGCGGGAACCGCCGCCTGGGCGTGCCGGCCATCAAGTTTGTCGACGGGCCGCGCGGGGCGGTGTCAGGCTATCGCAGCACCTGTTTCCCGGTTTCCATGGCCAGAGGTGCCACCTTTGACAGAAACTTGGAAGAAAGAATCGGCCGGGCGATCGGAAAAGAAGTGAAAGCGCTTGGCGGGAATTTGTTCGGGGGCGTTTGCATCAATCTTCCGCGCCATCCCGGATGGGGACGAAGCCAGGAGACGTACGGGGAGGATTCGTTCCATCTGGGGGTGATGGGCTCTCACCTGACCAAAGGAGTCCAAAGCGAAAACGTGATTGCCTGCGTCAAGCATTTTGCTTTTAACAGCATGGAAAATGCCCGGTTCACGGTCAACGTGAAAGCGGACGAGCGCACGGAACGGGAAGTGTATCTGGCCCATTTCAAAGACGTGATCGACGCCGGGGCGGCTTGTGTGATGAGTGCTTACAACCGATACCAAGGAACGTATTGCGGGCATCATGACTATTTGCTGAACCAGGTGCTCAAAGGCGAATGGGACTTTGACGGGTTTGTGATCAGCGACTTTTTGTGGGGAGTCCGGGATACGGTCGAAGCGGCCAACGGCGGGATGGATATCGAAATGAACGCTGTGAAATACTTTGGTGAAAAATTGGTGGAAGCGGTCAAAAACGGGCAAGTTCCCGAAAAGAAAATCGATGAAGCCGCCGTGCGCATTGTCCGGACGCTTCTGGCTTTTTCGGAAGCGGATGAAAAAACATACGGCGAAGAGGTTGTCGGCTGCAAGGAACATGTTGCCTTGGCGCTGGAAGCAGCGGAAAAGTCGATGACCCTGCTGCAAAACAAGCATGAGACGCTCCCGTTTTCCAAAGAACGTTGCAAGCGCATCGCAGTGATCGGGCGGCTGGGAAACAAGGAAAATACGGGCGATCATGGTTCCAGCCGGGTTTACCCCGCATATGTGGTGACGCCGGTGGAAGGAATCCGGCGGATGGTTCCTGATGCCGAAGTGATTTTTGATGACGGACAAGACATCGACCGGGCCCGGAAATTGGCCGCCGCGGCGGATGCGGTCATTTTTGTGGTGGGCTATGACCATGATGATGAAGGGGAATATATCAACAATGCGCAGGATGACAGCGGCTTGTCCGCCATCGGTGCCGGGTTTGATGCGGTGGGCGGAGACCGGGTCCGTTCCCTGGGGCTCCATGAAGACGAGATCCGGTTGATCCAAGCCGTGGGGCCGGTGAATCAAAATTCCGCCGTCGTCTTGATCGGCGGGAACATGATCATGATCGAGGAGTGGAAAGATTCCGTGTCCGCCATTCTGATGGCTTATTATCCGGGGATGGAAGGCGGCACCGCGATTGCCAAAACGTTATTCGGCGATGTGAATCCGGGCGGAAAGCTGCCGTTTGTCGTTCCCAAAAAAGAGAGCCATCTCCCGCCGGTCGATTGGGAAGCCGATGAGATTATCTATGGGTATGACCATGGCTATGTCAAGTTGGACAAAGAAGGGATCGAGCCGTCTTTGCCGTATGGATTTGGCTTGTCTTACACCACGTTTGATCTGTATGATGCCGGATTTTCCGCCGGCGATGGCTGGATCATCGCCAGCTGTACAGTCAAAAACACCGGAAACCGGGCGGGGGATGAAGTGATCCAGATGTATGTCGGATTCAGCCAGTCCAAAGTGGACCGGCCGGTAAAAGTGTTGCGCGGGTTTGAACGCGTCCGCCTCCAACCGGGAGAGTCCAAAAAAGTGGAGATCCGGTGCCCTGTTGATAAGCTGAAATGGTTTAATCCCAAAACCCGCCGGTGGGAGCTGGAGCACATGGAATATGAAGTCTATATCGGAAACAGCAGCCATGAGCGGGATTTGATCCAAGGCAAGGTCATGTTGTGATTTTTGTTGCGCACGGAAAAGGCCGGCCGGTTCTTTTCCGTGTCCCGACATAAAATTTAAGCGTTTGGGGGATTTGTATGGAACACATCCGGGAGTACAAACCACAACCCGAAGACGGGAAAACCCCGAAGTTGACGATGCTGGAAAAACTGACGTTTGGAATCGGGGATTTCGGAGCCAATTTCAGTTGGACTTTCATCGCTTCTTTTATCACGATTTACATGACGGATACGGTGGGGATTGAAGCCGGGGTGATCGGAACAATTATTTTGATCGCCCGGATTTTTGACGGCTTCACGGATTTGTTCATGGGAAACATCATTGACCATACCCGGACGAAAATGGGGAAAGCCAAACCGTGGGTGTTTTGGACGGCGCCGGTTCTCGGCATCCTGACATTCATGTTGTTTCATGTGCCGGATCATCTCAATGATATTTGGAAAATTGCCTATATTTTTACGGTTTATCTTTTAATTTCCGCGGTTTTTTACACGGCGAACAATGTCGCTTATGCTTCGTTGACCTCGTTTATGACCAATCGTGAAAAAGACCGTGTCGCTTTGGGGAGCATCCGGTTTATTTTCGCCAATGCCGCGGTATGGGTTATCACCACGTTCACCACCGTGTTGGTCGGATCCTTCGGCGGCGGCCAGCAAGGTTGGACCGTCACCGCGGCCATTTACGGGATGCTGTGCGCCGTTCCTTTGATGATTACCGGTTGGTTTGTCAAAGAAAGAAATGTGGCCAAGAAGAAAAAAGCAGAAACCAAAACCTCTTTTTTCCCGACCATGAAGGTGCTGTTGACAAACAAATATTTTATTCTGACTTTGATTTTGTACTTGTTGTGGTATCTGCGCCAAACGGAAACCGGGGCTAGAATTTATTATGTATCTTACATCTTCCATCAGCCGAATCTGATGGGCGTCTTAAGCACAGCCGGATTGATTCCTTTGCTGGCGGGCCTCTTTTTTGCCCCTTATTTGGTGGGCAAATTCGGAATGAAAAAAAGCGCCTGTGCCGGGTTGTTGATTTCAGCCGCCGGGTCCCTGGTGATGATGTTGTTTTCCGAAAATTTGATCGCCTTGATCATCGGCATTGTGATCAACGCCATCGGATTGGTCCCCTTGCAGGCCGGGTTGAGTGCCATTGTGGCGGATGTGGGAGATCTGGTTTATTGGAAATCCGGTGTGCCGGTTCAAGGATCGGTCTTCAGTCTGACCAGCGCCGGCATGAAAATCGGACAAGGTCTCACCTCCGCTCTGGTCGGTTGGGCCTTGCAAATCGGAGGGTACGTGGCTAATGCCGGTGTCCAGCCGGATAGTGCCGTTTTCGCGATCAAGTCGATGTTTATTTATTTTCCGTTCCTCGTCATTCTCTTGATGCTTGGGGTGCTCATGCTGTTGGATTATGAAAAAAGGATGCCGAAAATCAGACAGGAAATGAAAAGCAGAAATCATTGAGGGAGGGAATCCGGTGCAGGTTCAAACCATCCGGCTCCACGGAAAGTGGAAAAAATTCATTCTCCAAAACGGGGAAGGAATCGAAATCCATGTCTTAAACTATGGCGGAGTCATCCAAAAAATCATGGTTCCGGATCGTTTTGGCAAGGTGGAAAACGTTGTTTTGGGGTATGAAAAGGAAAAAGATTATGAGACCGATCCTTATTATCTCGGGGCGTTGATCGGGCCGGTGGCAGGCCGGATCCAAGGGGCCGAATTTCAATGGAATGATCAAACATTTAAACTGGAAAAAAATGAGGGGAACAATCATTTGCACGGCGGATCGCAGGGGTTTCACCAAGTGATTTGGGAAGCGGAACCGCTTCAAACACCGGAGGGGGTCGGCGTGAAGCTGTGTCATGAGAGAAAAGACGGAGAGAGCGGATATCCCGGAAACATCAAAGTAACGGTGATCTATTGGCTGAACCGGAAAAATGAGTTGCTCATGGATTATCAAGCCGTCACGGACCGGACGACCCCGGTCACCTTGACCAACCACACCTATTTTAATTTGTCGGGGAACTTGAAGGATACCGTTGGGAACCACCGGGTGCGGATGAATGCTTCCCGTTTTGCGGAATTGGACGAAGCGTTGCTTCCGACGGGAAGAATCCTTTCCGTCCGCCATACCCCGTTTGATTTTGGGCAGGGACGAAAGCTGAAAGACGGTTTTACCGGCAGCCATCCGCAAAACCGGATGGTTGGCGGCGGATATGACCATTATTTTTTCTTTGCTTCCAATCCGGGATGCGTGTCGGTCGAAGAAGCCGAAAGCGGCCGGATGATCGAGATCGTTACAAACCAGCCCGGGATGGTTCTGTATACATCCAATCAGATGAAAAAGGACCGGATGCTGGCGGGGGGATGGTCGAAAAAATATTTGGGAGTTTGTTTTGAAACACAAGCATCGCCTGCCTCCTTGCATGATCAGAGGTTTCCGTCCGTCCTTTTAAAGAGGG
Organism: Thermoactinomyces sp. CICC 23799; assembly: GCF_016055145.1. NCBI lineage: Bacteria > Bacillati > Bacillota > Bacilli > Caryophanales > Thermoactinomycetaceae > Thermoactinomyces > Thermoactinomyces sp. CICC 23799. The sequence continues at coordinate 324,547 of NZ_JAECVV010000002.1, forward strand.
ATGAAGTTTACCGCAAAAAAACGGTCTTTTCATTTCACATCCGGAAAAGGTAAATGGCGTCGCCCGGAAAAACGGGCGCTTTTTTTATTTCTGATTCAATACCATTCCCGTGGTCCACAGTTTGATGCTCAGGTCGAGCAGAAACAGATCATCGGGATTTTCCAGGGACCGTCCGGTCAACGATTCAATTTTGCGCAGACGGTATACCAGGGATTGCCGGTGCAAATTGAGGGCCCGGGAAGTTTGGCTGATGTTTCTCTTATGGCGGATATACATGGTCAGGGTGTGGATCAGATCCAACCCCCGTTGATTTTCGTAGTCAATCAAACTGCCGATGGTGGATAAGGCGATTTCCTCCATTTCCGGGTTTTTGGACAGGGCAAACAACGCCCTGAAAATCCCGGTGTTGGCGTACGTGCTCCGGTGTCCGGGGCCTTTTTGCCGCCGGCCGATATAAAGGGCGATCCGTGCGTCATTATAGCTTTGTGAAAAGGTTTTGACACCTGCGTGGTTTTCCCCGATGCCCCATGACATCACAAGGCCGGGCAACAGATTTTTCACTTTTTTCTCCACCAGGTTCAGGTATTCCCCGATCGACTCGTGAACCCGGTCGGTGTCCGTTTCCAAAAAGATGACAAAGTGTTCCTGATGGTAGGTTGTCATCACCTTTCGTTTCAACATTTCCCCGGCTTCGATCATTTGCTCTTCCAACAGGCAAATCTGGTCAAACAACCAGTGATCATAAGTGATCCCGCCGGACGCGGACCGGTTGAACAGCGTTTCCATGTTTTCCGGAATGCTCAAAATACAGACGTAAGGCAGGTGGATGTTGTAATTGAATGATTTGGCACGGGTTGCCGCTTTGTCCCAATCTTCGATTTCCCCTTTGGCCAGGGACCAGACAAACTCATCTTTTAAATGGGTCTTGGTTTCTTCGATCGCATCCTCCCGCTGAAACCACAAGGCAAGGGCGGTGAGTGCATGTTGCAACGGCTGCTCTTCTTTGGGATCAGGCGAAAATTCAGCGGTTTCGGATGGATACGGAAAAAAGAGATAGCCTTGGACTTTATGGGCGGTTTGGATTTTGAACCCGGCAATGGAACTTTCCTGTTGAAAGATTTCTTCCATGCGCGAAGTTTGGAGGAAAGACTGAATGGAGTGAATCAGGAGGTCTGCCTTTTTGCTGTGCCCCTTGATCATTCCTTTTTTGTCGGTGATGACGACGGGCGTTGACAGTTTTTGATGGATGGCTTCGGCGGCATTGGAGAGGGTTGCCCCGCTCAAAAAAAGGTTTAAAAGGACTCGCTGCAATTCTTCGGACCGTTTCAGGTGGTCCTTGTGCCAATCATTCAGGCGGCTCAAAACGGCACGCGTGATATCCGAAAAACGGATTTCCCAAGGAGTTTCAATGATCGGGAAATGATAACGGTCAGCCAACTGGATGATGTGTTCCGGGATCTTGACCACATGACGCCCCGTCGCAATGACAAGAGCAGCGGCTTCGGAACGGATGATATCCAGGACAAATTGACGGAACGTTTCGTCATCGTTGTTGCATCCAATGGCGGTGGTCAAGACCAGCTCATGTTTTTGAACAAAGTCTTCAACCGGCATTTCAATGACAGACACCGATGACACCGCCCGGGTATGCAAAGTGTTTTCCGCAGTTCGCACTCTCGCCTTTTTCATCAGGTTCAAATTCAGAACATCTTTGACGGTATATGGCATAGAAGATCCCAACTTTCTGTCAGATTTCAACCATCATCCGTGAAGAAGAAAAGGAGCCACGGCTTTGAAGTGGACATCCGGATCCACATTGCAACCGGTTACAACGACGGCGATTTTTTTCCGGGGCCGGTTGATTTTTTTCTGCAAAAGGGCACTGATGCCGACGGCGGCAGCCCCCTCGACAGCGATGCGGTGGTTGGCGAGCAGATAAGCCATTCCTTCGGCAATGGCTTTTTCCGAGACCAAAACCGCTTTGTCCATGTATTTTTGAACCATGTTAAACGTATACCGGTTGTCCAAACCGATGCCGCCCAGCAAGCTGTCGGCCAGGGTGTCGGGCTCTTTCAGTTCCACGGGTTTTTTCCGGATCAAACTTTCATACATGACGGCACCGTGTTCCATGGAGACCCCGATCACTTCAATTTGCGGATCATTTGCCTTTAAAGCCAGCCCGATGCCGGAAATCAATCCTCCGCCGGACAGTCCGGTGATCACAAGATCAATATCGGGAAGGTCTTCCAAAAGTTCCAGCCCGATGGTTCCCTGTCCGGCTATGACCTGGGGATCATCAAAGGGCTCAATCACGGTGAATCCGTGTTCTTTTTGCAATTGAAAACAACGTTCCATGGCATCATCTTGTCCGTGGCCGCAGATTTCAATTTGGGCGCCCATCCGGCGGATGGCCTCTGTTTTGGCCTTGGGAACCCTTTCCGATACACAGATGACGGCAGGAATCCCCAGATGTTTGGCCACATAGGAGACAGCCAGCCCGTGATTGCCCGTCGAGTAGGTGGTCACCCCGCGCTTTCGTTCTTCCGGCGTGAGGCTCAAAATTTTGTTGGCGGCGCCCCGGGGTTTGAAAGACCCCACTTCATGAACGGTTTCCAGTTTCAAATAAACATCGGCATCGATTTGTTCAGATATGACCGGAGAATGGATGAGAGGTGTTTTCTTCACAATCGGAGAGATCCGTTTGCGTGCTTGCCAGACATCCCGGATGGTGACGGGCTTGGCGGGTGATGGTGAGGAATGCATGCATAAGCCCTCCTTAGTTTTATTCAGAAGAGAGTGAACATAAATTCTATTTTCAGGATGAAAAAATTATACAAAATCAACAATATTTTAGTCAATAGTCTAAATTGTATATAAAATTTGTTTAAATTTCTTGCAAATTTGCAGATGCGAAGAAGAATATGAATTTTTTATGATGAAGCTGAGCCGCGAAACGGGTACGGGGAAAGGGAGTTGGTTTATGCTGTCGTTTTCCGTTTCTGAATATAAAGAGAGAATCCGGAAAGTGAAGCAAAAAATGGCTTCACGGGGAATCGATGTGTTGATTGTCACCGATCCGGCCAATATGAATTATTTGTCCGGTTACGACGGTTGGTCTTTTTACGTTCATCAATGCCTTTTGGTCATCATTGATGAAGAAAAACCTTTTTGGGTGGGAAGGGGACAGGATGCCAATGCCGCCAAAATCACCACCTGGCTCGGGGATGACCATATCATTCCTTATCCCGATGATTATGTTCAATCCACGGTCAAACATCCGATGGAATTTGTATCCGACATCTTAAAAGAAATCGGGCAGGCCAATCGAAACATCGGAGTGGAGATGGATACCTATTACTTTACGGCCAAATGTTTTGAAACATTGGGAAAACGGTTGCCGAACGCCCGGCTTCTGGACGCGACCTCGCTGGTCAACTGGGTGCGGATCGTAAAATCAGAGCAGGAGATTTCCTTCATCAAAAAAGCGGCCAAAATCGTGGAAATTGCAATGGACATCGGGATCGGATCCATCGCTGAAAATGTCCGGGAATGCGATGTGGTCGCCAATATTTATCAGGCGCAAATCCGGGGAACGGAAGCGTTTGGAGGAGATTATCCGGCCATTGTCCCGCTTCTTCCTTCCGGGGAAAAAACATCCACCCCGCATTTGACCTGGACGGATGAAAAGTATCAGCAAGGCGACCCGGTGATTCTCGAGTTGGCCGGATGTTACAAGCGTTATCACTGCCCGATGGCACGAACGGTTGTGATCGGAAAACCGTCGCAAAAAATGACGGATTTGGCGGAAGTGGTGATTGAAGGCATCCATGAAGCGATTCAGGCCGTGCGCCCCGGGGTGACCTGTGAAGAAGTGGAAAGGGCCTGGCGGAAAAGTATCGAGAAAAGAGGATTTTTCAAGGATTCCAGAATCGGGTATTCGTTCGGGCTCAACTATCCGCCGGATTGGGGAGAACATACGGCGAGCCTGAGACCGGGAGATCAAACGGTGTTGGAACCCAATATGACTTTCCATATGATCCCGGGAATCTGGCTGGATGATTACGGAGTGGAAATCAGCGAATCGATCCGGGTGACGGAAACCGGTTGTGAATTGTTCACGCAATTTCCCCGCCGGTTGTTTGTCCGATAAAAGGAGGTGGAAACCATGATCATTTTTCAAGAACATGAAATCCGCGAGCTTGTCCAAGTGGATGGGGAAATGATCCAAGTGATCGAAGACGCTTTCACCAGCCTCGTCACCAAGCGGGTGGCCATGCCCCCCATCATGCGGATTGACATTCCTGAAAACAATGGGGAAGTGGATGTCAAAAGTGCCTACATTTCAGGAGTCGATTCTTTTGCCATTAAAGTCTCTTCCGGTTTTTTCGACAATGTCCGGATCGGATTGCCCAGTTTAAGCGGCACGATGCTTTTGGTAAGCGCCAAGACCGGACTGTTGGAGGCTGTTCTTTTGGATAACGGGTATTTGACCGATCTGCGCACGGCTGCGGCCGGAGCGGTGGCCGCGAAGTATCTGGCCCGCGAAAATTTGCACACCGTCGGCGTGATCGGGGCCGGTGCCCAGGCCAGGTATCAGGTGTTGGCATTAAGGCAGGTGCGAAATTTCGAGCGGATCAAGGTTTACGGACCGACCCAAAGCCGGGTGGAACGGTATGCCCGGGAGATGGAAGAAAAACTGGGAATTCCCGTGAGCATCGCTTCCAGCCCGGAGGAAGTTGTAAAAGAAAGCGATCTGGTGGTGACCACCACTCCTTCCAAAACTCCGGTGATTCAAGCGGAATGGTTGCATCCGGGACTCCATATCACGGCGATGGGGTCGGATGCCGAGCATAAACAAGAGTTGGAGGCGCAGGTGTTAAAGAAAGCGGATCTTGTGGTTTGTGATGTGAAATCCCAATGTTTCCGACTCGGCGAGCTTCATCATGCGCTGGAGCAAGGCGTGTTGACGGAAGAGGCACCGGTTGCCGAGTTGGGGGAAATCACATCCGGACGCCGGCAAGGTAGAAAAAACGATCAAGTGATCACGGTTTGTGACCTGACGGGAACCGGCGTGCAGGATACCGCCATCGCATTGTATGCCCGTCAGAAATTGGCGGAAAAAGGTTATGGTCTTCGTTTGGAACCGAAATAATTGCTCGGGAGGGTTTTCAGTGGAAAATCATCAAGTTCAGTTCGGAACCAAAGCGGTCTGGGCGGGAGAAAAAGACGTTCTCGTTCACGGGGCATCACAAGTTCCGGTCATTGTCAGCGTTGCTTATACCTATGAGGATATGGACCATTGGTACGATGTGGCCAGAGGGAAAAAGCCGGGGCACATTTACGGCCGCAACACCAACCCGACGGTACAGGCATTCGAAGAAAAAGTACGTGAGTTGGAAGGGGCGGAAGCGGCCACCAGCTTCTCGACGGGAATGGCTGCGATCAGCAATACGCTCTACACCTTTTTAAGGCCCGGGGACCGCGTGGTGACGATTAAGGACACCTATGGCGGCACCAATAAAATTTTCACCGAATTTCTCCCCGAAATGGGAGTGGAAGTAGTCTTGTGCAATACCGGCAATCATGAAGAGATGATCGCCGAAGTCAAGAAAGGATGCAAAATTTTATACTTGGAATCGCCGACCAATCCCACGGTCAAGATCACGGATATCGAAAGGATGGCCAAAACGGGGAAAGAAGCGGGGGCGCTGGTGGTGGTGGACAACACCTTTGCCACGCCGGTCAACCAAAATCCGTTGCAGTTGGGAGCCGACCTGGTGATTCACAGTGCCACCAAGTTTTTGGGAGGGCATGCCGACGCGCTCGGAGGGGTCGTTTGCGGCGCGAAAGAGCTGGTGGAAAAAATCTATCATTACCGTGAAATCAACGGGGCCACATTGGATCCGTGGGCTGCCTATCTCTTGTTAAGAGGAATGAAAACCTTGAAACTTCGTGTCAAACAGCAGGAGAAAAACGCCGAGGCCATTGCCCGGTGGCTGTTAAAACAAGAGTTGGTGGAGGAAGTGTTCTATCCGGGGCTGGAAACGCATGTCAACCATGAGATTGCCAAAAAACAAATGCGCGGCTTTGGCGGAATGCTCAGCTTCTCCTTAAAAGGAGGAATGGATGCCGTCCGGATTCTGCTGCCGAAATTGAAATATGCCAACAGGGCGGCCAACTTGGGGGCGGTGGAAACCACATACGGCCCTGCACGGACAACCAGCCACGTGGAATGTACCCCGGAAGAGCGGAAAGCAGTGGGGATTGCGGAAGGCCTCGTGCGTATTTCCGCGGGCATCGAGGATACCGAAGATTTGATTGCCGACCTGGAGCAGGCATTTGCTCACCTGAAAGAACAACTGGAGGTGTCCGCCGCCGAGAGCGGAAAAGCGGGCAGCTGACCGGGCTGCCCCGCCCGGACTTTTCAATTTCAACCGGTAAGGGGAGAGGACGCATTGGTTACCCGGTATTCATCCATGGTGCAAAGAGCTCAGGCTCTCTCGGATAAAATCATCTCTTGGAGAAGACAAATCCATTCCAATCCGGAACTCAGTTTTCAAGAGTTTCAAACATCCGAATTTGTGGTGGAGATGCTGAAAAAGATTCCCGGGATGAAGGTGGAAACCGGTGTCGGATATCCGACTGCGGTGGTCGGCACCTTGACCTCCGGAGAAAGCCCGTCCATTGCCATCCGGGCAGATATGGATGCCTTGCCCATTTTGGAAATGAACCAACATGCTTTTCGTTCCAAAAATGAAGGCATCATGCATGCATGCGGCCACGACGCTCATACAGCCATTCTTTTGGGAACCGCCCATCTGCTGGCGGAGTGTTTCGAGCAAGAATCGGTCCGGGGAACGGTAAAATTCCTTTTTCAACCCGCAGAGGAAGACACCGATGAAGACGGGCTGACCGGCGCCCAATACATGATCCGGGCCGGGGTGTTGCAGGATGTGGATTGTGCCATCGCCTTGCATATGAGCCCGGAAAATCCGGTCGGAAAGATCCGGGTCCACGATGGTTACAGCATGGCCAATGTGGATGTGTTCGAAGCCGGCATTTCCGGTACCGGCGGACACGGGGCCTATCCGCATTTGGGGACCGATCCGGTTTGGATGCTGGGGCTTGTTCTCCAATCCCTCCATGGCATTGTCGCCCGGAGAATTTCTCCGCTGGAGCCGGCCGTGATCAGCATCGGGCAAATCCGGGCGGGTTCCACCAGCAATGTGATTCCGTCGGAAGTTTGGATACAAGGAACCATGCGAAGCTATGATCCTGCGGTGAGAGATGAGCTGGCCCGGGAATTGGAAAAAGCGTTCTCCGTGGTGAGGGTGTTCGGCGGGGAATATCAACTTTCCATTCACCGGGGAGAACCGGCGTTAAAAAATGATCCGGTGGTCAACCGCTGGATCGAAACCACGATTCAAGATTTGTTCCCCGATTTTCAAGTGATCCGGACTCCGTTCGGGTTGGGCGGGGAAGATTTTGCCTGGATGACGCAACAGATTCCGGGAGCGATGTTTTTTCTGGGATGCCAACTGCCGGACGGGGTGAAAAGGGACTTGCATACCCCGGTTTTTGACATCGATGAACGGTGCCTGCCGGCAGGTGTTGCGATCCTTGCCGAAACAGCCAGACGTTACCTGACCGGGCAATACCGGTGGCATGACAAGGAAAGGGGTGGGTGTTGATGGCTCATAAAATCGCACTGTTGGGATTTGGAACCGTGGGACAGGGACTGCTGGAAATTATCCGGGACAAAGGGGACCGGTTGCGGAAAAATCTGGGCTTTGACGCAAAGGTTGTAGCGATTTGCGATCTGATGAAAGGATCGCTGTATGACCCGGAAGGGTTGGATCTGGACCAGGTGTTTCAAACCTTTCAGGAAACCGGGAGTTTGGAATCCTATCCGGAAAAACCCGGTTTGGTCAAAGGGTGGGACAGTTTTCAAACCATCCGCGGGAGCAATGCCGATACCATTGTGGAAGTCACTTTCACGGATGTCCAAACCGGACAGCCGGCCATACAGCATGTCAAAACCGCATTTCAGGCAGGGAAAAATGTGGTGATGAGCAATAAAGGCCCGGTTGCTTTGGCTTATGAGGAATTGTCCCGTCTGGCATCCGAAAACAAGGTCAAATGGAGATTTGAAGGCACGGTGATGAGCGGCACGCCGGCACTCGGAATGCCTCCCGTTTGCCTGGCCGGAAATGAGATCCGGGAAGTGCGCGGGATTTTGAACGGAACCACCAATTACATCTTGTGCAAAATGGAAGAGGGAATGTCGTACCAGGAAGCTTTGAAAGAAGCGCAAGCGAAGGGATATGCCGAAGCAGACCCGACCAGCGACGTGGAAGGGTATGATGCCCGGTATAAAGCGGCCATTTTGGCCAATGTCGTGATGAATGCACCGTTGAAAGTGGAACAGGTGAAACGACAGGGAATCACCCGTTTGACCCATGAGGATATCAAGCAGGCGAAAAGCGAAGGGAAACGGTGGAAGCTGATTGCAAAAGTGAAAAAAGAAGGGGACCGGGTGGTGGCTTCGGTTGGTCCGGAAGCCGTTCCTCTTTCGGATCCGTTGGCCAATATTTCGGGAGCGACCAATGCCATCACGTATGATTGCGATTTGGCGGGGCCGATTACCTTGGTGGGGGCCGGAGCCGGCCGGACCGAAACCGGATATTCCATTTTAATTGACTTGATCAATATTTACCGCGGTCAAATTTGACGAAAGGAGCGGATGATAAAGCATGGTGATGTCAAAAACCAAGCATCAGAAAATGTTTCTGGCGGGAACATGGGTGGGGCGTCCCCAAACGATTGAAGTCCGTAATCCGCAAGATGACTCCCTGATTTCCACGGTGCCTGCCGCAACGAAAGAAGATGCGCTTTATGCGGTGGAACAAGCGAAAGAAGGTGCGGACATCATTGCCCGCATGCCGGTTCATGAACGGATGGCCGTACTGAACCGGGCGGCGGACTGGATTGATGAGCATCGGGAAACGTATGCCAGAACCATTGCGCTGGAAGGAAGCAAAACCATCCGCGAGGCGAGAAAAGAGGTGGCCCGTTGCATTGAAACGATCCGCATCAGTGCGGAGGAAGCCAGGAGAATTCACGGGGAAACCATTCCGTTTGACCAAATGCCGGGAAGTGAAAACAGGGTGGGTTACTACTACCGTTTCCCTGTCGGGGTCATTGCGGCCATCACCCCTTTCAACGATCCTTTAAATTTGGTGGCACATAAGGTCGGTCCGGCGATTGCCGGCGGAAATGCCATCATTGTGAAACCGACTTCGGTGACCCCGCTGAGTGCCATCTTACTCGCGGAGGCGTTTGACAAGGCCGGACTTCCCCCAAAGGTGTTATCCGTGATCACAGGGTCGGCCAAGGATGTTGGACAAACCCTGGTGACGCATCCCGATGTGCGCATGGTTTCTTTTACCGGAGGGCTTTCCACGGGGGAAAAGATCGCACGTCAGGCCGGACTCAAAAAAATTTCGATGGAGCTTGGATCCAATTCCCCGGTCATTGTTCTGAAAGATGCGGATTTGGATGAAGCCGTTGCTTCCTGTGTTTCAGGGGCTTTTTGGGCCGCGGGGCAAAATTGTCTGGGCGTGCAACGCATTTATATTGAGGAAGCAGTGTTTGAAGAATTTAAGGACCAATTTACGGCAAAGACGCAGAAATACCGGGTCGGGGATAAATTGTCGGAATTGACGGACATGGGGCCGATGATCAACGAAAAAGAGGCCAGACGGGTGGAAAGCTGGGTGAATGAAGCCGTGGAGAAAGGAGCTTCCTTGCTGTGCGGGGGGAAACGGGACGGAGCCTTTTACCAGCCGACCGTGCTCACCAATCTGCCGGAAGATTGCACGTTGGCAAGAGAAGAAGTGTTTGGACCGGTGGTCATCCTTTATCCGGTGCCGGATCTGGAAACAGCGATTTTTGAAGCAAACCAAGTGAATTACGGGCTGCAGGCGGGGATTTTCACCAAAGATCTGGAGAAAGCATACCGGGCCATCCGGGAAGTGGACGTTGGAGGGATCATGATCAATGACAGCAGCGACTACCGCATCGACGGCATGCCATTTGGCGGCGTGAAAGGTTCCGGTCTCGGCCGCGAAGGGGTGCGGTTTGCGCTGGAAGAAATGACGGAAATCAAAGTGGTTTGCTTCAAACTTGCGAAATAAACCGTTGGTCTGAACAGATTTAAAAGTGCTGATGAGCCAGGACACGTGTTTTGGTGAAAACGAAAGGATGGTTTTTTGAGGAAAAAAGAAAACGCTTCAAATGTCGTGTTTTGGGGATCGGCTTTGGTCATTTTGTTCTTTGTTATCCTCGGATCTGTCAATCCGGAAAGTTTTTCTGTGTATGCAGCGAAGATTTTTGATTTCACGACGGTTCATTTTGGATGGTTTTACTTGCTGGCGATGGTGTTTTTTGTGAGTTTCTGCCTGTACCTGGCGTGCAGCAAATACGGCCGGGTGAAGCTCGGGGATGATTCGGAGGATCCGGAATACTCGTTTTTCTCCTGGATCAGCATGTTGTTTGCCGCAGGTTTCGGAGCCGGCTTGGTGTTTTGGGGGGTTGCCGAACCGATGACGCACTTTGCGGCGCCCCCTTTTGAGGGGGTGGAACCCCGTTCGGCCGAGGCGGCCCGCCTGGCGATGCGTTATTCCTTTTTTAACTGGGGAATTCATCAGTGGTCCGTTTTTGCCCTTGTCGGATTGGTTCTTGGTTATTTTCAGTACCGGAAAAAAGAGAAATCTTTGATCAGTTCGGCTTTGAGCGGCTTGGCCGGGAAAAAAGGAATTCATCCGTTTCTTGGAGATTTCATGGATATAGCGGCAGTGATTGCCACCGTCATTGGGGTGGCCACTTCCTTTGGCATGGCTGTGCTGCAAATTAACGGCGGGCTCTCCTATGTCTTTTCTCTTCCCAACAATGCCTGGATGCAGTTGATCATCGTCGCCGTGATGTTTCTCATGTACATTACGTCCGCTTTGACCGGGATTGACCGGGGAATCCGCTTTTTGAGCAATCTGAATATGGGGATTGCGCTGGCTTTGATGTTGTTTGTTCTCTTCACGGGTCCGACGGTTTTTATTTTAAACGGGCTGACGCTGGGAGTCGGAGACTATATCCAGCACTTTGTGGAAAGCAGTTTTTATATTCCGCCTTACCAAGGGGACACCTGGGTTTATGATTGGACTATCTTTTATTGGTCATGGGTGATTGCCTGGTCCCCGTTTGTGGGTTCGTTTGTCGCCCGCATTTCCAAAGGGCGGACGATCCGGGAATATGTCTTCGGGGTGATGATCGTCCCTCCGGCAATCGCGCTGGTTTGGATTGCAGTCTTTGGCGGCACTTCTTTGCATATGGATCTGTTTAAACACCAAGCCATTGCCAGTGCCGTCGAAAAGGATGTGACCACGGCCTTTTTCGCCTTGCTGGAACATATGCCTTTTCCCTTCCTTTTATCGGTGATTGCCATTGTGTTGATTGCCATATTTATTGTCACTTCGGCCGATTCGGCAACATTTGTGCTGGGGATGATGACATCCGGCGGAAACCCCGATCCTTCCATCCTGCGCCGCTTCATCTGGGGAACGTTGATGGCCGCCATTACGGCCGTTCTCATCATCAGCAGCGGCTTGGAAGGATTGCAGACGGCCGCCTTGATTTCAGCTCTTCCTTTTGCCATCATTTTGATTTTGATGAGTTTTTCCCTGATCAAATCTTTAAGACAAGAGAAAAATTAAGGTGGTGCGCGGAAAGGAGAAACGCCTTTCCGCTTTTTGTTTGAAAAAGGGGACAAAAGCGGGGAAAAAAGGATCTTTTTTTATTCAGCCGGCCGGCTATGATAAACAAGAGGAATCATCCAACCGGACGATGCACAGGAAAGGGTGACGAGGGAATTGAAAGGAATCAAAAAAAGCAAGCGCAAATGGATTTGGATTCTTGTGGTTCTTTTGCTGTTCGTCTCTTTGGTTTATGTCAACAACACTTCTCTTTTGGCAAAGCCGCGTTCCGGCAATCCGTATCTCATGGCTCACCGCGGACTGGCACAAACCTTTGACTTGGAGGGTGTGGAAAATGACACCTGCACCGCCGAGCGGATCCATCCTCCGGAACATCCATTTTTGGAAAACACGCTTCCTTCCATGCGTGCGGCTTTTCAGGCCGGGGCGGACATGGTCGAACTGGATGTTCAGCTGACCAAGGACCATCAGTTTGCCGTGTTCCATGATCACATGCTGGAATGCCGGACCAATGCCAAGGGGAAAGTACGCGATTATACCATGGGTGAACTGAAGAAATTGGATGTGGGGTATGGTTATACGGCGGATGGGGGAAAAACGTATCCCTTTCGCGGGAAAGGCGTCGGTTTGATGCCGTCACTGGACGAAGTGCTCCAGGCCTTCCCCGATAAAATGCTGCTCATTCATGTGAAAAGCAATGATCCCCAAGAGGGAATCGTGCTTGCGGAAAAGCTCAAACCGCTCCCGAAAGACCGCCTCCGTCAATTGGCGGTGTATGGCGGAGACCAACCGGTGGAAGCCCTGGAAAAACAGCTTCCGGAGCTCCGCACGATGAGCAAAGCATCGTTGAAAAGTTGCCTGCTTTCTTATCTGGCCGTGGGTTGGAGCGGTTATGTCCCGGCAAGTTGCCGGCAAACCCAGGTTCATATTCCGGATGAAATCGCTCCCTGGCTGTGGGGATGGCCTGACCGGTTCCTGGAGAGGATGGACCGGGTGGACACCCGGGTGATTCTGGTGAAGGGAAGCGGCGGCTTTTCAGACGGATTTGACCAAACCGAAGATATAAGCCGTCTCCCCGAAGGTTACGACCGGTGGATCTGGACCAACCGGATTGACCGCATTGCCCCGCTCTTTAAGGATTAATTATTTCGTTCCACAAGATACCAGGTTCCGGTGGAAGAGGCGATCATGGTCGGGGTTACCGGAAAAGAATGTTGTGGAAACCCGTTGATTTCATGAAGGGGAATCCCGGGAAAGCTCAAGTGACGGAGCAGTTCGCGATAGCACTGCTCGCGCACTTTGGCCGGGATTCCTTCTCTTTTGATCCAGCGGACGGCTTCCCGGAATTGTCCTTGTCGGATCAAAAATTGTATGTATAAAGGGAATACTTGGTGCAGCGGCCGTCTGAATTGCAACTTGGAGCGTTTGCCGCGCCCGCCGCCCGGTTTAAAGAAAATCAGCTGGTCCTCCACCATTTTTCGCAACAACCGTTTCACGTTGCGGGTGGAACAACACAAGACCCGGGCCAATTCGTTCAAACTGACATAAAACGATTGATGACAACGGTACTCTTGATATTGAAGCCTGAGCAACAAATAATATTCGATGATATTCATGCCATCACCTTGGTGCCAATCGGTTTGTTTGAAATCATCTTAACGGAAAGGCCGGGATTGGGCCACCTGAGTTCCCGGGCCAATCCATGGATGAACCGGAGGATATGAATGGAGACGTGCCCCCGGACACGCCTCTTCATCCCACTTTTTCAATAACCTGATCGCCTCTGATTTTTTTCTTAGTGAATATCTTTCTTTTTGAAGGAACCGCCCTGCACATCATGGATGTTTCCGGTAGCCAAAAATGCATTCGGGTCAATGTCCTCGACAATGGATTTTAATTTCGCTTCCTCCAACCGTGTGATAATACAAAAAATCACTTTTTTGTTTTCTCCGCTGTAGCCGCCTTCCCCGGCCAAATAAGTGACACCGCGTCCCAAACGGTTGGAAATCGTTTGGCCGATGATTTCGGTTTTGTCACTGATGATCCAAACGGATTTCATTTCTTCAAAACCTTCAATGACGATGTCAATCATTTTAAAAGCGATGAAATAAGTGATCAAAGAATACATGGCACGATCCCAGCTGAAGACAAAACCGGCGCTGCTTAAAATGAACAGGTTGGCAAACATCACGATTTGACCGACGGAGAAAGGAACTTTCTTATTGATGAGGATGGCGAGGATTTCCGTTCCGTCCAGGGAACCACCGTACCGGATGACCAAACCGACTCCGACCCCCAGAATAATTCCGCCAAACACGGCGGCAAGAAGCGGATCTTTGGTTACAGCCGGAACGTGATGAAATATGTTGGTAAACGCGGACATCACGACAATCCCGAACATGGTGGAAAAAGCAAAGGTTTTCCCGATTTGTTTGTACCCCAAAAAGAGGAACGGAAGGTTAAAAATGACCAACAACAATCCGAGATTCCAATGCGTTAAATGAGAAATGATGATGGAAATACCGACGATGCCACCGTCAATCACCTGATTGGGTACGAGGAAAACTTCCAAACCGAGCGAAAACAAAAAGGCACCGACCAAAATAAAGAAAATTCTTTTGATATTATTTAACCAAATCAACTTTTTCGGCTTTTCCATTTGTTCCGTTTCATTGGAAGAAGTAAATAACTCCATATATTTCACAACCCCTTTTTAAAAATGTAATCCAAGAGGGGATCAGGTTACAAAAAAGGGGAATGTGAGCTTTTCAATTCCTTTCCATAACAATGGTTCTTTAATTATATCACAATTCTTTCGTGTTTGTTTTAAATATTTAAATGTCTAAAAATTAAACCAATGCACAGAGGATGTAACCGGAAGGCGGTCCGGTTTTCGGATTCCAGGATCATCCATTAATAAAACGGTTTTTTTCGCACAAAATATGCTTGATATGGATGGGAATGGATGATCTCTCCCTCTTTTTTCGGATCTTCCCCAAAAAACAAAGATTATTCACTTATCATTCAGAATATATTCAACAAACAAAATAAATTGTTAAGTAAAAAATAAATTATACATATTCATATTAAAACAAATCGGAGGCAAATGGGAAGACGTCGGAATAATTTTCCGTATGGATTGATTTCGTCCCTTTCCTTTTGACAAAAAGCAGAAAACGATTGGATTCAAACGGGAGGGTAGAAAAGAAATAAAAAAGAGGATTTTTATTACAAGATATAAAATAAATATTTAAAGCCTGTTTCCAACAAAACCCTGAAAAAGAGAACGATTCCTCCAATCCATGTTTTTCCTTTGACTCGGTACCAAAAAAAGTGATCCAAATCATTCAATTATGTGATTGACTTTGAAAGGTTGATATTTTATGATATGAATCATTCGGCAACCGAAGTAATTTTGAATGGTTGTTGAACATCTTGTGACGCATATTGACTTATGCAGGTTAATATTTTATCGTATTAATCATTCGATAACCGAAACATCATTTCCCTGGGGGAGGTGATTGTGATTCGTGATGATCAAATGGACAGTTTGATTCGCCTGTTTCACCGGATAATGGCGCTCTGTCACCTCTTGCTTCGGGAAGAATTAAAAAAACATCATTTAACTTTTTCTCATGCGCTGGTACTTCATTTTCTCAATGTCAAAGGAGCCTCCCCACTGGTGGAGATCAGCAAGCATCTGGATATTCCGCTGAGTTCGCTGAGCGGAATGATCGGGCGTTTGGAAGAGATGGACATGGTTTTGCGGAAACGGGATCAGAAAGACCGGCGAATCGTACAAATCCGGCTGACGGATAAAAGCCGGGAAATGATTGAAGAACTCTCCAACGCCCAGAGAAACAAAATTTATGCGCATGTCAAAAGGTTGAATCTTTCTTCTGAGGAAATGGAGCGATTCATTGAAAACATGCAAAGGTTTATCGAGGGGGTATACGAAAACCGGCTGGAGAAAGGAGGGACAAAGCATTGAAACGAGCGCTGAATAACTTGATTTTGATCCTTTTTGTGTTGGGGATGATCATCGGTGCAGGATACTATCTCACCAACCAATCCCTTTATGTGACCAGTGAAATTGCCCAAGTGACGGCAGAGATGGTTCCGGTTTATCCGGATCAGGCCGGGGTGCTGAAAGAGTGGGCGGTTGAAGAAGGAGATTCCGTGGAAGAAGGTCAGATCCTGGGAACGGAGACGCTTCTGCAGTCCGGCCAGCCGTCCGGCGATGAAACCGATGCTCCGTCGACACAATCCATTACTTCGCCTTTTTCGGGCGTCCTTGTCAAAAGCAATGCTGTGCCCGGCAAGATGGTCAAACCGGGACAACCGGTTGCGATGGTTGCCGATTTGTCGAACAAATACATTGTTGCTTATATTGATGAGACAGAAATCGACCGGGTCAAACCGGGCAAAAAAGTGGACATTACGGTGGATGCTTACAAAGACCGCATTTTTAAAGGAAAAGTGCAAAAGATTGGTTCGACAGCCGGGGATTTCACCAATCCGTCGGCAAGCACGGACAGCCAAAATGAAAATAAAGTGGTTCAGCGTGTTCCGGTACAAATCGTCTTTGATGAGCAAATCGATGTGAATTTGATGCCTGGAATGAATGCTGAGGTGAAAATACAGTCTTAAAATCAAGGGGAAAGGTGATGACTCATGAAAGCAGGACGTCTTGTTTTGACGAATGCGCTTGTGTTCCTTATTATCATGGGATTGGGAATTGGCGGCTATTACTTCTATTATATGAAATCCAATTATATTGAAACCGAAGATGCCCGGGTCAAAGGGGATTTGATTCCGGTGGCTTCGGTCGGAAACGGAAAATTGGAAGAATGGCAGGTTGAAGAAGGACAACAAGTAAAAAGCGGTCAGGTTCTGGGGAAAGTAAACACCGGACAACAAACCGTGGACATTCAGGCTCCGATGGACGGAACCATCGTGAAAAGTGATCTTTCTGAGGGGCAAATGGTTGCCGCAGGCCAAACCCTGGTCCAAATGGTGGATTTGAACAAACTCTACATTGAAGCGAACATTGAAGAAACCGAGATCAAAGATGTAAGTGTCGGACAAGAAGTGGATATTACGATCGATGCGGAAGAAGGCACCAAAATCAAAGGAACGGTGAAGAAAATCGGAAAAGCGACCAACTCGGTCTTCTCCCTGTTGCCGCAACAAACCGCCAGCGGGGATTATACCAAAGTGGTTCAACGGATTCCGGTGGTCATTGAAATGGAAAATTATCCGGATACCGTGGTGCCGGGTATGAATGCAACGATCCTCATTCATAAATAAGTTGATTTGGACAGATTCGTCAGGAAAGGAGGAAAAGAATGAGTGCGAAGCAAAATACAGCGGACGGCGGCGGATTCCGACAGCATTTGCCGCTGATGATCGTGATTATGCTGGGGATGTTTTTGGCGGTTTTGAACCAGACCTTGCTCAATGTGGCTATTCCCAGCCTGATTAATGAATTCAATGTGACGGCAAGCACGGCTCAATGGTTGCTCACCGGTTATATGTTGGTCAACGGGATTTTGATTCCCTTCTCCGCTTATTTGGTGGACCGTTACGGAATCCGACGGCTATTCATCGCTTCGATGGTGTTTTTCACAGCTGGTTCACTCATGTGCGGACTGGCTGCCACGTTTTCCATGATGTTGATCGGTCGTTTGATTCAGGCGGTCGGTGCCGGAATCCTGATGCCGCTGGTGATGGTGGTGACCCTTCACATTTTCCCGCCGGAGGCGCGCGGAAAAGGGATGGGGCTGTTTGGGCTCGGGATGATTTTTGCCCCGGCCATTGGTCCCACGTTGTCAGGATGGGTCATTGAACATTACGACTGGCGCATTTTGTTTAACGGGATGGTGCCGCTTGGTCTGATCGTCATTGCTTTTGCATTTTTCCTTTTAAAGGATGGTTTGAGAAAAGAGACCAAGCCGCACTTTGACTTTTGGGGGGCCGTCACCTCTTCGCTCGGCGTCGGTCTGTTGCTGTACGGATTGAGTGAAGCCGGGAACAAAACCTGGGATGATCCGGTGGTGGTTTCCACCCTGGTGCTGGGTGTGTTCTTCCTTTATGTGTTTGTGCTGTTGCAAGTTCGATCGAAAAAACCGTTGCTCGATTTCTCCGTGTTTAAATTTGATATGTTTACCCTGTCAAGCGTGATTAATGCAATTATCACCATTGCCATGTTTGCGGGCATGTTTTTGATTCCGATTTATCTGCAAAACCTGCGCGGTTTTACCGCTTTCGAATCCGGGTTATTGCTGCTGCCGGGAGCCATTATCATGGGGTTGATGTCCCCGGTCTCCGGTGTGCTGTTTGATAAAGTGGGCCCCCGTCCTCTGGCAGTGATCGGGTTGTTGGTCACCACCGTAACCACTTATGAATTTACGCATTTAACCCTGGAAACCAGTTATACTTGGATCCTGATCATCTATATGATCCGTTCTTTCGGAATGTCCCTGCTGATGATGCCGATTATGACGGCCGGCTTGAATCAATTGCCGGAAGAGATGAACGGTCACGGCACGGCGATGGCCAACACATCGCGGCAAATCGCAGGATCGCTTGGAATCAGTGTGTTTACGACGATCTTTTCCATCCGCACCCAATATCATTTGGGAAAATTGGCGGATCAAGCCAATATGATGGATCCGGCTTACAGCGATCATTTTTATTCGGCGCTGAGCGGTTTTGCCCAAGCTGTCGGCTTGCCGGCGGAACAAGCGCAAAGTTTGATGACCAGCACGCTGTACGGGCAAGCTGCCCAATATGCATCCGTTCAGGGAATCAATGATGCTTTTCTTTGGGCTACCGCCTTTGCTTTTGTCGGCTTGATTTTGAGTTTCTTCTTGCGGGATGTGCGGAAAGACAAGAAAGTATCCGGTTGAACAGTTCCTAAATTATTCGGAAAGTCGTGGAAGGGAGAGAAGTGATTCATGAAGATTTATGTGGTATATGACAGTGAAAGCGGACATACGGAAAAAGTGGCCGCATCGATTGCAGAAGGCGCGCGTGAAGTGGAAGGGGCAGAGGTGATTCTCCGTCACGTCAATGAAGCCGATGTGCGGGAGTTGAACGATGTGGATGCGATCATCTGGGGATGCCCCGGCCATTTCGGAACGATCAGTTCCGGCTTGAAATCCTGGATTGACCGTTTGGGACATCTGTGGGCGAACGGAAAATTGATTGGAAAAGTGGGTGCGGTTTTCTGCACGACCGCAACTTTGCACGGCGGTGCGGAAATGACATTGTGGAACTTGATTACGCCGATGCTTCACAATGGAATGATTATTGTCGGACTGCCGAGCAATTTGCCGGAAAATGTCATGTTGGGCTCTTATTACGGGCTGTCTGTGACTTGTCCGGTCACAGACGGGGAAGAAGATTCGTCCCCGGGTGAAAATGACTTGTCACTCGGAAGAGCATTGGGACGCCGTGTGGCCCATGTTGCGAAAAAGTTGAAGTAAAAAGTTGTAAAGCTTTAAACCCGGAACAAAGGGGGGAGTCGATTGACTTATTTGATTCTCTTTTACGGGGCGCTCGTTGTTCTTGGCGGAATTGTGTTGTATGCCATCAATTCCCGTGCCGGGAAAAACATGGAGGAAGAAGAGCAGGCGGGGGCCGCGGAGGTTCCGTCCCAAGAAGAAGCGCCTGAGAACCATGAGGCTCCGGCGAAAAAAGTGACCAGGAAAGTAACGGATTCCACCGGATACACCATGACCGATGATGAATATCGGGAAGCCTTGCGCAGAAGCTTGAAACAACAAACTGAAGTAACGAAAGAAGAACCGGCCCGGGATCCCGACCGGTACAGTGACCGGGAATACCGGGAAGTTCTTCGTTCGATGCATAAGCAATTGAATCAAGATAAGGAATCCGACCGGTAAACGGAGTCTTGGAATCCACCGCCCTGTGTAATGCAGGGTGGTTTTTTATTAGTGTTCCCATCGGTTGCCGGTTTTATCCCCTTGGGTTGAAAAGGGGTTTTCGGATGGGCGCTTCTAACGGATTCTTCGGGATGGTCATTCTTCCCATGGCGCCGGATGGAGGAATGGGCTATACTTTTGGCTGGTTGGATTTGGATGGAACGAACACCGAAGGGAATCTGAATGATATGCTTCACCGGAAAGCATGGTATCTTGGTTGAAAGAAAAAGGAGTACGAGCGATGGGACAAAATGCGTACAAAAAGGTTCGGGAAATCATTGATACTTCTGCCGGTTTGTTAACCGGCCAGGCTTTATATCCATTTGCGGTGGATGAAATTCTTTGCAAGGAAGTGGGAAGCGGCCATCTTCCCCCGGTGCTTCATATTTGGCGGCATCAAAATGCGTTTATTCTGGGAATCCGGGACCGGAAATTGCCTCATGCCGAAAGAGCGATCGATTGGTTGGAATCAACGGGTTCCCGTGTGGGAGTTCGTAATTCCGGGGGAGCCGCCGTTCCTTTGGATCCGGGAGTGGTCAATCTTTCTTTGATTTTGCCTTCGCCAAGGGGAAAAGTGGAAATCAAACAAGACTTTGAAATCATGTATCAACTGATGCGGGAGTGTTTAAAACCGTTGGTTCCCCCGATTGAAAAAGGGGAAATCCAAGGATCCTTCTGTCCGGGGGATTATGATTTAAGCATTGACGGGCGGAAGTTTTGCGGCATTGCCCAGCGGAGACAGATCCGGGCCTTTGTGATTCAGGCGTTTGTTTTGGTGGAAGGGAACGGAAGGGAAAGGGGAAAGAAAGCGAAACAATTTTATGATTTGGCGTCAGGAGGAGATCTCAATCTCGATTTCCCCAAAGTGGAACCCGGCAAAATGGCTGCCTTGTCCGAATGGAACAAGGATCTGACTGTCGACCGGTTTGTATCGCGGGTCAAAGAAGTGGCCGGGGACGGACAGAAAAAGGAAAGGCATGATTACGAACCGGCGTATGAAGAACCGGTTCGGGAAATGTTGACAAAGATCCAAAAAAGATACGGGGAATGACAAAAAGCCACTCCTCATCGGAGTGGCTAAACACGTAGGAAAACGCTGTGAAAAAGGGATTGGGTTATAATGAACCCGCCTGTAGCACAGACGGATGCGAGAAGGTCTCGGGTCTCATATAATTATTCGGACCCGTTTTTGATTTTCTGTCCCCGCAGGCAGATTTTTTAATGACGTCTTGCAAAGTCGACAAAACGGAATTTTTCCGGCAGATGGCGGGATTCCGTGTATTGGAAAAGGGTGTTGTCCTCCAAAAAGACATAATTTCGGACCACCGCCACATATGGTTCTTTTTGATGGTCGAGAAAGTTCCGGTCTTCTTCCGTCATGGGTTCGATGGTGATGACTTTTTTGGCAAAGCTGATGGAAAGCCCGCACTGTTTTTCCAGATATTCATAAATGGAATCCTGGCAGACTTCTTTGGTCAACTCAGGGACATAAGCCTTCCGGAAATAATCCTTGTCCAAAATGATTTTTTCCCCGTTTACTTCACGGATGCGGACCACTTCCCAAACCGGTTCTTTGCGCTTTAATCCGAGTTCCGTATGGATTTGCGGATCCGCCGGTTTTAATTCCAATTTCTTCACATGAGTCTTCCATTGTTTATTTAATTTGGAGAATAATTCTTTGAAACCGACCAATCCCGAAACCGGAAAGTCGTACCGGTGAATCCCCAACACAAAAGATCCTTTGCCTTTGATTTTTTGGATATAGCCGTTTTGGGACAACAAGTTCAGTGCCTTTCGCACCGTTTCACGAGAGGTTTGGTATTGTTTGGAAAGGTCATGTTCGGAGGGAAGTTTCCCTCCGGGTTTTAACTTTCCTTTTTCAATTTGTTCGGCAAGTTCATGGTAAATGGTCAGATAAATGTTTTCCACCTTGGTTTCCCCTTAATGATTGGTTTTCGTCAAACGGAAAACAAGGGATTCGTAAGGCCGCAATGTCATTTCCCGGAAATGGTCCGGTGCATCCGGATAGTTGGAGAGCACACATTCTCCTTCCCAGTCTTCCGGCAACACATGGGAAGACGGCAGATGCCAACGGGTGGAATGAGCGAAGAAATTATTGATCACAAGCCATTTTTCATTCCGGCCGTGCCGCAGATAGGAAAAGACGTCCGGGTGATCCAATTGAACGGGTTCAAAAGTGCCGTTGATCAAGACATCGTGCTCTTTCCGCAGCTGAATGAGCCGTTTGTAATGATGAAAAACGGAGTCCTTGTCTTTCAAGGCTTGTTCCACATTGATTTGCCGGTAATTCGGTGCAACGGGAATCCAAGGGGTTCCTTTGGTGAAGCCTCCGTGCTTCCCCGCCGTCCATTGCATCGGGGTGCGCGCGTTGTCGCGGGATTTTTGCCGGATGATTTGCATCACTTCTTCCTCGGTTTTTCCCTGCTCACGCAAAATGTGATACATATTCCGTGTTTCGACATCCCGGTAGTCGTCGATGGACGTAAAGTCCGGGTTGGTCATGCCGATTTCTTCCCCTTGGAAAATAAACGGGGTTCCATGCATCAAATACATGGCGGTGGCCAACATTTTGGCCGATTCTTTGTGGTAGGGCCCGTCATTGCCGTAGCGGGAAACCACCCGCGGCTGATCATGGTTGCACCAAAACAAGGTGTTCCAGCCGCCGCCTTTTTGCATTTCCGTCTGCCAGGTGGAAAGGATTCGTTTTAATGCTTCAAAATCCATTTGACCTGTTTCCCACTTCTTCCCGCCCGGGTAATCCACTTTCAAATGATGGAATTGAAAAACCATGTTTAACTCGCGGTTTTCCGGACGGGTGTATTGAATGCAATGCGGAATGGTCGTGGACGACATTTCGCCAACGGTCATGATATCATAGCGGGAAAACACTTCCCGGTTCATCTCTTGCATAAATTCGTGGATGCGCGGGCCGTCGGTGTAAAATTTGCGGCCGTCCCCGGGAGGGACGGATCCGTCGTCGTCGGGGAACCGTTGATCTTTGGAAATCAGGTTGATCACGTCCAACCGGAAGCCGTCCACGCCCAGATCCAGCCACCAACGCATCATTTCGTAAATTTTTTGTCTCAGCTCCGGATTTTCCCAGTTTAAATCCGCTTGGGTTTCATCAAATAAATGCAGGTAATATTGGCCGGTTTTTTCGTCCCGTTTCCAAGCGGAACCCCCGAATTTGGATTGCCAATTGTTCGGTTCCTTCCCGTCTTTGCCGTCTTTCCAGATGTAATACGAACGGTACGGATTTTCTTTGGAAGAACGGGATGCTTGAAACCATTCATGCTCGGTGGAAGTATGGTTGACCACCATATCCATGATCAATCGCATGCCGCGTTTGTGCACCTGATGGAGAAGTTCTTTAAAATCCTCCATCGTTCCGTATTCTTCATGGATTTTGTGATAATTGCTGATATCATATCCGTTGTCGTTTTGCGGGGATTCATAAACCGGCGTCAGCCACAAAACATCAACCCCCAGCTCTTTCAGGTAGTCCAGCTTCTGAATGATTCCTCTTAAATCTCCTGTTCCGTTCCCTGTCGTGTCATAAAAGCTCTTTGGATAGATCTGGTAGACAACAGCTTTTTTCCACCATTCCGCCAACAAAAAAACCTCCTTGTATGCTACATCAACTCTTGGATTTCTTCTTTGATGATGGATGATTTCGTCCCGAACACCGCCTGAATCCCGTCTCCCTTTTTGATGACACCGGCAGCGCCCAATGCTTTCAGCCGGTTTTCATCCACTTTGTCAATTTCTTTGACCCCGACGCGGAGGCGGGAGATGCAGGCGTCCAGTTTGACAATGTTATCTTTGCCGCCCAAAGCTTCCAAAATGAGAGCGGCCTGGCTGCTTTTGCTTTCTTTTTCTTTGCTTCCTGATTGGATGCCGATTTTTTCGCGGAACTCGTCTTTGGTGCGGAGACGGGTTTCTTCGTGATCATCTTCACGCCCCGGTGTTTTCAGGTTCATTTTTTGGATCAAAATCCGGAACGTGAAATAGTAAATCACCGCAAAGACAAGGCCGAGCCCGATGGTGACAAGCCATGCATTGGAGTGGTTGGGCAGTACATTGAACAAGATGAAGTCAATCAGCCCGGAGCCGCCGGCAAACCCGCCGTGCATGCCCAAAGCATTGACCAGCCCGAAAGCGATGGCGGTCAAAACGGCATGAATGGCATATAAGACCGGGGCAACAAACAGGAATGTGAATTCCAGCGGTTCCGTGATTCCGGTCAACAAAGCGGTGACGGCAGCCGCCACGATCAACGATTTGGTTTTTGTTCGTTTGCCCGGTTTTGCCGTATGAATGATGGCCAAACCCGCGGCAGGCAATCCGAACATCACCGGGATGAATTTTCCTGCGATGTAGGTGCCTCCGGTAATGGCAATCGACGGGTCACGCAGTTTGTCGATCACTTGGGAAATATAAACGTTTTGGTCCCCCACGATGCGGGCGCCGTCCAACGAAGTGTAAGCGCCGCCGATATCCGTGAACAGCAAGGGGGTATTGTAAATATGATGCAACCCGAACGGGATGAGCAGTTTTTCAAGCCCGCCGTACAATCCCACAATCAACGGGTTGGTATGGGTGGCAATATAGTTCCCCAAAACAAAAATCCCGTTTCCGACCGGCGGCCAGATGAAGTAAAGAACCACTGCAGACAAGATGGCCCCAAACGAAGAAACGATGGGGACCAGCCGTTCCCCGCTGAACAAGGAAATCGAATCAGGCAATTCCACTTTATGAAAGCGGTTGTAAAGATAAGCAGTCAAAAAACCGATTAAAATTCCGCCGAACACACCGATTTGCATGGTTTCAATGCCAAGTTCGGTTCCCAGCAGTTTTTCGTTCAGCTTGATCCTGGTGATATCAATCAACGCCCCGAGGGTGGTATGCATGATGAAGAACGAAATCAGTGCCGAGAACCCGGCCATTCCTTTGCCGGTCCAGGTGATGGCAATCGCCACGGCAAACAGGACGGGAAGGTTATTAAAAACGGCTTGTCCCGCCCGTTGCATCAATTCCCCGGTGACTTGCCAGCCGTTGCTGCTCAAGAAAGGAATCAACTCTTGGACATTGGGATTTAAAATCACGCCGCCCAGTCCCATCAAAATCGAAACAAGCGGAAGAATGAGAACCACGGCCATCATGGAGCGGCCGACACGTTGAAAAAAGTCAAAAGAGAAACCTTTCGCCATTATTTTCCTCCTTATCCCCGTGTTGGAATCGGTCACCTGTATATACAGGAAAGGGAATACAAAAAATGAAAGGCCTTTCATGTAACCAAATTGTACTCCTGTCTATACAGGTTTGTCAATGAAGAAGGGAGGTCCCGGAAAATCCTGATCCTGCCATTGATTCTGACGCCAAGCTTGTGTTATGATGGAAACACCGCGCTAGACGGGGAGGTAGCGGTGCCCTGTAGCCCGTAATCCGCTATAACGGGGTCGATGCCTGTCCGAGGCGTGCTTTGTGTGAGGCTGGTCTGGATCATCCGTGTTGATGATCGGGTCCTGCGCAACGATCACTTCCGAACCGTGTCAGGTCCTGACGGAAGCAGCACTAAGGGAGACCGGTCGTGTGCCGCAGGGGTGCCTGGTCTGAGCTGATGGTTCAGGGGCCGCTCGGGCAAGACACGTCGGAGACAGGTGCGCGGTACATAGACATCTTTGGAAAACGCACCTTGGGCACAAGGTGTTTTTTTTTAGCATTTGAATGGAAAATTTTTTCTTAAAGAAGGAAGAAAAAGGTAAACAGCGAATAAAAAGTTAGAATTATTTGTGGCATGTTGCCCGTACACAGCAGGTTGTTATCAAAAAACGATGGGAACTTCCCATTTTGGTGTCGGTTGTTTGCGGTTGTGATGGGAGAAGTTGTTCACTTGTGGATCTCATGTGATTCCAATGAATCGTTCGTTGCAAAAAGTAAGCACGAAGGACAGAAGGGAAGCTTTTAATGTGGCGGTGCGAAGATGATGAATATGAACACAAAGGCGTTAGCAGGAAATGGAGATCATGGGTCAATCCATTTATACACATTTTATCCTGTGACACCCTATGAGCGTTTGGCCGTCCAGTTAATTTCAAAAATCCACTTGGGAGTTATCGTGGTTGATGACCGGTTGAATGTCGTGGAAATCAATCAAGCGGCAGCAAGGCTGTTGGGGTTGGAAAAATCAAAAATGATGTACCGGTCATTCCGGGATGCCGTGATTCAGTTGGGGTTGCCGAAAAAGTACAGGGACCGGTTGTTCTCCATTTTGCATTCCCGCAAAGAGAAGCGGAAGCTGGAATTGGACTGGTGCCCGGACGGGGAAGAACCGCGGTGCCTGCTGATGCGGTTTCACACGTTTGAAGACAGTGAAAGCGGCTTGAAAGGGCAAATTTTGATGATCGAGGACCAAACCGAGATGCAGCTTTTGAGGCAGCAGGTTCAGCAAAACAACCGTTTGGCGACCATCGGTCAGATTGCAGCCGGAACCGCGCATGAAATTCGCAATCCCCTCACGGCGATCCGGGGATTTTTACAGGTGATCGGGCATAAGATGAAGGAAAACGGACAGCAGAAAGAACACGGGTATATCGATATTATGTTAAGGGAGATCAGCCGGATCAGCAGCCTTGTCGGGGAATTTTTGATGCTGAGCAAACCACGGCATTTAAACGTCCAATCCGTGAATGTGACGAAGGTCTTCAACGACATCCTGCCCATCATCAAAAACGAAGCACTTCTCTATAACATTGATGTGATGATCAAACGGCAACTGACGACGATTCCGATGATTGAAGCAGATGGGGAGTTGTTGAAACAAGTTTTTCTCAATGTTTCCAAAAATGCGATTGAAGCAATGAAAGATGGCGGCCTGCTGACGATTCGACTGAAAACAAATGAGAAAAGAAAACATGTGGTTGTGGAGATCATGGATACCGGACCCGGAATACCACCTCATGTTTTGGAAAAAATATATGAACCGTTTTTTACAACCAAAGAGAACGGAACCGGTCTGGGACTTCCCATTTGCCGTCAGATTTTGCGGGAGATTGACGGAGAAATCAAAATTGAGTCCGGACCGAAAGGCACCAAGGTGAAAGTTTACTTGCCGCTCATTAAAACATAAAACCCACTGCCGATAAGATGATGGATCTTTTCCCACAGGCAGTGGGTTGTTTCTTTTGGAAAAAAGGTTTTCAGTGTAGTATGATAGTAAAGACCATGAATATGCCCCCGTTGAGGGGAACAAGTTGGAGTGTTGGGTGTGTCCTATCGGGCATTGTATCGCGTTTGGAGACCGCAACGCTTTGAGGATTTAGTCGGTCAGGAACATGTGACAAAAACATTGATGAATGCATTAAACGAAAAACACCTTACCCATGCTTATTTGTTTAACGGACCGCGCGGAACGGGGAAAACCAGCGCGGCAAAGATTTTGGCCAAAGCAGTGAACTGTGTTCACGGCCCGGCCAAAGAGCCTTGCAATGAATGCGAAGCTTGCCGGCGCATCACCGAAGGTTCCCTGATGGATGTGGTCGAAATTGACGCGGCATCCAACCGGGGAGTGGATGAGATCCGTGATCTGCGCGACAAGGTGAAATATGCGCCGACCGAAGTCCGTTACAAGGTGTATATCATTGATGAGGTTCATATGTTGACCACAGAAGCATTTAATGCACTGTTGAAAACATTGGAAGAACCTCCGGAGCATGTGATTTTCATTCTGGCTACCACGGAGCCGCATAAACTTCCTCCAACGATTATTTCCCGCTGTCAGCGATTCACTTTTCGCCGCATTTCCTTTGAAAAGATCGTGAACCGTTTAAAAACGATTTGCCGGTCGATGGATATTTCCTTTGATGATGAAGCCTTGATCTCCATTGCGCAAACCGCCGACGGCGGACTGCGGGACGCGCTGAGTCTCCTGGATCAAGCGTTGGCTTTCAGTGGGGATTCCTTGACCATTGAAGCGGTGCAAGCCGTGACGGGAAGTGCGTCGAGGGAGATGGTGCTTTCGATTTTCGTCGATTTGGTCGAACAGAAGATGCCTTCCGCCCTGCAAAAGCTGGAGGAGTGTATTGCAAGCGGCGTGGAGCCTGAAAAGTTGGTTCAGGATTTCATCCATGTTTGCCGGGATTTGTTGCTGTTTAAAACTGCACCTTCCTTGATGGAGCGCGAAGGAAGAACACAGTGGATGAAATCGGTGGAAAAGGTTGCGGGGAAGTTGACACATCACCGTCTTTCCCGGATGCTGGATGTGTTGGTTCATTCGGAACAACAGATGAAATGGGTGACTCATCCCCGCGTGTTGTTGGAGATGGCCCTGGTCCGTCTGGCGGATGTTTTTGGAAGCGATCCTAAAAATGTGGAGCCGGATCTGGTGGCAAAGCTGGAAGAGCGGATTGAAAAGTTGGAAAGTTGGATTCGCCAGGAAAAAAACACAGCGGCTGTGAAGGAAGAAATCTCCCCGGCACCCGGGAACCGTCCTGTCCCGTCTTCTCCGGTTGTCAAATCTTCCGCACCGGCACTGAGCCGGCAATGGTTGGAGAAGCTGTCCGAGCAACAAGGAGCCCGGATCAAAAAGATCTGGCCTGAATTGCTTCAGCGGGTGAAAGAGGAAAAAATCACGGTCCATGCCTGGTTGATTGACGGTGAACCGGTCGGAGCCACCGATGACGCCGTGATCGTTGCTTTTAAAAGCAAAATTCACCGTGAAACAACCGAAAAAGAAAGCAACAAGTCTTTAATTGAAGGAATTCTTTCACAGATGACGGGGCAACGGATGCGACTGAAAACCGTGATGCTGGATGATTGGAAGAAACAAGCTTCGGCGCGGAATCTTCCGGCTTCCGGGAATAAGAGCGGCCCCCAACCGGAACCGGAGTCTTTGCAAGAAGACATTGTGAAAAAAGCCGTGGATTTGTTCGGCGAAGAAATCATCAAAGTTTCCGATGAGAATGAACCGAAAGTTTAGGAGGCGATGACGGATGCGGAACATGAATCAGATGCTGAAACAAGTGAAAAAAATGCAGCAGGAAATGGCGAAAGCCCAACAGGAACTGGAGAAAAAGGAAGTGGAAGGAACGGCCGGCGGTGGTGTGGTGAAAGTGCGGATGAACGGCCATAAGCAATTATTGGGGATTGAGATCTCCCCGGAAGTTGTGGATCCGGATGATGTGGAAATGTTGCAGGATTTGATCACCGCCGCAATCAATGAAGCGATGAAACAGGCCGAGGAGCTGGTAGCCAAAGATTTAGGGAAATTTACAGGCGGTTTGAATATCCCCGGATTATTTTAAAGTGACCAGAGGTGGGAACGTTGTATGTGCCTGAACCAATCTCAAAACTGATTGAGGGATTCATGCGCTTGCCGGGGATTGGCCCCAAAACGGCTCAACGGCTGGCTTTTTATGTATTGACCATGGAAGAAGAGGACGTTTTGGATTTGGCCAAAGCATTGGTCCGGGTGCAACGGGATTTGTGCCATTGTTCCGTTTGCGGGCATATCACGGATCAGGATCCTTGCTATATCTGTTCCGATAAAAACCGGGACCAGTCAACCATTTGTGTGGTGCAAGACACCAAAGATTTGATCGCCATGGAACGGACTCGTGAATATAATGGCTTATATCATGTATTGAACGGGGCGATTTCCCCCATTGAGGGAATCGGACCCGATGATTTGAACATTCCCGGGCTGTTGAAGCGGCTGGAAGACGAAAAAGTGAAGGAGCTGATCCTGGCAACCAATCCCAACATCGAAGGGGAAGCGACGGCAATGTATTTGTCCCGTTTGACCAAACCTTTCGGGCTGAAGGTGACGCGTATCGCCCACGGACTGCCGGTCGGCGGGGATTTGGAATATGCGGATGAAGTCACCTTGGCCAAAGCGCTGGAAGGAAGACACGAGTTATAAAAAATTGATCATGAAACAGACAACCTTGTGCATAGAATGGAAGCGACACTTCCCGGGAAGCTGTCGCTTTTATTTTTGCAAAAAGAGCGGCTGAAATAGGGGACGCTGCGGATTATGGAAAAACGATTGAGAGGGGGAATGTATCCGTTTTTGTTCCAGGAAAGTCGCAGCCGGAACCCATGGGGAGAAGTGTCAGACTTTGTACGGATGTCCGGTTGCGATTGGATTTTGTTTTTGGTTTTCATACTTATTTTGTCTTTTTGTCTTGATTCCGATTCTGAAAAAGATCCGGGGAGGGATGGGTTTGTTGGAATATCAATGGTGGGTGGTCACCGGCTTGTTGGGTATGATGTTTTTTATGGTGGTCAACCGGTCGGTAAAAAAACCGCTGATGTGGATGGGAAAAGGAGTGTTGTCGACCGCTGTGGGGGCATTGGTTTTGTTTGTTTTGAACTTGCTGGGGCAATATGTGCAACTCCACATCCCGATTAACCTTTGGACGGCGTTTGTCACCGGCTGTTTGGGGATTCCGGGAATCGTTTATCTGGTGGCCGTGAAAATAATTTTTATTGGTCTATAAAAAAAATCGAAAAAAGGTGTTGACTTATGTCTGATAAGGTGGTAGTATCATAATTGTCGCTGCGAGAGAGCAGCAAAACAAAACGAAATGAAGTGTTCCTTGAAAACTGAAGAGTGAAGACATGACTCGTTAATTCTTGAGAGTTCATATCAAACTTTTTTGGAGAGTTTGATCCTGGCTCAGGATGAACGCTGGCGGCGTGCCTAATACATGCAAGTCGAGCGGGAGAATCATCCTCCGGGAT
>NZ_JAECVV010000030.1:0-776 GCF_016055145.1 Thermoactinomyces sp. CICC 23799
GGTTTAACACACCAGCCTTTCACGCTGGCATGCAGGGGTTCGAATCCCCTACGGGTCACCAAAAACGGACGCTTAGCTCAGCTGGGAGAGCATCTGCCTTACAAGCAGAGGGTCGGCGGTTCGATCCCGTCAGCGTCCACCATATATGGAGGGATACCAAAGTGGTCAACTGGGGCGGACTGTAAATCCGCTGGCTTTGCCTTCGTAGGTTCGAATCCTACTCCCTCCACCACATATCATATACGCTGGGGAATAGCCAAGCGGTAAGGCAACGGACTTTGACTCCGTGATGCGCAGGTTCGAATCCTGCTTCCCCAGCCAGGTTGTGAGCCATTAGCTCAGTTGGTAGAGCACCTGACTTTTAATCAGGGTGTCGAAGGTTCGAGTCCTTCATGGCTCACCAATATAATGCGGAAGTGGCTCAGGGGTAGAGCATCGCCTTGCCAAGGCGAGGGTCGCGGGTTCGAATCCCGTCTTCCGCTCCATATGCGGGTGTAGTTCAGTGGTAGAACATCGGCCTTCCAAGCCGAATGCGAGGGTTCGATTCCCTTCACCCGCTCCAAGATAACGTTCCTCAGTAGCTCAATGGTAGAGCGCCCGGCTGTTAACCGGTAGGTTGCAGGTTCGAGTCCTGCCTGAGGAGCCATTTATTTGCCATCTTGGCCCGTTGGTGAAGTGGTTTAACACACCAGCCTTTCACGCTGGCATGCAGGGGTTCGAATCCCCTACGGGTCACCAAAAACGGACGCTTAGCTCAGCTGGGAGAGCATCTGCCT
>NZ_JAECVV010000031.1:0-728 GCF_016055145.1 Thermoactinomyces sp. CICC 23799
ATTGAACAAACATATGAGTGTGAGAAGCGTTGACCATGTTTCCTATAATGACGGAACTGCCAAAGACACGAGATATACCGGAAATGTTCCTTCCATCTTTGACGTGTTGAAGAATGGAGGGAATGAAAAGTATATCTTGGAGGTGACCGGTGAAATATATGAAAACGGCGGACAGACTCCCGAAAATATCAAGTCATTTCTAAAAGAATTAAGGGATATGAATTTTCATGAGATCGGATTCGAATTCCATGTTTACGATGACCGGTTAAACGCTGATCTTGCCAAAGATGAAAATAAATATTTGTTATATCGCTATAACATTCACATCCCAAACATCCAAAAAGTGAATATCGAAAACCTTGATTTGGATCAATATAAAACCGTGATCCAACATTAAAAAAGATGGGCAGAAAATTTGTTCTGTCCATCTTTTTGCCTTATCGCAAGTCGACAAAGGATAATTTATCAAGTTATTCCTTCATTTTTTAACTCAAATATGGAATTTTTTATTATAATTATTAATATTGGCAAAAGAAAAAGGAAGAAAATCCATCGATTTCAAAGTCTTTAATGAAACGGACTCACAGGTAAAGAGGTGAAAGGTTGCCAAGATGAAAAGATTACGTGACGGGAGCCTTTTGTTCTTGTTTCTTTTCGCTGCCATGGTTATTTTTCCGGTTTCAGCCCATGCCGGCGGCGGAGGATTTGAGGTTCCCGAAATCAATGAG
>NZ_JAECVV010000032.1:0-648 GCF_016055145.1 Thermoactinomyces sp. CICC 23799
TTTGAATTTCAAGAGGTTTCGGTGGTTATCTGGACTTTCCTCTTTTGAAAAGTAACGTAAGATTTTTTGTTACTTATTAAATCTAGCCAATTCGTTCCACTATCTCCACATGCCAGGACAATAATTAAAAGCCCTCTCCATTACCGGAGAGGGCTTTTTTGTTTCAATCCTCTAGAAGAGGTGTAACCATTTTGACGTCCATGGATCCAGTCTGAGAATTTGCATCGAAGAGTGGGTTTCAACTCTCAAAATGAGATGCAATCAAGTTCTTTGTTGAAAATAATAACCCGTCTAACCTCTGATTTCAAGAGGTTTTTCGGCGGTTGTATTGATTATCAATATTCGCCTAAAAATGGATCTTGAGAAACTCGAACACCTGAAAATTCAATATACACAAAAACTGAAGCACATTGCTTGACCTGCAAAAGAGCAGGTTTATTTTTTTAAATTAAAAATCAAATGCAATTTGTTAAAAATTAGTTAGAAATTCAATTGTCTAGGAGCCGGATATTTTTTTAAAATTAATAATTGTTTCCTATACAATATACTTAAAGAAATAAGAAAGGAGGAAACGGGGTTACGGATTTTCGTACCCGTCGAATGTATGGGAAAACATTTTGTTCGGTTTCTCCTTTTGTTTATGATCAT
>NZ_JAECVV010000033.1:0-599 GCF_016055145.1 Thermoactinomyces sp. CICC 23799
TCCTGTGCATCCAGCCACAAGGAATACAAACAACAGAATGAAAACGATCCAGCTTCTTTGGATATTCACCTTTTCCACTCCTTTCTTCTCATCAAACAACCACTAAGATCATTATATAAATGCTGTCCAAGTAATTTAGCCATAAATTTAGGGATGGGCCATTTTTCTTTCGCCCATCCCCGTTTCTTTATTCTTTGATTACTGTTTTATATTGATCCAGATCGTGTTTATCTATATCTATATTTTGGATGTCATCTATAGGAATATTATAGCGATATAAGAGGTAATCACTCTCTTTGGCACCCTCTGGTGCCGTTTTTAGCTTGTCATCGTAAACAAAAACAGCTACTCCGGTCTCATTAAAATTCAACCCTTTTAGTTCTTTTAAAAAGTTTTGGATTCCCTGTTCATATTGGCCATTCTTTTCATAAACATCTAATGTTATGGTTAATGCAAAATCAGGATCCCCTCCGTTTTTCAACATTTTAAAAACAGAAGGTATGTCCCCTTTATATTTATCTTTTTCCGTTCCATTTGAATAAACAAAATGCTCAATCTTTCTCACATCAAAATACTTTTTAACTAATGTTGTTATCGTT
>NZ_JAECVV010000034.1:0-576 GCF_016055145.1 Thermoactinomyces sp. CICC 23799
TGAAATCATCAAACCCTTTCCCATGGCCATTTTTGGCTGTGGGATTCTTTATTTTGTTAAAGCACAGTTCATTTCACAGTTCAAACCACAGTTACACAGACAACATTATAAATAAATAACTATAAAAAGAAAAATATAAATAATTCCGGCTTAAAAAAACAAAACGTTTTTGTTTATTTATCAAGAGTTTTTATAAGAAATCAATCACAGAGAGAAAAGAGTTAAAATAAAAATTCTTCATTCATTCAACTTTTCTGCTGTGAGAATCTTCAATTCAAAAAATATCAGTCAGAGTTTCGCCAGCAAAGAAGGCGGCCACCTGCACGAACGTGACACAGTGGTATTTTCGTTCACTATGTAAGTGGCGTGCCAGGAGATTGACTAATGAAATAGGAGGTTATCATATGAAAAAGTTAGACGAGATACAAAGCCGGTTCATTGAATCCAGTTTGGAATAAAAAAAGACCGTCCGATATAGACGGTCTTTTTTATGCATGCAAAAATACATGCTGATCCAATATTAAAGTTCCCGGGTATTTTTCATAACCACTCGACATTTGAATTTCAAGAGGTTTC
>NZ_JAECVV010000035.1:0-550 GCF_016055145.1 Thermoactinomyces sp. CICC 23799
GTCCCGTCCTTCATCGGCTCCTGGCGCCAAGGCATCCACCGTGTGCCCTTAGTAGCTTACCCTACTGGCTCTCTTGGAGATTACTTCTCCCGGTGATTGCAACTTGACAAGTGACGTGTGAAGATTCTCGTCATACGAGTCTCTTCAACCTCGTCATGCTTCTTCCATATCTCATTTTCAAGGTGCGTCATGGTGGAGCTAAGCGGATTCGAACCGCTGACCCCCTGCTTGCAAGGCAGGTGCTCTCCCAGCTGAGCTATAGCCCCACATTAAGAAGGTGGTGGGCCTAAGTGGACTTGAACCACTGACCTCACGCTTATCAGGCGTGCGCTCTGACCAACTGAGCTATAGGCCCGTGTATTCCTTCAAAACTAAAGAGTGCGAGACATGACTCTTTGAAAAAATCGTTTTTGCTCGAAATGAGCTCCTTAGAAAGGAGGTGATCCATCCCCACCTTCCGGTAGGGATACCTTGTTACGACTTCACCCCAATCATCTGCCCCACCTTCGGCGGCTGGCTCCTAAAAGGTTGCCTCACCGACTTCGGGTGT